>QNBN01000009.1 GCA_003645695.1 Spirochaetota bacterium | reverse complement strand
GGGATAAGCACAGAGAGCAATAAAATTATAATTAAAATATTTATTAGCCAAACAAAACGCCTTTTTGAAGATAAAGGAAGTCCTTTTTTCTTAAAAATTTTATAAAAAATACTATCTGCAAAAATGACTATAAAAATTAGTAATCCAAAGACTATATAAAATTTATGAATCGGCTTCTTGTAAAAATAATTATATATTTTTTTACTTTTTTTAAGATAATTTTGAGCCCGTCTGATTTTTTCTTTATTCGAGAAATAGTTCGGCCTGTTATACTGCGCCATTAAAGACTCAAATGTAGTATTCAAGCCGTCAACCGCACGCCTATCACTTGAATTAATATATAATGCCTTTTCATATTCATCAAAGGCCAGTTCATATTCCCCCCCTGAGGCATACTCTTCGGCGGTAGATATCAGTGTTTTAAAATCTTCGTATGCATAACAGGAAGGTATATTGTCCAGGCCAATATTAGCAAAATAAAAAACAATGCCGATAAAGAAGACATTCTTAAATATTTTCATTGATATATACCTATTACGTGGGGCTACTAAAGGACTAAACCGTTTTCTTGAATGTATTCTTACACTTTAACCCTAAAAGTACTAGTTAACATAACCCAAAGCTCTTAACCTCTTTAGGGCTTCATCATGGATAGTAAAAGTGGTTTTATTTACTTTCAACCTGCTTCTTAACTTCTTATTATTTTGATTAATGTTGCGTAACTTTTGAATAATAGTCTGTGAAACCGTAGGATAATCGAAAATAACATTATCTTTTTCCTCTGGATCAGAAATTATATTAAACAAATTGCTCCCTCCATCCTCACACTCCAGATATTTCCACTTTTTAGTCTTTAATGAAAAGAAATATGCTAAATCCTTCTTATAATTAGGCCCTGTGCGTCCTGCAAATTCTGCATAAATATCACGAATATTAGGTCTTCCTTTTATTGCCCCAAGGAGCGACTCTCCCTGGAATGAGTATTTTTTAGGCTTGAAATTAATCCCGGCTAAATCAAGAACAGTTGGTACAATATCAATTAATCCCACATCGCTTCTAATTCTCTTTTTTATATTATTAGGCAGTTTAATTATTAAAGGTACGTGAAGATGTTCACGCCACAACGCGCCATGCCCCAACCCTCCATGCTCATTAAATTCCTCCCCATGATCGGCTGTAAGAATAACTATAGATTTTTTAAATAAATCAAGTTTTTCTAACCTTTTAAACAAAAAACCAAGCTGCCTATCGGTATATGCTATACAACCGTCATAGAGATCAATAAGATGTTGTATGTCTCTTAGATATTCATCACTCGGTGGATTTGATTTGCGAAGTTTATCCTGCCAAGAAATTTCAGCCAAATCTAATTTTTTCCAATCATCATATGTGTCTGGAATATCTCCGTCATAGTCAGCGGAAAATAATTCATAATCCGGCGAAATATACGGGTCATGAACTGAATATGTATGGAAAAATAAAAAAAACTTTTTATCCTTATTTTCCTCAATCCATTCAAACAACTCATTATCCGAAAAAAAAGGTTCTTTCTTCTCCTCTCCCACAGTACACCACTGCACCAAGTCGCAATCTTTAAACATATCAACTCCTCTGCCAAAGCCATGGCCGTCAGGAAGTGATACGAATGCTCCGGTTGTATATTTTTTTTTCTTAAGAATCTGTGGAAGTGTCACTATTGATTTAGATAACTCAAAATATTCCATCACCTTTGCACTAAGCTGATATGCCTCATGAATCGAAGGATATAGGGAAGTTATCATTGTCATATGAGACGGAACTGTTGAAGCAATATGTGAAAATGTATTATCAAAAACTATGCTCTCCTCGGTTAAACGGTCTATATTTGGACTGGTATTTCTGTGATAACCATAACATCCAAGATGGTCAGCCCGTAATGTATCGATAGAAATTAAAATAATATTATTTTCGGGATATTTGTATTTAGAGCCTACATTTTCCTTTAATCCCGTTAAAAACAAACTACTTGCCAATACCACACAAATAGATAAATAAATAAAAATTCTTTTTTTCATTTTATTCCTTTTTCAATATATTAGAAAACAAAAAAATAGCCACAGTTAAAAGCTACCGATTACCTACTTTCTATATACCTTGCCATTATTCACATCTACCTATATTAATCGGCATCAAACTGTGGTTTTTTTAATCATTTTTTTTGCCAATAATACAATATGTGATTTTAAAATGTACATTTAAAATAGAAATAACAAATTACAATCACCAAATCACAAACAATATACAAATCACAAATTCAAATTAACAAAACATCATATCACTTTAATTCTTATTGTAATTTTGGTAATTAAAACTTGTAATTTGTTTGTGATTTGTTATTTGCTTATTGTGATTTGAAAAACTTGCTTAACATTATCTATAAAATTAACAAGTTTATATATATTTTCTCTTCATTTTTTCTCTTCTCCAGGCATCTGGTAAAACCGGGTAGTAGGATATGCAAAGTCTATATCAGGTAAGCGCTGAAACGCATCGAGAATCTTTTGTGTAATGCTATCCGCTGACGTGCGTCTTTTTTTCGCATCTGTTAGGTAACGCAAAGTAAGTAATACCCCGCAGTCCATAATCCTCGTATATACGACGGGAGTTAACTTGCTGTAATGCACCATGTACCGGTCAGACATTTTCTCAATCAGTTTATTCATGGCCTGCCGTGTTTCATCCGCATTCTCCTGCGCTGTTGCAAGGATTATATCTTTGCCCTTCCTCCAGTTGCTTTCAAATGTAACCAAGATAGGAATTTCATTCCAAATATATTCAAACTCTTTTGTATAATTAAAAATGGGTTGTCGAAACACATAACTATTAGGTATGGATACTATTCTGCCTGTACTCTGATCCGCATCGACCCAGTTCCCCACTTCAATCAAGACAGTATGAAAAACGCCTATGTCAATAACATCACCTTTAATATTATTAGCTTCGATTCTTTCACCGACTTCATAAGTTTTTTTAACGTTAATGAGAATCCACCCTGCAATACACAGCACAGCTTCATGCAGTGCCAGTGCCAAGCCGGCACCAATAAAACCTACAAGGGTGGTATAAGAAGGAAGAGCCGTAGTCCATATGCCAAATAAAATAAGAATAAAAATGACCGAAAAACAATAAAATATGGCTTTCCTAATTCTATGCCGTCGCTTCAAATCCTGAATATGTATATTGACCAAGCGTCTTAAGAAACGAGTTATGAAATAGATAATAATAAATGAAAGGAAGGTATATATTATGTTATAAAAATAAGGAGTCTTATAAAATGAAAAATCCATACGTTAGAACCATTTCTTCTTCTTCATGTAAAAACCTAAAGATATGGAAATTACAACCATCACACCTAAAACTAAAAAGTATCCCCATCGTGCATTAGTCTCAGGCATATAATGAAAATTCATTCCGTAAATACCCGTGATTAGCATTAGCGGCATCATAATAGTTGCAACAATAGTAAGTGTTTTCACAATCTGATTCATTCTATTAGATGTGAGTGAAAGATGTGTATCAAGAACGCCACTGATCATATCACGATAGCCGTCACTTTGTTCCGATATACGATGCAGAAGGTCATAAATATCACGAAAGTAAATCACGTTACTCTTGTGTATGAAAGGAAGAGTGCCACGTGTTAACTGGCTGATAATGTTCCTTTGCGGTCTTATTACTTTACGAAGGTTAATGATGTCGTTTCTAATATCAATTATTTTATTCAATACATTTGAAGAATCGCTGAAGATTTCATCTTCTACTTCATCGATCCTATGATCGAGAGCATTCAGTGTTGGAATGAAATTATCGGCTAATGCGTCCAAAATAGTATATACTAAAAAATCAGATCCCTTACCCATTATGGGAACAGGATTCTTAAGGCATCTTTCCTTTGTTTGTATAACGCTTCTAATCGGACGCGCATGATAGGTGACGACATAGTTTTTCCCGAAAAAAACATTCAGCTCCAGGGTAGAAAGTTCTTCCTCTCGTGAATTAAAATTTACTGCATGCATTACTAAAAATAAATAATCCTCAAAATTATCGATTTTGGGGTGATGGTTAATATTTGTACAGTCTTCTATGGCTAAAGGATGGAAATCAAATACAGTTGAAAGTATCTCATTCTCTTCAGCTGTTGCCTGTTCCAGATCAACCCAAATAAGCTTATCCTTATCTTTGAGCATTTTCTTCAATTCGTCGAAGGATACATCAGTAATAAGCTTATTTTTTTCATGTAAAATAAATGAATGAATCATAACTTAAGTACCTTTTATAAATAAATACACCACTTAATTTCGTAATTATAACATATACCAGAAGATATAAAAATTTATTTTTTTCACCATAGCTATAAGAAAATTTTATTTATTCACTTTCTCAATTATCCCTATACTGCAAGGAAACATGCTTCTCAATTAATCTTTCAATTACTTCTTCATCACTCCCATACCTAAGAATAGTGCCTCTTCGATATCCCTGATATATGTAGGGAAGCAGCGTTTCAGAAAAAATGTTCTCTAAAATAATTTCATCATAAAACAAGATCTGTCCAAAGGTACTAAGGCTTAATCCTATGCCTAAGCCGTCATAAATAAATGACTTCTCACTTTCTATATCTGAAAATTCATTAATAAAATCATAGGACTCTTTGAGCTCTTTTTGGAATTGGCGCAACTCACGTTCTCCGATATATTCCAGAAAAACAACGTCATAAAGCCCTTTCCCTACCCCCCATAAAAAATGCGGGAGAAATTCATCCGGCATTTTCTTTATATACTTATTAAGGCTGTTAGTATCAAATCTCTCTTTTTTGTGGAGATATAAGCGATAAGTATTAATTCCAAATAATTCTCCATAATGAAAATATAACCACTCTTTTAATACTATCGGCATTCCATTTCTATAGGTATCGAACAAATCAGCAATCTGATCTTCACTAAGAACCGTTACAAAACCTTTATATAAATATTTATGATACTGTTTATGGAAATCTTCTATTACCGATAGTCCAATGGGTAAATTTCTTTTATGCCTCTCCGCTATCCTCCGACCTAATTCATAATAAAAATAATGACGATATTCTTGAGGTACACATAAGTCAACAAGACTCTCTGAAAAATCATCAAAAATTTCATCATATCTTCTATTGCAATAACTAAGGGCTATACCCTCATAAAAATAATGTTGATAATCTTTAGTATACATCGTGTTTAATATACTCTTAATCATTGGAAACGTTTCACCCCTCAAGCCGTCTCCCATAGTAATTCCGTATGCAATACATGTTGAGGGAAGATGCCTCGGCTGGATATCCTTAAGAAATTGATAACTTTTATATAATGAATGCCAGTTATGATAATAAGAATTTAAAGAATATATACCAAATATTTTAAAAAATGTATTCAAAGAAACTTTCTGAAAATATAAAGTACTCTTCCATAAATCCGAAATAAAATAATCGGTACAATTCCATTGACGATATAGGTAATGAGGATAAAAAGCTAAAGAATATCCCTTAATTTTGGTTATCTTATCTGGCGGCATAGCTTGTCTTGCATCAACCGTATTTATTGAATCATATAAAAAATAAGTCCCGCTCAAAATAATACCCAAAAGTAATGCAAATCCGGCCGCACGAAATCTTAAAAAAGATATCTTAATCCTCCATAATTTATCAACTGCTATACCCACCAATATAAATAAAAAGGGGTATGCACATGTCAGATAAATTTCATCAGGCCACATTGTAGGATGAAAACACCATGCGAGGAAGAAAAACATAACATAAATGAAAACAATACCCTCTTTTAAAGAAAACTCCTCAGAAGCTGCTTGATTACGTTTTGATGAGGAGAAAAAAGCTCTCAAGCGCTTAATTACATAACTACTCATTGCAATAAATGAAGAGCACAATGAAAACAAAATGATATAGTAAAATGATCTTTTCGGAATGTAAAAATGAAAATATTCTTGAAACCACTGCAATGAAAAGACTCTCATTAATGTATATTGCAGAAAAACAAATGTTCTTAAGGCTTCCTTCCCCTTTATAAAAAATGCTCTAACAATAGGGACCTTTCCCCCGCTTCCATATAGTGGAAGTTCTCTGCCTCCGGGAATTTTTAAAAAACCGTGAGTTAAAAGCCACGGTGCAAATCCAAACGTAAAGAAAAATAAAAAAATATATAAATATCTTCTTTTAAAAAGAAAGGGGTCCAGAAAAAACCATAAAACTCCCATTATAAATAATGAAATAAGAAAATTATAATCAACATATAGGGCAAACCCGCTCAAGATACCGCATATTCCAAATAATAAAGAAAGCCAAAGCCTGGCTCCCCGGGAAGCTTGCTTTCCCATATACACATCATGGGTTTTATCATGGAAAAACACTCTATAAAACAGACTAAAAAGAATCAAAGCAAACAATACAGAATCAGCATGATAACCTAAGACATGGTCATAATGATGGATAAAACTATAAGGGACTAAAACATATAGAAATCCTGCAATAACTGCGCTATTTAAGTTAAAATGAGCGGCGGTAAAGATATAAATAAAACATAGAATGAGACATTGAAAAAACAGCAATACCATGAATAAAGAAAGAAACGAATCTCCAAATAATGAAAAAAAGAAGGCTCCCACAAAACCAACTAATGTTTCTGCCCCCTCATGCGGTGCCATCCTATAAAATAATAAATTAGTCTTCAGGCCGTCGGTTAAATCTTTGGCCAGTACTCCCCGAAAAAGGAATTCAGCATTATTTGCACTCTGGTTCCAGAAAGAGAAACGGGCAACTATTAAAAGAATAATCAATAACAGAAGTATTGCAAAATATTTTATGTTTATTCTTTTCATTGGATTTCTTTATTATTTTCTTTCATGAGGATTGAATCAACGAGAAGGGCAAAAATTAAAAAACTAAAAAAAGAAAAATAAAATTTTTCTTTGAGTGGGTATCTTTTCGGGTCATATTCATACCTGAAATCCATCTCTTTAATGAATTCTATGGCCTTTTCTATATTATAAGAATTATATGGGAAATTATTTACAAACTGTGAAAGACGTTTAAATACTCTATGAAAATCATAGTCATAATAAGCCACAAATCTCATCTCTTCCGTTACAGCATCTATTCCTTTTTTCATAATCACAACATCCGGATTGGTGCTATATTCACCCGCTTCAGAGAAGGCATTATTGACACGAAATAAAAAAGCACACACCAATAAGAAAACACATCCAATAACTTTATTATTTATATAATCGCGTATCATTATTTACCTAAATAGTTAATTATAAAAATTAAAAAACATTCCGAAAATATATTACCTCGCAAGGTAATCAGTTATATGTTTATACACTTCATCAACAGTTATATCCTGCATGCATTTATTATCTTTACACATTGTTTTCCTGTGATTGTATGCAGACAGACATGGGCTGCATTGAAAATATTTATAAAATATCTTCTTATTAGACGTAAGGGGTTCATACAACAAAGGTGTTTCCGGACCAAAGAGCGCTACAATATGAATAGAGCTGAGAGAAGCAAGATGCACCAGGCCACAATCGTGACTAATAACAAGAGAAGCTATATTACACAAGGAAAGCAATTCTGAAATTGAAAGCTGATTAACAAGATTAACAGTATTTTTAAATTTTAAAAAATATGATTCTGGCAAATATCCTTTGCCTACTAAAATTACTTTTACATTCTTTAATTCAATAATTTTCTCAGCCAGTTCAATATAATTATTATGCGGCCAGCAACGTATTGGTAGCCTATTATCAAGTCCGGGATTAATTAAAATTAACCTTGTCCCGCTCTCTGCCTCATCTAGTAACTGGCTAAGAATTTTATTATTTTTCACTTCCGAACATATGATATGAGGCAAAAGAAATTTCTCCTTAACACCCTTGATTTTAACCATCGGAACCTCGCTTAGGGGTTTATTGATAGAATCCACGAGTGTCAAAAAATTTTCACTAATATGGCGATAATGGTTATACATAACTTTATGCGTATGAAGAATTCCAGTATATAAACCTTCCATACAAAATCTATAAAAGCCTATCCGCATAGGAGCCCCAGTTAAAAAGCCTAATAAACTCGAATATCGTGAAAATAATTCCAGATCAATAACAGTATCAATACGCATTTTCCTAAGCTTAAAAAGTGTTTTTACCGTATCAATAAAAAATAAAAATAAGTTATTATTTCGAACGGTTATAACATTTTCTTCCGGAATATTTTTTAATAAATAAATAATATCTGCGTTTTCTTTAAAAATCCAAAAATAAACTGTAATATTCGGATATTTTTCCTTAAGAGTCTGGATGGCACGATAAGCAAGTATTGCAGATCCCATCTCAACAAACTGAATAAATAGTACTGACTTTACAGTATGAGTATTCCCTCTCTTCGGGATAATGATATTTCTTAACCTTTGTATAGAGGAAAACAAAAAACAAAGCGGAATGCCTATCCAATAATCCATAATACGAAATATTTTAATTTTCATAACAAATTAAGATTTTTAATAAAAAAATAGCAAATGGCAGGATTTATAAAATAATTTCTTTTTTGTTTTTCTTAGCAGCATCTAAGTTAAGCTGTTTATCAATAAATATCCTATACCACAATTCTAAGCTCAATTTCATATATTTATAGCGATCATATAAGCCGCGATCCTTGCCAGGGTTTAAGGGAATATTGCGTTCATCAAATGTGCTAGTTATACTATTACACCATTCAGATAAATCCTGTGAAAACCACTTATAGATAGGAGTAATAAGTCCGATTTTATCCCGTCGGTCAATTATTTTATCAGGTACTATTCCCCTTGCAGCTTCACGTAAAATATATTTTGTCTTAAACTCTCTGATTTTCATTTCCTGAGGCAGGGAAAAAGCAAATTCAACGATTCTATAATCAAAAAACGGCGATCTATTCTCTAACCCAAAAGCGCCGCAAACCCTGTCGGCCATCATTAAAAGTGACGGCAATGATACCTCAATGTCACATGCAGTCATGCTATTTAATAAATTCTTATGCTGAGAAAAAATTTCTTTAACTCTTTGAAAAGGATCACCCTTACCTGCTTCACCCCGCTTTATTAATTCAAAATAGCGCTCGGCTGAACCAGAAAACATATTTTTATTCCAAAAAAAACGTGCAAGCGGATGAAAATTTTTAAGTTCAGGAAGTGCGCCAAGCCGTTCTTCTGTCACCATAAGGAGGTAGCGAATATAGCCGCCAAAAAATTCATCTGATCCCTCGCCATTTAATATAATTTTTACATATTCACTCGCTTTTTTGGCTAATAAATAAGCAGGCAAAGAAGACATAGTTGCTACAGGCTGGTCGAGATGCCAAATAATTTTTTCAAAATGCTCTTTGAAATCTGCCGATGTTGGTTTTACGAGAAAATGTTGGGCTCCAATATCTTTTGCAACCATAGAAGCATATTCAACTTCATTAAAAGAGCCATTCTCCCCGTAGCAGCAAGTAAATGCATACTGAGGTCTTGCAATATAAGCAAGAAGGCTGGAATCAATGCCTCCGCTTAATAATATACCAACCGATGTTCCTCCTCTAAGACGTAAACGTACTGAATCCTGAATCAACCACTGCAGCTTTTCAATGTATTGTTTAGGAGTGAAATCAATTTCAATATCAGGTGGAACCTGCCAATACTTTTTTGTTTTTACATCCTCACCGTTAAAAATTAATAAAGAAGCGCTAGGAAGTGCATAAACATCTTTAAAAAATGTTTCAGAACCAATAGTAGTTTCAAAGGTTAAAAAATTCTCCGTTAAGTTTGGGGATACACTGTCCATCTGGGTAAGAATACTTTTAATTTCAGAGGCAAAGAAAAAGTTTTTATTTTTAAAATAATAATAAAGAGGTTTTTGTCCTAATCTATCCCGGATTAAAATAATCCGGCCTCCGTCCCAAATAGCAATCGCAAAACATCCATTAAGCTTGTGAATAAAATCAAGGCCATATTCCTCATATGCATGAACGATGACTTCGGTATCTGTTTGAGTTTTAAATATATGATTTGAGAGTTCATTTTTTAATTCTATATAATTATAAATTTCCCCATTCAAGATAGCACAAATGGTCTTATCCTCATTATAACAAGGCTGATTTTCTCCTTCAGGATCAGTTATTTTTAACGAGCAGGCGCCTAAACGAACCTCCTCATTCTTGTAGAATCCAGTACCGTGGGGACCACGATGCGACAAAGTATTGACCATCTTTTCAATATCGCCACTGCCCCATATTCCTGCTATTCCGCACATTATGTTCTCTCCTTCTTTTTTTTCCTCCCGACAAAGCCAAAATTCAATAACGCACGCGGCATATCAAGAATAACTTTGCAGGAAAAAAATAAAGGATTTTTTATAAATGACTTCCCATGCAAACGAGGACTGAACTCTATGGGAACTTGTTTTAAGACATAACCTTTTTTTACGGCACAAATAATAAAAAAATGTTGAAAAGTAAAATATTTCTTCCGTTCTCCTAAAATATCAAAAAATACATTTCTTTTATATATAACAAATCCGGATTTAATATCATTTATTTTTAAAAAAAATAAACCATTAAGTATACCACTTAAAGCACGGCTTAACAATTTTCTTATTGCTTTATTATCCTTATATTCCCGTCTCCATCCTTGTACTAAATCACAATCTCCTTTTATTATCTCACTATATAAGATATTAATATCATTAGGGTTATATTGAAAATCAGCATCAATGGTCACAACATACTGCCCGTTTGATTTTACCAAACCACTGTACCATGACTCAGTAATACCCAAATTAACCTGGTGATTAATTTTTAATACATTATCGAATTCTCTACTGAGCCTCTCAATTATATCCTCGGTCTTGTCTGCACTCCCGTCATTAATAAGAATTATCTCCCCTTTTATTGAATATTGATTCAATACCTCTAAGATTTTTAAAACAAAGGGCTGAATATTATCTTCTTCATTATAACAGGGTACTATAACACTTAAATCTATCATAAAATTGCCCTAATATTTATAATTTACAGCAACGCAAACATACTGGTAATAAACTTTCTTTCAATTGTTTGCGCATATTTTTATATTTCGCATTATTCCATATATCTTCCAATCTATCCTGTTTGATATTTCCCATCTTACTAATCAAAAACTGACACGGCAAGACATCTCCGCAAGGATTAATAAACAGGGATTTCCAAACAAACAAACACTTTCTTTTTATATTATGATTTTCAGAATACCATGAATACATCTCATCTACATTCAAAAAAGGTTTAAAATAAACAGGTATTTTAAACGTCCCTTTAATATTCATAAGACTTTCTACGTGTTGAGCATTTTCTTTTAACTGTTTTAATTCATTGTTGTTTATCTTATGCGTACAAAACATTAAATCTTCATTGGGAAACTTTTCCGCACAAATAGACTGCTGAATCTTATCCTGCTCTTCTGTAATAAAATTCATCTGTTCAAAGCGAAGTGCATCTACACCAACATCCTCAGCAATGTGAATTATGTCTTTCAAATACGGCATATTTAAATAAGTAACGGGAGAATTAATAAAAATTTTAGTTTTCTTTCTTGAGGAAGAAATCGACCTAATATTATTAATCATAAGATCAAACGAGCCAGGCATACCCGTCGTAGAATCATGAATTTCCCTTGGTCCTAATAATGAAAAAATAATGTAATCAATTTTTAATTCAATTAGATATTTGACTTTTTTTCCCGTAATAAGAGTTCCGTTCGTTATTATGCCGCACGTTAAGCCTAACTGTTTTATGGTCTCAATTATCTCAAAAATGTCTTCTCTTATAAATGGCTCACCGCCTGTTAAAATAACATGAAATTTCTTTTTATGCTCACGAATAAAAAAATCTTTAATCTCATCCGTTCTCAACTCTTCGCTGCGTTTCGTATTCAATAATGTTCTATAATTACACATCTTGCATTTCAAATTGCATCCGGAAGTTACTAAAAAGTTAATCGCCAAAGGGAAGCGAGCTTCACTAAAAAAAGAATAGTAATCAAACGGTGAAAATATAATATGCTCACACAAGCTACTCCAAGAAAACATACTTGAAAAAAGAACAAGTTGTTGGATTTGAGAACGAATCTGTACTATTTTTGACATAAAGTGACCTTATATTTATTCACTGAACAAGCAGAAAAAATCATGTCTTTTAAAGCGTAGAAAGACCGTAAAAACTCATCCATAGATCTTATTTTCAATATAAATTTTAAAATATAACTTAACCGTAAATAAAATTTTAAGTAACACGTATACACATACTTATCTATTTGATTCAAAGACAATTCCGTCCCAAATCTAGGGAACGGTTCCTCAAGTGTGGTATCTAATGTGTACTCGCGCCAATAATCTCTATTAGTATTACGTCTTGTCATTTCATATAACGCTGTATTAGGAGGTGCAAAAACAGGAGATATCTGAATATAATCAAGTGGAAGCTCAAGCATAAGTTTTAAGGTTTTATCGATTGTCTCTTGAGTTTCTCCTAAATTACCTAGCATAAAGTAACCCAAAACGCCTATTCCTTTCTTTTTGGTCAATTTAACTATGTCCCTGATTCTATCGATTTCAATATGCTTATTTATATTCCTGAGTATACGGTCGTCTCCTGATTCGATACCGTAATAAATTCTAATGCACCCGGCACTCTTCAGTTCATCAAGCATTCCCTCATTTACAAGATCAACTCGTGTACGAAACGACCATTTAATTTTTAAGCCACGCCGTTTTATTTCCCTGCAAATATCTATTACCCTGTTTTCATCAATAGAAAACAAAGCATCAAAAATATCAATTTCATTCGTGCCGTATTTAATATGACATTCTTCCATTTCATCAACAACACTCCGGGCACTCCTAGCCCGGTATTTAATTGTCTTATTATCGCAAAAAATACAATTAAAGGAACATCCTCGTGAAGTTAACATGGCAGTAAACTTCTTTTCCTTTGATATGAAAGAATAATACAGGTCATTTGGTAGTAGGTGACGAGCAGGAAAAGGATATATATCCAAATCTTCCACCGGTTCTCTTGCTTCAGTTATTACTACTTCGCCGTTATCTCGATATGCTATTCCCTTGACCTTTCTTAAACTTTTCCCCTCAGATACATATGATAATAGTTCCGGAAGGGTCCTCTCAGCTTCGCCAATAACAGCGTAATCAATACTTTCATGAGACATTGTCTCCTGCGGATAAACAGAAAGATGTATTCCCCCGATTATTGTCGGAATATTTAATTCCCTCTTCAAATAATTTATCCATGATAATGTACAATGAAAATCAATAGTAGAAGATGTAAAGCCTAAAAAATCGGGACGGAAATCTTTTAATAAAGAAGAGGTTTCCTCCTTTGTTAAATTTAGAGCAGACGCATCTATTAATTTGACCTCGCATCCAGCATTCTCTAGGAGTGCTGCAACATATGCTAAACTAAGAGGAGGAATTAAACCAAGGTGCAACTTATTTTCAGGTAATGAAACAGTATCTAAATACTCCTTATATTGAGGGAACACTAATCCTACCCGAATATTATCTAATTTATACCTTTCTTCGATTTCTTTCTTCTCTTTCATAAACAGCTCTTTTTTAATACCAAAATCTCTTCCTCTTATGTTATGTATTTTATAGAATTAATATTTACCCTTTTTCCTTTACGTAACAGAAATTTATGACACAAACTCCCCCCAGGCATAGTCAGCATGATGAATTATAACTCAAGGAAAGTAAAATATTAACTTTGAGTCATATTAAATCAAGGCAAATGCATAACTAACACTCAGTACACAAAACTCTATTATGTATATTATACACTTATATTTAGGTTATGTTCAATAATGAAAAACCTTGACAGTAAAATATAATACAATTAAACTCTACATAATTTTTTAAGCTTTAATCTTCTTTGCTATTAGTGCAATAAAATTTACCACACCGATAAAAAAGATAAAACCTTTAAGTTTTATTGTTTATTCTATAAATATTTTTTATTTTATTTTTCAAAATGAATAACAAATCTATTTTTCTATCTGTAGTCATTCCGGCTTTCAATGAATGTGACGTAATAGGCAACAGCCTGAATACTGTCATATCGTATTTAAATAAGAAAAAATATAACTCAGAAATTATTATTGTTGATGACGGTAGTGCGGACGATACTGCAAATATAGTAAAAAATACACAAAAAAAAGATTCCAGAATAAAATTCTTTGTAAATAATACCAATATGGGAAAAGGTTATTCCTCCAAAAAAGGCATAATGGAAGCAAATGGTGAATATATACTACTGACGGATGCCGACCTTCCAATATACATTGAAGAAACTGAAAACTTTATACATTACCTGGATATGGGTTTTGATATCGTCTTAGCCTCAAGACGTATACCGGGAGCAAAACTTATCGGCAGCCAGCCTATTATGAGAGCTGTTGCCAGTTTCATTTTGTCAAAAATCGTTCAGCTATATCTGAAATTTGACATAGCTGACCCTCAATGCGGTTTTAAATGCTACCGGACGAAGTCGGCTAAAAAACTATTCTCCCTTCAAACAATCGACGGGTTTGGATTTGATTTAGAAATGCTTTTCCTGGCAAAATCAATGGAATATAAATCTAAAGAAATTCCTGTTAAATGGACTTGTAATAAAAATTCCAAGGTTAGGTTATTCCGTGATGGATTTAGCATTCTAGGAGACATTTTTAAAATTAAAACTTCTATGAATCATCAGCAGTCTAGGCAGTAATTAATTTACTTTTAAAAAATCATATAAATATTATCTGAATATAAAAATTTTGATGTTCTATCTGAATTTTCGGACCAGCCTTTTTTGTATTTCACCACAAACCTCCGAATCCAGTAAAGCAGATAATTCCTCCGGGCTGCAATAAATGTTATTAAAGGCCTCCTCCCCGCCTTTCTTAGGCAATATGGCTTCTTCGCTGATATGGCACATAATCTCAATCGGTTTATTACTAGAAGAGTCTATCATACTCAATAACTTATTTTTATTTAACCTGCCGCTATAAAATAATCCCCTGAAGGAATAATGGTTATTTAAATTATTCTCGATTAATACCTTTTTTGAGTGCTTACAAATAAGGTTAAATAATATTTGGTCAATCATACGCCAAAAATGGCGTATACCATAAACATATTCAAGACATAACGGCTCATACGGATATCTCATATACGGCACTTTATATTTTTTCATCAAAGAAACAATAATCGGTAAAATTTTAGGAATAACATGCACCTGATGATGCCCATTAATATGGGTTAGGCTAAGACCTGTATCTACATATTTTTTAAACTGAGCTTCAATCTCTTTTTTTATCTCATCAATTTTAACTTTTCCAAAAAAAACAGCAAAAAATAAACCCTTTATTTTCCATTTAAATATTCCTTCCTTATTCACTAAACTTGGTATCTCGCTATAAGGAAGAAGTGCCTGTCCTTCAGTCAAATTTATATGCAACCCGATATTCCACGAAGGATTTCGTCTTGCCCTCAAGACTGCATCATCAACTGAGTTCCCATTTACCAATAAAGAAGCTCCTGTTAAAACACCCTGCCTAAAAGCACGCTCTACCCCTTTATTCACTCTTGAATCAAGACCAAAATCATCAGCAATTAATAAAAGCTTGCCATCACTTTGAAAAGTTTTTGTATATTTAGACAAAGCCCTCCAACTATTATAAAGCCTCCTAAACTGAGAAAATGATCTTAATCGTGTAAAATATGACCACAAAACTCTCGGTCTCTTATAAAATTTTTTCAAGGTCTTTGTCTGAGTATCGGTAAGCTTCGTGCCGCTCATACCGTGAGGAATAAAAACCAAATCGTAGCATGTTAATTTATTCCAATTATTATCGAAATGGCCGAAACTATTTATATCATTCCATAAGTCCGAACCGGGAAAGGGAGTAAAAAAAGCAATCGATATATCATCAAGAGGCAAACTGTAAATAAGCTGCTGGGTCTGGTGTATTGTCTCATCCGTCTCAAGCGGGTTTCCCCACATAAAAAGGCCTTTGGTATAAAATCCCTGCCTTTTTGTGAGAATAATAGCCTCTTTTATCTGATCTATGGAAATACCCTTTTTATATAAATCAAGTATCTTTTGAGAACCGCTTTCAATCCCATAAACAATCTGCCAACAACCGCATGTCTTGGCCACTTTTAACTTTTCCTCAGTAATAGTATCAATCCTGCTAAGAGCAGACCATGGCATACGTAAATTCCTCTTATTTAAAAGGTCTGCTAATTCACTCAACAACGGGTATGAAAGCATAAAATTATCATCTTCGAATATAATTCCGCGTATTCCAAAATCCTTTTTTAGTTTTGCCATCATCTCAACAATATAGCCGGCACTATGCGTACTTATGATGTTGCCAAAAGTATTTCTGTCACAAAAAGCACACCGCCCCATACATCCCCGGGAAGGCACCAAAGAAATAGTATTAGAATACTTTATACACTGCGACATAGTATGATAGTGTTGAGTTATCGAAGGTAGGAGATCGAATGCAGGCATGGGTAATTCATCTAAATTAGAAATTCTTTCTCTCCGGGATGTTAGAACAACCTCGCCGTCAGAGCGAAACACAATACCTTTTACTAAAGATAAATTCCCCTCCTCTATTAAGGCTTTAATTAATTCTTCAAGCGTCTTCTCACCTTCACCAATTATTCCAAAATCAAAGCTAGGATTTTCCTGTAAAGTTCTCACGGGAAGGGCAGTTACATGACAGCCGCCAACAATAACTTTAATATGAGGAACATGTTTTTTAACCTCTTGGGCTAATTTTGAAGAACTCATGACAGTCATAGTAGCAATTGTAATACCAAGAAAATCAGGAGCTCTATTTATTATTTCTTCTACACATCTTTTCACGTCCCAGTCTAGGACACCTGCGTCTAGAATAGTAGTGTCTAACCCAATTTTTCTTGTAATTGCAGCTAAATAGGCCAATCCCAACGGCGGCTGTACGTCGCCTGCCTGCCAAAGCACGCCGTATCGCTCGCTAAAACTTACAGGCGGACTCAAAAAAAGTATTCTTTTCCTATCTTTCATTATTTTTTCTTTCCTATAAATAACATATGAGGGTACCAATATCCCCTGCTTAAATCCTGCATCTGGACACTGAATCCGCACTCCTCTAATATATTTAATATTTCATCTTTGGTGAGGAAAAACAGCCCTTCACCTTCAGTGATTCTAAAAATTTTTGCCGCCATAACCTCTTCAAAATATGTCCATGCAAACCTCAGACTATTCTCTTTAACAACTTCTTTTAAAATAATATAACCTTCCGATTTAATAAGACTTTTTAACATTGAAATTATCTCGCGTTTTTCTTTTATGAGATATAAAACACCAACAGCTACAACAGCATCAAAAGACATTGAAGAAAAATATTCTCGATTGTCAAAAAACTGGATACCGTATTTTTTTTCCAAAAGATTACGCGCTAATGAAATTTTCCTAGAACAAACATCATACCCGATGACATCTCTTTCAGGACTGCTGGCTTTCATCCACCAGGAAAACAACCCATGACCACAGCCATAATCCAAGATTCTCCCTTCTTTGGGTACATAAGGCTCAATTCTCTCAAAAGGGCAAAGCTTATTGCGAAAGAATATATGCATTCTATCTCTTGTGGGGAGCGCTTTAAATGATGCCTGATTGATTAAATCTTTTATATTTGCCATATTAAAAAGTCTTTCTTCTGCATAAAAAAAATATTTATCTTAACTTAAATATATAAGTCCCAACCTTGAATTACAGAATTTTTATATTCGGGCGGAATATGCTTGGAAGACAACTCATTTATTCTTTCTTTATTATTACCATATCTTAAAAACAGTCCCACCCCATATCCTTCATAGAAGTTATTACGGTACTTTTGAGGAACAATAGCTTCAAGATCCATCGTATCATAAAAAGAGAGCTCTCCAAATGTTCTAAGACTTATACTTATTCCGAATCCCTGATATATGTACGGAATAATTGATTCATTTATATTAAAATTAAAAATCTCCTTCTTTATTTCAGAAAGGACTTGTATAACAAAATCTTTTGCATCATTATACTCAAGAAAATAAAAATCCTCATAAAATCCATAAATTATTCCCCACACACATTCCCGGACATATCCTTCAGGGACTTGTTTAATATAAGACTTAAGACATTCTGGTGGATAATTTTCACATCCTCCCCAAAAATATTTACCCAAATAAAAATAACTATATCTTATCAATAAAGGATTTATCGGGTATCCATCTATATGCAAAAACTCTATGAGTTCCTCATATGAAAAAGAACTGGTAAAACCCAAATAGAGATATGGGTGATATTCTTTGGGAAATTTTTCCAAAAACATAATACCCTGGATATAATTTCCTTTATACCTCTCACATATTCTCCTGCCTAGTTGGGCATAAAAATAATGTAAAAATTCATCGGGAATATATCTATCGATTAAACCTGATTCAAACCCTCGGAGAACTTCCTCATACAGCCTATTACAGTAGCTTATTGCTATGCCCTCGTAAATAAAAGGATGATACTCATCATTAATAAAAGTTTTTATCTTTAAAGGCATCATAGCAATTGTTTCTTTATGCAATCCATCACCAATAGTAATGCCAAGACGAATACAATAAATCGGATGAGACCTCCTTTTAGCCTTTCTAAGATACTTATAATTTTTATCTATATCCTCCCAATTCTTCATTCTCTGTGTATCTGAAAAAAACCAGGCCTCGAGCACATCATAAAAAACTTCTTCATGCGAAGGCTCTAATGTACCAAGACGGCCGTCAGAGATAAAAATATCATTAAAGGCTCTATGTGTAAAAAACCCAGAATAACAAGCGTGGGAATATCCTTTAAGCCTAAACATATTTTTAAAAGAACCAATATCAAAAGAGCTGACAGTATTTATTGAACTACGACAAAAATAAAATCCGCTAAGAAGAATAAGGGCAACCAAAAATATAGATATTGAACGTAATTTTATAAAACCGTAGCGAGCCCCTTTGCATTTTTTTACTAGAAGACCAACTAAAATATAAATAAAAGGATATGCAGGATAAAAATAATTTATAGTCGGCCAAATTTCATCATATAGACAATACAAAATCATAAAAAAAATAATATATGAGAGAATTATTCCTTCTTTTAGAAAATCATTTATGGAATAACGGAAACTATACCTTTTAACTATCTTAGTATATAAATATGTAATAAAAAGCTTCAATCCACTTAAGGCAGAAACAAACATAGCTAAAAAAATAAGATTATAAAAAATATTTCTCGGCAAGAAAGGAGGAATTGTATATTTACCCAGAGAAAGAAACGGTTCAATCCTAAACATCTCAAAAACCGTATGTTTTAAACAATGCCAGGTAACAATCCAATTGCTTCCTTTTCCCAAAAATAAATTGGAAAATATCGGATGAGGTCCTGAAATTACATTTCCTTCAAAAAAATCTTTAAACTTACTGAAACAGTTATGTATTAGCAAGGGAGAAAGCATAAGAAAGAAACTGAATAAAAATATATAAAAATATTTCTTTCTAAAAAATTTTATATCAATAACAAACCAAGAAAACAATAATATAAATAAAGCCGCTAAGAAAGAATAACAAATGCTGGTTGCTATTCCGCTGATAATGCCGAGTGAAGAAAAAAGTATTAAAAGTTTTCTTTTATTTTTCTTTATATCAATAACATCACTCGGGTTTCCATGATAAACATTAGCCAGTGATGACGTAAAAAATATCTTATAAAAAATACAAAGTGCCAGCAATATAAAAAGGGCCGAATCAATATGTGAGCCAAACTCTATAGTGGTATAGACAAGATATTGAAACGGCGAGAGTACATATAAAATACTCGCCACAATAGCAACATCAGCACCGAAATATTTCAGTGAAAAATTATACAATAGTATCAATATCGCGATTGGAAATAACAGAGCTATGAGATAAAGCGAAAAAAATGAATCTCCCAATACGGGAAACAAAACAGCAGCAATTATGCCGCCTAATACCATCGAACCGTCATGCGGAGGAATTCTATAGCTAAAAAAATCATTTAAAATACCATCAAGAAAATCTTTTCCAAACAAACTACGGGATAAAAATTCAACGTTATTTGCTGCCGCACGCCAGAAAAAAAAGCGATAACATACAAGCAAAACCAGTAATAGAGAAACAATGAACCATCGTTGCCATCGTGTATTCTCTTCATGCATCCTGCTGCTCACCTCTTCGAGTTAAAAAGGAATCAACTAAGACAGAAACACCCATTAACAAAAACAAAAGCGAATAGAAAATAAATAACGGGATCCTATAAAAATAGTTATATCCCCAACCCTCCTTCTTAAAACATCTTGTAAGTTTTTTAATATCATCTTGTGTAAAAGTAGTGCCCTTCTCTACATACTGTAAACTATTTATGAAGCCCCTATAAGCGTCATCTAAAGCCGAAAAGATACTTTCATCATCTGGGTATCGCTTTAATAAATCTTCATAAATGTTTATAGCTCCCTCAAAATTACCCTCTTCGGATAATATTTCCGCTTTATATAACATATCAATCTTTGATTCCTCCAAAAAGGCCGGTCTACTAAATAACAAAATCAAAAAAAGGAAAATTATAAATTTAAGGATTATTATATTATTCTTGATCATATTCAAACCGCATTTAATAAAATATTTTATTAAAATACACCATGAAAATTTATTTTCCTAGAAAAAATTAATATTTTAGTATATCATATTTAACTTAATGATTCTATTATGTTTATGCACCTAAGTAATATGTATTAGAACACTTTACGATTATCGTACTTAACAATATTAAATATTTTTTCACATTACCAGTCATAGACTATGTGCGGCATATCAGGATTATTTACCCTCAATTCATCTGTTACAAGCAAAGATATTGAAGAAGTAAAAGCCATGACGTCTCTCCTCAGGCACAGGGGGCCAGACTGTCTTGATATATTTAAAGATGAAAAATGCGTATTGGGTAATACCCGCCTCAACATCATCGATTTGACTGAGAATGCACACCTGCCAATGTCTAATGAAAATCAAAAAATCTGGATAACCTATAACGGTGAAGTTACAAACTTCAAGGAACTAAAGGAGCAATTTCACCTCGATAAAAAGCATCGATTCCGCTCTTCTTCTGATACCGAAGTCCTAATCCATTTATATGAGGAACTCGGCATAGATTTTCTCAAACATCTTACCGGAATGTTTGCCTTTTGCTTATATGATAAAAATATCAATAAAGCATATATAGTGAGAGATTTTTACGGAATACGTCCGTTGTTTTATATGATAAAAAGGAACAAATTCTACTTTGCCTCAGAAATAAAGTCATTCCTTGACCTGGACTGTTTTAATAATAAAATTGATTATGAAGCTATTTATCATTTTCTCTCCCTCGCTTACATTCCCGATACCTTAACACCATTTGAAGATATCAAAGAATTACAAGGTTCGCATCTATTCGAAGTAGATTTAGCCAAAAAGAGCGTTCAGGAAAGAGAATACTACACAATTGATTATAAACCCGATTATTCCATAAATGAAAAAAATATCGGAAAAGAATTACACAATATTCTCCTGGATTCCGTACGCAGAAATTTAATAGCGGATGTACCTATAGGATTAACACTTTCAGGAGGTGTAGATACCAGTTCAATATTAGCATTAACGAAAGAACTTAACTTAAGTCAAGATGTACATACCTATTCAATTAAAATGGCAGAGTCCAGTTTTGATGAATCATATTACCAAAAAATAATGGTAGATTTTGCCAAACCCATACACCATGAAGTAGTGGTTACTCCTCGTGATGTCATAGATAACTTAATTCAACATATGGCTTATATGGATGAACCGAGCGGAGACGGAGCCGCGATTCCTTCATTCCTTCTGGCAAAAGAAGCTAAAAAAGAAGTGTCAGTACTTCTCTCGGGTGAAGGTGGTGATGAAGTTTTTAATGCTTATGAAACACATAGAGCATATAAAGTACGCAAGCTATATCGCAAATATATCCCCGGCCTATTGCGCAAGATGGTAAAAAAAACAGCTCACAGACTGCCTACATCATATAACAAATTAAGTTTTGATTTTCTTGCCAAACGTTTTACTGAAGGCGTGGAAAAAAATATTCCGGAATCACATTTTTTCTGGCGTCATGTATTAACTGAAGAAGAAAAAAAATCAATAATGCCTAATAACTGTGATTTTAAAAAAACCGACAGTTTTTTTACCGAATTATTCAATAACCTTACCTTTGATGATGATTTTAACAAAATCTCTTTAATTGATATTAAATATTATTTTATCGGCGACTTAATGGTTAAAAACGACCGTACCATAATGGCGCATTCGATAGAAGCCCGCTTTCCCTATATGGATAGATTGGTTATGGAATACGCCAGTAAAATTCCTCCAAATATACGGATGAAGGGATTTAAAGGGCGGTATGTTCAAAGGAAAGCCATGAAAAACTATTTACCTAAGCAAATAGCCCGTCGCTCAAATATGGGGCTTGAAATGCCTCATTCAATTTGGTTTATGAATGACTGCAAATGCCTTGTTAACGATTTTCTCTCGAAAAAAAATATCGAAAAGACGGAAGTTTTAAATTATAAAGCAGTTGACAATCTCTGGAGAGAACATCGTGAGCATAAACGTGATAATGGAAGGGCGCTTTGGTGCATTCTAAATTTTTTAATATGGTTTGATTTATTCGTTTATAATAAAGACTATAAAAAATATTTGATGTAAATATAATTCAAAAGAATCCACGCACTGCAATCTTCACTATTTTAATAATATTATTCATTCGTATTCTGCGGATATGTTTGATTATCTGAGGAAGCCTGAGATAAAATTCCCGTTGCGCCCTTTTCTGAAGCTGTTTTATCTTAAGAGGCGAAAGTTCCGGAGTAACCCATATGGGGTCATTATTAGTAAAAGAAATATAGGCTGAATATCTCTCCCATACAGAAATATCAATACTTCCGTCGCCTCTAATGCCTGTATCAAGTTCACCAGCCCGAGAGAGTTCATTAAATAATGGAGAACCCGGATATGGTGTCAAAATGCTGAACTGTGCCATATCCAAAGGTAAACTTTTGGCAAACCTGATTGTCTTAATCGAATCTTCATATCTTTCACCTGGAAGTCCCAAAATAAACAAGCCGGCTATATGAATATTCGAATGTTTCTTGACAATATTGACTGCCTTTTTGCTCTCATCAATTCTAATACCTTTTCGTACATTATCCAATAACCTCTGAACTCCCGACTCAAGTCCGAAATCAAGAGAATAACATCCGGCCGATTCCATAGCTTCGACTAATTCAGGGCTTATGTAACGTACATGAGCATCACATCCCCATTTAATATGCAATCCCCTTTTTTGGATCTCGGAGCATATTTCAAATACTCTTTTTGTATTACCCATAAAAAGCGGGTCCATAATAGTAATATATGATGCGTTGAATTTATCTTGGAGCATTTCAATTTCATCTACAACACGCATAGGATCATTAAACCGTTGTTTTCTATCAAGCTTAACTATGCAAAAAGAACAGTTATTCGGACATCCGCGAGAGGTGAACATAGTTTTTGCGACTGCTCCTCTTCCTCCAACATATGTTTGATTACTGATTTCAGTCAAGCCATATAATTTATCATTAATCAAATCACGTGCCGGGAGGGGCAATTTTGTTAAATCCGCAACAACAGCACCATTAGAAGTTTTACAATATTTTCCATCACGATTAATATATGAAACAGCAGATATACTTTCTAACCGTATCTTATTAGAAAAAGATTCAATTATTTTTAAAAGAGTATACTCCCCTTCTCCGTGTACAACTATATCACAACAGTCATTCTCTAAATATTGCTGCGCATAAACCGATGCGTGTATATTGCCTAAGACAACGCAGGTTTGGGGAATATTTTTCTTAAGCCACTGGCCAAATTTAAAAACAAAAGCTCCGTTACATGTAAGTGTCGAGATACCAATAACATCAGCTTTACAATTTAGTACCCTGCTCTTTAATTCCTCTAAACTCAAATCTTCAGCAAAAGCATCGATAACCGATACTTCAAACCCTCTTTCTCTTATAACCGCCGCAATATAGAGCAACCCCAGCGGTTCATACTTTTGGACAAATTCTTTACCAATTCCTAATACACTCTCGAGTTCTGCCGGAGGATTGATTAGTAAAATTTTCATTTTTATTAATTTACCTTTTTATATTCAAAAATACCGACGCTGCGTTTTCATTAACTAACTCCTTATACTGAGACGGAACTAATTCATCTATTAGTTCAATTTTTCTTTTCTTATCTTTCCCATACCGTATTCCAATACCGATTCCATATCCTTTATAAAAATCATTCATATACTCAGATGGAACAATAAGACTTATCCGCCTATGTGCATCATAATTTAAAAACCCCATTGATTTAACGCTTAAGCTCAAACCAAGCCCTTGATAAATATAAGGGCGTATTTGGCTATTCATAGATCCATTTTTAAAAATATTTTCTTTTATATCTTTCATTATTTTAACAGGATCGAATTTTTCAGATTCTTGAAAATAATAATATGCATCTTCAGAAAAGCCGTAAACTAACCCACATATACACTCCGGAAGATACGGCTCAGGTATAACCTCGATATATTCGTTTAAATTATTTCTATCATAATTCATTGTATCATCATAAATATTTTTTCCATAAAAAAAGTAAGCACATTTTTTAAGAAAAGAATACTCCGGGTTATTATTTTTTAATATATACATAATTTGTGCAGGGGGAAGAGAACTTACAAATCCCAGGCAAAGATAAGGATAATATGCACTGTCAAACTCATCCAGCAATGAGATGCCATGAGAATAATTATTTTTACACCCCTCTCCTACTCTGCGTCCTTTTTCAATATAAAAATAATGTAGATATTCCTGAGGTATAGCAGCATCAATATAATCTGATTTAATATTATTTATTATTTTTCTTCGCTGTCTGTTGCCGTAACTTATTGCAATACCTTGATATAGGAAATGTGAATATTTATTATCAACGTAGGCTTTTATCTTTTTGGGTAACATAAATACCGTGTCTTTATGAAGTCCATCACCAATAGTAATACCAAGTCGTATATAAGTAAAAGGCCGCAGTAATAAATCTATTTTCTCGAGCACTTGATAATTTTTATCTACTGATTCCCAATTATTCAGACGGTGCGAGTCTGAATCAATCCATGCATCAAGCACATTATGAAAAACATTAAACATCTTCTCTTCATATAAAAAATTCACCTGTAAATCTGAAAGCAATAAATTGTTTTTATTTAATTCCTTCATAAAATAATAAGGCAAATGAGCCAACGAATATCCTTTCATAGTAAACATATCCCGGAGGGAACCAACATCAAATCTCAAGAAACCGGAAATAGCATTCTGACAAAAACTGAAACCGGACAGTACAATAACGACTACCAGAATAAAGGCAACAGAACGCAGTCTCAAAAATGCAAGGCGCATTATGAACAATTTATCAATTAAAAGACCGACTAATATAAAAATAAAAGGGAATGCCGGATGAAGATAATTCTGACTCGGCCACAGGGAAGGATGAAGAAAAAACATGAGTAAAACCAAAATTACATATGAAAATATCATAACTTCTTTTAAGTAATGGTTTGCCTCACCCACTGAGGTACTTTTTTTGATATATCGAAGCCTTATAAACTTTGCGGCATATTTCAAAGCCGAAATAAAAGAAACAAAAAGAGGAATAAAAAGAATATTGCAAAACAAATAACGCGGAACAAAGCGAGGAACATAACGGTCAAATATCTTAAAAGGCTCACTGTAAAAGATATGCAGTAAATAACTCCTTAAACACTCCCATTTTACCAGCCAATCGCCTCCAGTATTAAAAAACAAATTAAGTGAAAGAAGCCCTCTCTCTTCTTGTTTGTAGATAGGGATATAAAGCCCTGAAAAATTATCCCGGATATTGAATAATATCCATGGCAAGAAGCTTATTAAAAAGCATAAACCAAACAGATAAAAATATCTCTTTCTGATACATCCGGGATCAACAATAAACCAAAAAAATATAAAAATAAATAAAGATAAGATAAATGTATAACAGAAAGATAAAGCAAAACCGCTGATTAGGCCTCCTATAATAAAAAGCCAATAGAGTTTCTGCCTTCTTCCTTTTGATTCGCTGCGTCCATAGTATATATCCGAAAAAGTTGCAGTAAAAAATACTTTAAAAAATATTATAAACAAAATTAAGGTAAATAAAGGAGAGTCGGTATGGAACCCCAGCATATAAGTAGAATATACAAGATACTGGAATGGCACTAATATATAAAGGAAACATGCAATAATAGCCGATGAAGGGCTGAAGTAACGCGCAGTAAAGTAATATAATAAGATTAAAATAGAAATCGGTATTAAAAGGCCAACAAGATAAAGAGAGAAAAACGAATCACCAAAAAGAATAAAAAAAGGAACGCATAATAGGCCGACTAATGAAGCCGAACCATCATGAGCAGATGTTCTATAGTAGAAAAAATTAGCCTTAAGCCCGTCGATAAGGTCTTTACCCAATAGGCCCCGAAATAAAAATTCAGAATTATTTGCCTGTGCCCTCCACAAAAAAAACCTGTATGCTACCAAGAGGCATATCAGGAAAAATAAAATAATACCATTTTGCCACATGTTGTGTTTACTAAACACAACAGGCATAGGACCTTCCCGTCGCTTCCTATTTATCCATGAATCAAAAAGAACAATAATCCCTACCCCTAAAATAAAAAAACCATAAAATTGAACTAATGAACTAAAATTATATTTTCGATATACTTCGTCTTCTTTCCTGAAATATCGCTTTAATTTTCCTAAATCAAAACGCCCTTTAAGGCTACCATATCTATAAGTATTGAATAAACTGCGATATACTATCTCTAAATCTCTAACGAACCTCTTATTAGCGGGATTGTTCTCGAGTAAATATTCATATATCTCGATTGCCCCCTCATAATCACCCTGTTCGCTACAATCACGCGCCTTTATTATAAGTTCATCCTGACTTAGATTAAGAAAATCCTCATTTGCATAAATATTGAATGCGACAGAAAAGGTTATAACAATTAAAAAAATATATATACTAATTTTCCCTATCATATATCTTTAATTAATATTAAAAAACTAATGATTTCCAAACGGATTCTTTTTATCAAAATCAGGGAGAAAAATATCCGCACTGCTTAATTGCTGACAGTACATATCACAAAAACTAAAATCTTTTGCCCAACTCAAAACACGATTATATTCATCATTAGTAATTCTCCGTGAAATCTTTTTATCAGTATATGCTTTATAACACGGATGATATTGGGCCATAAGGCTTAGATATACTTCCTTTGATACTTTCTCGGATAAATATTTTAAAACCTCATAACTTCCTGCAATGTCATTCGGGAGTACCAGATGCCTCACCAATAAACCGCGCTCTGCCACTCCGTCATGGTCCAATTTTAGCGGGCCGACCTGCCTGAACATCTCTTTTATAGCCAGCGTACTTACTTTCCAATAATCATCACATCCTGAGAAAGATTTAGCACTTTTATCAGAACTATATTTAAAATCAGGCATGTAAATATCAATAACACCTTCAAGGAGCGATAACATCTCGAGGCTATCATAACCATTTGAGTTATATACAAGCGGGAGAGTAAGCCCCTCCTCGGCGGCAATAACTAATGCTTCAAGAATCTGCGGGATAATGTGTGAAGGTGAGACAAAATTGATATTATGACACCCCCTCTCCTGGAGCTTTATCATCATATCGGCCAATTCTCTGGGGTCAGTTTCATCACCTTCCCCTTGGTGACTAATTTCATAATTCTGGCAAAAAATACACGCCAGATTACAATATGAAAAAAAAATCGTTCCTGATCCTTTATGGCCGCTTATGGGAGGTTCCTCTCCGTGATGAGGACAAAAACTTGAAACTTTCACACGGCGTCCGGTCT
This sequence comes from Spirochaetota bacterium, assembly GCA_003645695.1. GTDB lineage: Bacteria > Spirochaetota > B62-G9 > B62-G9 > B62-G9 > B62-G9. The sequence continues at coordinate 550 of QNBN01000009.1, read as the reverse complement.
GACAAAAGCCTTTTTCGTTTTTTAATCTATTTACTGAACAGTTGCGGGGACATACAGAACATTTCTCTAAAAATTTAAATGCAGTTTTCCTTCTTTGCTCTAATTCACCTGTTTTGGAAAGATTTACATAACTTCCTATCACATTAACTCAACTGTTCCCTGAATTTTAAAGATTAAGATATTTATACCATCCAAGCTTCTTCATTTCTTCGGTATTATAAATCAAGGTCTGATGATTGTCGCAATGAGTGCAGTGCTCATCATATAATTTAACACCGTTCATAAAAGTAACGTCTTTGTTATCGCGTAAATATTTAGCCTGCCTTCTATATCTTTCATACTCAGACGAAAGCCACAAATCTTTGAAACGAATCTTATTCAACCACCCCACAGTCCGTAAATGACAGCATAAGCTCAAGTCAGTCAAGGCCGGGATAAGGCAGAAAAAGTAACCGATAGAGCATCCTTCCTTAAGGAACACATCTTCACACCACGCACCAGTGTCACCGTCGTAATGCTCGAATTGAAACCTAATGTTATCGATAAAATG
>QNBN01000008.1 GCA_003645695.1 Spirochaetota bacterium | reverse complement strand
TCTCTAATGACAATTATAATTACCAATTTATATCTATTTTATTATCTTTCATCGTAAAAACTTTATCACTCGTACCATGAGCAACAAAAATTCTATCATAATTACTTCCATAAAGTACAGTATTATCAGCACAATGGCATAATATTAGGCCATTTGAAAAACTATTTAATTTCTTAAGATTATTTAAAAATATCTTAGTGTGGTTAAATCAATACATAAAACTGTAATATAGTTATGTAGTTGGAAATTCTAGAATATTAATAATTCTACCACTTAGCCTTTTAAATACTGGATGAGATTGCAAAAGCTGATAGATTCTTTTTACTAAGTAGTAGAGACCTTTCAAACTTAAAATCTTGGCTCAATTTAAAATTAATTTAGATTGATAGTTATAAACTACCTAAAATACTGTAATTCGTATATTCTCTTATATTGTTCGCATGTCTCTATTAACTCTTCATGCGAACCTTCCCCTACTATCCTTCCCTTTTCAATAACCAGTATTTTAGTTGCATGAGTAATAGTTGATAATCTATGAGCAATAATAACCGATGTTCTTCCTTCCATGAGTTCTTTTATGGCAAGCTGAATATAATACTCCGACTCTGAATCCAGAGACGAAGTTGCTTCATCTAAAATTAGGATTTTAGGATTCATCAAAATAGTTCTTGCAATAGATATTCGTTGTTTCTGACCTCCCGAAAATCTAACACCTTTTTCTCCAACATTTGTTTCAAATTTATCTGGTAAATCCATAATAAAATCGTACGCATAGGCCCGCTTTGCAGCTTCGATTACATCATCAATTGTAGCATTAGGTTTTGCATATCTTATATTTTCCAATACTGATGTGTTAAATAGTATAACATTCTGGGAAACTATTCCGATCTGATACCTCAATGATTTTAAACTATAATTTTTTACATCAATACCATCTATCAGGACTGTACCTTTTACAGGATCATAGAACCTTGGTATTAGATTTACAATCGTTGATTTCCCCGCTCCCGAAGGCCCAACTAGAGCAAATACATCTCCTTTTTCTGCAGTAAAGTTAATCCCCTGAAGTACATACTGTTCAGGCCTATAATAAAACCATACATCCCTAAACTCAATCTTTCCTTCAATTTTTTTTGAAACTGGATTGCTAATTTCTTTTATCTTAGGTTCAATTGATAGTATGTTGCATATTCTTTCAATTGACGCCGTAACTATTTTAAAATTTGAAATAAACTTTGGTATTTTTGTCACTGGAGCTGCCATAATACCAAGTAACATAAGGTATTCAGTAAGTCCTTTTACATTCCATAACCCCTTAATTATAAAATAGCTCCCGATTCCTACCAAAACCATTCCATAAATATAGATTATCATATCGTTAAGTGGACTAAATAGATTCGTCAATTGAGAAAGCCTTAAGAATGTTTTTTTATATCTTTTTGTATTTTTCTTAAATTTCTCAATTTCTATATCTTCCTGAGCAAATGACTTAACCACTTCAATACCTGTAAGGATTTCATGTAGATTAATAGAAAGATCTGAAAGGTTCTTCCTGAGTTTTCGGCTAACTGCACGCATTTTGTTTCCGATAATCCTTACAACCCAATATAAAACAGGCAAAACTCCAAAGCTTATCAGCGTTAACTCCCAGTTAAGTAAATATAATTTTACAAGAATTATTATTAACATCATCATCTGACTAAAAAAATTAATAATACCTTGATAAAAACTGGTTCTAACCTTTTCTATATCATTAATTCCAATTGCAATTATATTTCCGGTTTTGCTGGATGTAAAAAAATCAATATCCAATTTTATTAAATGGGAAAAGAATTCATCACGAATTCTTTTAATAGCAGAATGAGTAATAACTTTCATAGAATAATTTTTAAGAAACTCAAAAAATGCCCTGGAAAATACTAATGCCACAGCTATATAAAAATATCTATACAATAAATGGATCTTTTCAGGTGTTATCAGTTCAAAAAGAAACTTTGTGCTAACTGATGGCAACAGAGCAAAAGAGTAGTTCTGCCCAAAAGTTAATATAAAAACACCCAAAAGCCCCCATATATATGGTTTTAAATATGAAAGCGCCCATCTTAGTTCTTTGCTAAATATCTTTTTTTTCAAAATCTCAACTTCCATCTATAAGTTTTTGAATAGCTTCTTTGAATCTATCAGCAGATTTACCATCAAATTTATAAAATATTTTTTTTAAAGCAACAACTCGATCCCTATAAAACTTATCTTTATAATGAATATTACTTTCGACAATTTTGGGAAGATCTTTTGGATTTTCAACCACATCCCCACAATGCCAAATCCATCTATGCTCTTCAGGTATTTTCTCTACAGGTTTAGGAGACAAAAAAACCATCGGTTTACCAAAGGGTAAATATTCGTGGGAAACCGATGATATGTCTGTAAGAAGGATATCTGAAATTTTCATGAACGGTAATATACTAATGTTGCTATTACAAATAAATGTATTTTTATGCTTATACAAATATGCCATAGCAATTTGCCATGGGCGATATTTAAAAATATTTGGATGTGGTTTCACCAATATATTATAATCTTTTAATTCTCTTAAGATAACCTTTATAAATTTTGGGAAAGATGAGTAATGATTAGGGTCATCCCATGTTGGTGAATATAGTACATTTTTTCTTTCTGGAATTAACCCCAATTTTTTTATAAATGAATCTTCATCAAAATCAGAATGAAGAAATGAGTCTATTTTAGGATATCCAATAATTTCAATCTTTTCTTCTTCTGCTAAACCTTTTTTTATAATATCTTCTTTCATCTTTTCGCCTGGAACCACAATTAAATCGTATAGTTTTAGGCTTTTGTGGAAATTAAAGGGTTTGTCAGAGGTACCATGAAACACCTGCACGTGCTTAATATCAGATATATTTTTAAAATATCGAATGGAAAAGCTTGGATGGATAAGAACATCTAAATTAAAACCAGATATTTTATTTAAAAGATGCTTGTAGTTTCGAAAGTGATATATTTTAATCCGGTTTTTCAAATCTAAATAAGAAGAAGACACCCTCCTGAAAGAAAATATTACGCCTCCAGTTTTTTCAATTAAAGGTATTATGGTTGGTAAATAGTGTAAAGAATTAGCAATCAAATACCCTATTCTCACCTATCGGCTTCCCCCTAATGTATTTATAAAAAAATAGCTTCGTATCACTCTGGCTACACCATAAAAACTCTGAATTAACTCCAAATCTATTAAATATACTAATACAATAATCAACAGTATCAATTTCTCTAACTGAATGACCTTCAAAGAAATACAAGATCATTTGTATTATCAAGAATAAAATGAAATAATCCATCCCTACCTTTTACTACTTTTGTTCTATAGACTGATAGAAAAAATGATACATAGGGTTTATTTTTTTAAATATCATCTGGATTTTATCCTGGTAACTTATTTCATTAAAACCTACCCTATAAAATTCCAGATTTTCTAATCCGAAAAGATCCTTTATTTCATTTGCAATTTCCAAACTGTTAGATCAATAATTAAAACTATAATCCTTTATGCTCCTGTTTTTGCAGCAGATACTGTCGTTTGTCCAATGTTACAGCCATAGTCAGCAACAACCTTATCCTTGCTAATTGAAAAATCAAGATACTCATATCGTTCATTATCGTTTCTTCGTCCTTTTATGCCCAACTCACTAAAGGCTTGATACGAAGGAAACCATTGTAAATGTTGTGTTTTTCTTTTTATTTTTCGAATTCTTTTCCTTTTTTCTTTTTCATTCATTTCACTCCCCATTATATTCATAATTGAATCAGATTGGAGCAGAATATGAACTTAACCTCTTCTATTTTCTGCAATTCTTTGATTTCTTCAATAAAGTTTTTATATGATTCTCTTATTCCATTCTTTCTCATATTTTGTGCATGTGAATGGTAGTAAATAATACTATTTTTATCTGGTACTGAAGGCTTGCCATACCTATAATCTGCAGTCTGAACATATCTTTTTTGTACTTTGTCACTATTCTTCCAAACAATTTGTCTACCATTAAAATCTTTTTCTAGCTTATTTGTAAATAAAATATAATTAATATCCTCTAAAACCTCTAAAACCTTTTTATTATAAAGATTCCAGGGGAATTTTATTCCCTCTTTAAAAGGGATATGTGCTTTCTTTAAATAACTTGCTGATTTAAATATCCGTTTTCTAATTTGATTTTTATTCAATAGGCCGAATTCACCATTAAAACGTTTTTTGTGAGTTAGTCCATGAAGAAATATTTCAACAACATCTTTTTCAACAAGTTCAATGATTCGATCAAGAGCTTGCGGATAATCAGTTAATGGTATATTTTTCATGAATGGAGTAAAAAATATTGTAAATTTCATATCGGGAAAGACATCCAGGATTTTTAAAATCACATCAGAACAATCCCATTTTGGAAATGAATGATAGTCATCAATATCAATACACACCTTCATATATGAACTCCAGAATAAATTTTATTTTATTAAACGACGGATGCTATATTATCTACTAAATATAAATCTTTTTTTATAAACCTTAATGGTATAGGAGGTATTTGAAAGTACCATTTTTTATATAATTTATATTTTCTAGATTCCCTTTTTTTCAGATTTTCCAATCTTTTATCTTCATCCATTTTTAGAAGTATAATAAAATCCAACCTTTTTAAATAAACCGCGGCTCTAAAATCACTTATAATCAATAGTTTTCTTTTGCATATATTTTCCGGTCTTTTTAAATCACGTTTTTTGTACTTGATACTCTCAGGTCCAATTAAATCGTCAATAACCATAATTTCCTCATTTTTAAAAGTGAGAAATCCATCATTTATTATCTTATTACTAATAGTAGTTTTTCCACTTCCAGGCGGTCCAACAATAGCTAATATCGCAAATCCTTTATCAATTACTTTATTTCTTAGCTTATATTCGAACAGATTTATATTTTTCTCATCAAGTTTGACTGCTTTTTTGATGCTGATTAAAGTTATCAACCTATTAATCACTACTGTTTCACCAAATTTTTAAAGTTCTTGATAGTAGATTTTAATCTCTCTTTAGCTCTATACAGCATTAATAATTTATCTTCTTGATTATTTCTTTTAAAATTCTTCTCTGACCTTTTAATATGCCAAAATGCCATTAATAAGTAAATACCGGCAAAGAGTATACCGTAGTTTTTCCTGTAGAAATAGAAATCAGTGGCATAAAAGTATGGTTTAATTTCTTTTTCTACTTTTTTCCTACCCTTTTTCTTATGGTGAATAACTTTAATTTCCGGATTAAAAACAAAGTTTATTCCATTTCTCTTTGCTCTAAGAGAAAAATCCAAATCTTCATTATAAAAAAAATAAAATTCGTCAAACAATCCAATTTTATTAAAAATGCTGGTTTTATAAAGACATGCTGTTGTCCCTGCAAAGTTTATAAATGAAATATTTTGTTTTATACTCTTACTTACTCCTATAATTTTCAATTTCATCCTCTGGGGAGCTCCATCAGGATATATCAACCTTGCTGGAATACCATAAGCTGAAGAATACTTTTCCAACATTTCAATCATTAAATTTATCGTTTCCGGAAATAATTCAACATCGTCATTCAATAACAATGTATACCTTGAATCAAGGTTACTCTTAATACCTATATTTAATGCTTTTGCAAGGCCAATATTTGACTTATTTTTTATATATTTGACATTTGGGATACTTTTAATTAAATCTTCTGTACCATCATTCGAAGCATTGTCTACAACTGTAACATTAGATGATAATGCTACATTTTCTATAGATTTATTAACACTTTCAATACATTTTTTTAAAAGATCTTTATTATTATACGTAACTATTACAATGTTCAAGTCAATGCCCAACTTTCATTCCTCGTGTGTCCTCAAATTTTCTATAGCGTTTTAATGCTCTTTTTATTTTCCACCTATTTCCAAGCTTCATATAATGATACGTTATATGCCATTTACCATCACGCCATTTACTTTTTAAAAGATTGTCCAATTCATCATACTTTTTTTTCCCTTTATTTCCATAATTTGGATTTGTTGTATTACCACCAATATGCACAGCGCATGGTGTTTCCGATAGAGTACAAGAGTATTTTTGACGAAATCTTTTTATATAGTGAGGTTCAATTTTATGAGCATCCTCTGAAATATATTTATACTCTCTATTAAACTGAGGATATTCACCAACATCTTCATATGCTTTTCTGCTCATTAATGATGGGTTATTCGTATAATTTGCATATCCCGCACCCAGCTTATACTTAACCAGGCCTAATGGAAGTTCCTGTGGTACTTTCTTAACAAATTCTCCTCTAGCATCTCTTTCAAACAGTAATATACCTCTCTCCATCCAATCACCACGATAAAAGAAAAACCAATCATTTTCAAGGTTAAAAAAATAATCACCACTCGCTATTCGCCTTGCCTGGTTCATGGCAAAACCCATACCCATATTATCCTTGTTAAGAATCTTTTTATCGATAAAATCCAATTCCTCAATATAAGAAATAACATTATGTTCAGAACCATTATCCACGATTATATATTCAAGATTTGGATATGTACACGTTTCCCTAAATGATTTTATAGTTTTCTTTAAATATTCCAATCTATTAAAACTCAATATACAAACACTGATTAATGGCCAATTTTTCCCCATAAGATTCCTTTTTGAATAAATTAAGTCAAAAATTTTATCCAAGAATAACAAAAATTCAAAATAATGTCAAACGACATTAAAACACCTAACTTTATTCTACTATAACCCTTTTATTTATACATATTCATTTTCACCTATAAGAAACATATGTTATTAATTCTAATAGAATTAATAAAAGATTTTCCTTACGTTCATTTTTCATTTTTTACTTACTTGATTATACATAATAGCAATCATATAACCTGTATTTTATTTGACAAAGATTGCCTTACATATGTATTTTTGTAAAACATAATTATAAAATTGGTTTTATCCCAAGTAAAATAAGGAAATATTAATGGTAAGGAAATTAATTAATATGAAAAGACCATATTTTATTGAATCCATAATACTTCTTATTGTTTACACTTTCAATTGGATTGGTTTTGGAGATTACACCTCCGTAATATTACTTCTTGCATTTTTAGTAACCCTATTTTTTAAAGACAAAAGAGAACTTATTTTTAGTGATAAATACATCCTTATTCTGACAATTCTTTTTACTTTAAGTTGTATAATTTCTTCACTTTTCTCTATTAATAAATTAAACTCAACACTCATTTCTCTGTTATGGTTTTTTGTTATTTTTGTACCAATTTCTTATGTAAGATTCTCATTAAATAGTGAAAATGATTTTTTTATCAAATATATAATACCGGTAAGCTTTTTAATGGTTTTTGCAATACTATTACAACTCTACTTTCATTTTTTCTATAATCTTTTTACCAAAGGCTTAATAATAAAAAGATATACTGCAAAATTTCTTGGTAAGGCATCAACTCCTGATATGCTTGTAATGTTAGGAGGTATAGGATATGGGTGGATTCGTCAGAAAGAAAGTGAAAAACATAAATGGTATGGTTTTATATTTTTACTTGGATGCTTTTTTGGATCAGTACTTACATTTGACAGAGGCGGAGTTGTTTCTTTCTTTATATTAATGATTATACTTTTGAGTTTTGATTACAAGAGACTTATATTTTTATCAATAATTACAATTATTGCTATTTATCTTACCTTTAAGTTAAGCACCCTTCATAGATTTGAACACTTATTTGATTTTCTTTATTCAAAAAGAACCCAAAAGAGCCTAACGACAGCTGCCCAAATTGCCACTTTCAAAGGAGCATGGGGTATGATTAAAGACCACTGGTTTTTAGGTGTTGGGACAAACAACTTTGCAAGGCATATAAAAAACTATGGTGTAGGAAAATGGTATACTTATGCTCATAATTTTATATTGCAATTCTGGGCTGAAAATGGCTTATTTGGAATGATATTTGGGCTCTCAATAATAGGACTTACCATTTATCGATGGATTAAATCATGGAAACAATATAAATACAAATGGATTGCATTAGGATTAGGAGCAAGTTTTATATGTATGCTAGTTGGAAATCTAACCAATAGCACAATCTGGATCCTTAAGGTAGCTCTTCCATTCTGGCTGCTTGCCGGAAGTATCAATGCAATTTATTTTATTGTTAGAAACCAAAAACTACAAATATTGCAACTTAAAAATAAACAAATTATTTAAAATTAATAAAATTGGGGATTATTATTGAAAACTGTTGTTCACATTCTTCCATATATGGCAAAAGGAGGAACAGAAAAACACGTTCTTACCTTAATGCGAGGTTTAAGAACCAAATACAATCTAATTTTGCTCGCACCTAAAGGTGAAATATTAGAGGAATTTTTAAATCTTGGTATAGAATATAAAGAATTCCCTGAAATAAAAAGAAATGTATTTAATAAAGTAAAAGCCTTTGAAAACGCACTACTTGAACTAAGTAAAAAATATACGATAGATATACTTCACATTCATGCTGCACATGAATTTTTAATCTTTTCAAAAAAGGTACTACCAGAAACACCAATAATTTTTCATCTGTCAGCTTATCAGGGCTCATCTATTTCAAAATGGATAAACTATAAACTTGCTGCACTGATATGTAGAAAAAAAGCAGACTATGTAGTTGCTGTCTCTGATGAAGAAAAAAGAATAATAACTAAAAAAGGTCTTCAAAATAATAAAATCAGAATAATTTATAATGGTTATGAAAGTAAAGAAGGTGATGACATTAAAACAATTAACGATATAAAAAAATTATATAATCTTGAAGGATATACTATCATCGGTAATTTGGGGCGTCTTCATCGTACAAAAAGATTAAATATTTTGATAAAAGCCTTTGCAATATTAAAAAATAATATAAGACAAAACGTTAAATTACTCTTCATTGGTGATGGACCCGAGAAAAAACATCTCCAAAATTTATCAAGTAAGCTGGGTATTAAAAATGATGTAATATTTACAGGTTTTATCAAAAGAGGTGATAAAATATTAAAAATTTTTGATATCTTTATTCTCCCAACTTCATTTGAGGGTTGTTCAAATGTACTTGTTGAAGCTATGGCAAAGAAACTTCCTATTATAACAACAGATATTCCCTCTGTGAAATGGATGTTTAAAGACGGTGAGAGCGCAGTTTTATTTAAAAATGGAAACATTAAAAATTTAGAAATTAAACTCAGAGAGCTCATTATCAACAAAAACTTAAGAAAAAAAATTTCAGAAGGAGCATTCAAACGTTTTAAAGAAGTATTCCGCGCAGATGATATGGTAAGAAAGATTGACTTTCTTTATAAAGAGATTTTAACAAATCAATTTAAAGTCATTTAAAAAATGTCTTATAACAATTATAGTTTCAAAAGAGTGATTCTTTTTTCACATAATTCAAATCTTTCAGGCGCTCCGATATCACTTGTTCAGCTCGCAAGTAAGCTACCAAAATATGGATATTATCCTTTAATTATACTTCCTAAAAAAGGTCCTTTAGAAAATTTAATTAAAAGACAAAATTTAGATTATACAATATTGAGATTTCCCGGGCGCATACTCAAGTTTATCAAGCTTATACATAGAGAAAAGGCTTTACTCATTCATGTAAATTCAATTGTAACATCATGGCCAATATTTATTTCAAGATTACTAAGAAAACCAGTTATCTGGCATGTTCGTGAATACCTTGATAATAAAAGATTTTATGCTCATATAATACACCTTCTTTCAAATTATGTGATTCTAATTTCACAAAAACAATTGGATCTTTTTAAAAACATGAAAAGAGTAGTATATATACCAAATGGAATAGATTTTTCAGCATTTGAAAATGCAAAACCAGTCGGTATTATAAAAGGTAATTATAATAATAAGCTGATTCTTATAACATATATTGGTGCAATTGAACCAAGGAAAGGACTATTTGTTCTTGCTCAAGCAGCTTTACTTTTGAAAAAAATGAAAGAAATACATTTTGTTATTATAGGTAAAGCTAATGACCATAACAGAGATTATAAGGAAAAAGTGATATCATTCTTAAGTAAAAACGAGATTCTGGATAGATTTCATTTTCTTGGGGTAAGACAGGATATACCAGAGATATTAGCTGAAAGTGATATTTTATGTCATCCTGCTTATATTGAAGTTTTTGGAAGAGTGATTGTTGAAGCAATGGCATCAAAACTTCCTGTTATAGCATCAAAGGTTGGTGAAATACAAAATATTATTGAAGACAAAATTACAGGATATATCATTAATCCCGGTGATTATAAAGGTCTTTCAGAGGCTATTAAAAAACTTGCTTCAAACAAAGAACTTAGAAAAAAAATGGGACAAAAAGGATATGAAAAAGCAAAAAGGCAATACAATATCGATATACATACAAAAAAAGTCACTGACCTTTACAATAGAATTCTTTTTTAGGCAAATAACAACAATTAAATTCATCTATCCAGTATATTCTTTAGTAAGAACTTACTATAACCAATATTCTATAAAATTATTTATACAATAAAAGGCAATAAAATAAATCGATAGATTTCTTATAAAAACATAGAAAATTATAAATGATATTAACATTATGTACGAGGTGCATGTATTGGATCTGTATAACGTACAAGAGTTGGTTTATCCATAAGCCCCTTAAACTTTTTTTGTTTTTCTCTATAAAGCTCGTTGTACCGCCATTCTCTTTCTTTTTTATTCATATATGCATAGTGTTTAATAACTGTTCTAGCAACCATTCTTTTTTTTCCATATGTAGTAACCCTATTAAAACCAGTGTAAGGTATATAGCTTAGATTTTTATCCCATTTGTATATTTTAACATGCGGATAATATGTAATCCACTTATCCTTCCTTACCATTTCCATTGAATCCCAGAAATTACATCTCTTAAAAGCAAGTTGTTTTTTATTTGATTTGTAGAATCTCCTAAGGTCTTTTACAAGATATTCTGGTTCTGGGAATGATTCATCTTCATCAGGAAAGAAGACAAGTTGGGGTTTTATATTATCAAGCCTTCTGATTAATTTTTCTCTGAATATTCCCTGATTTTCACGCCATTCCATTACATTCCACTCTTCACTGACATTTTCCTCTATATAATCCGTAACCTTAGGATATTTTTTTGGCCATTCTTCTTTAAATTTTGGTGAATAATGGAGTAAAAGATATATTTCATCAACATAAAATGAAAATTCTTTAAGACACCAGGGCCATTTAAAGTAGTGTAACATCATCAAGCCAGCTATTTTTTTTATTCCCATCTCTTTCTTAAAATCTTCTATTTCTTTATACATTTACAATCCATAAAAAACCACAATATATTTAAATCTATAAGTCCAAAATTAAAAGGTAGATTATAAAATTTTTACCTTTAGTTTTCATTAAGATTTTTTCTTCTTATTCATCATCTTCACTTTAACAACAATACTATTTTAGATAAACAAGATGATTTTTTATTAACATAATATAACAATAATATATCATTTTGAACATACTGGTAACTAATTTATTATTAGTGACTTCATAATCAATAATCCTTCTCTGAAAATACCTCAGCCGAAAAGATGTAAATTTCAGTATCTGGATCTTTCCAGCAGTCACCATACAAACCAGCTTTATAACAGGTATGCTCTAAAAAGGTATCTCGATCCCAGCCCTGTTCCGTTGCTACCTGAGGGAGCAACAACCCCTGATTAAATCCTTTTTTGATTATGATACCATGCTTCCCTACCTCTATTTCATCAATGCTTGAAATTTTCCTGATGGGGGACATAACGGATATCTCAAGATCTATATCATCAAACTCATCAGGCATAAGCGGAGGAAACCTAGGATCCTGAAAAGCAGCCGCTATCGCCATATCCTGGACTGATTGCCATAAAGGCTTGATAGCCTCAACATAGCCTATACATCCTCTTAGACTCCCATGTTTGTGCAGTGTAACAAAAGCACCCCTCGGTTCCTTTAATGTATCAGTAAAAGGATCAAATTTTGGCAATGGCTTTCCATTGAGCTTGGCTTTTATTGTATCCCTTGCTAACTTCAACAACGCTTCTCGCTCTTTTCCGGATAGCATACTAGTACCTCCTTTATAAACCATTATAAGTCTAAATTATTTTTTTTCATTGTTTTTGTCAAAATTAATAGGGTGAATTTGTAAAATATTTGAAGGAATAATTATTTCTTTAAACTTTAAAATTATTATTAAAAATATAATAATTATTATAAACTTTATTATTTATAGATAGTCTTAAAATTTTATAAAATTACTAATTTAAGAAATACAAATTATTATATCAAAATAAAACCGCCGAAAGATAGCCAACTACTCTTCTCCTATCACCTGTAATTTTTCCTGAGTCAGCATATTCAATTATGACAACCCTGCCCTTACCCATATTTTTTGAAATCATCATCCCTGTAATCACACCAGCATAACAGCAAGCTTCACATTTCTTTTCCTTAACATGAGTATAAAGTCTTTTTTCTTTCATCTCTTTAAGGTCTGATATAAAGGTTTCATCAAGATTTTTAGCATCAAGATAGTTATGATAATGGGAAAGGTCTGTTGTAATTATAAAAAGATAGCTACCTTTAAGTTTTTTTACTGTACTATTAAGGGCATTGTAAAGAAGCTCTGAATATTCATAATATTGTTCACCAAACAAAATTGGAACAATTGTTGATGAAGGAAATAATTTTTGAATATAAGGCAATTGAACTTCAATCGAATGTTCTTGAAGATGGGCTTCTTCAACAGTAATTATTTTTTTATCAAAATTTCTTAATTCATTAGCAAATTCAAAATTCACCTTAACGGTACCTAAAGGTGTTTCATACTCACTATCCATATTAACAGAGATTCCCTTAAATTGTCTTTGATGTGCAATTCCAATTATTATAATAGAATCATATTTATATTCACTAACAACACTATATGAATATGCCTGTATTTTCCCTGAAAACATGTATCCTGCATGAGGAGCTATAATTACTAAGGGTTTTAGTTCCTTAATATTTAATGAGGTTTGTTCTATAATTTTATTCCATATATCATTTTTATCTATATTATTCAAATATTTATCAATAATATTAGATAATTCATCTGGATTGTCTGGATAAAAAAGCCCACTAACAATTGGTACTCTTTTTGTTCTATTTTGGCTCATAAAATGATACCTCCAACTATTCCTATAAAAAGTCTAATATATTAATTTTAAGATTACAAAATTTTTTTATGAAAGTTGAAGGTTATCTCCAGTTAGAACCAGAGATTGTGTCGCTTCGCTCGCAATAACGTCAGCGTGAGCTGTCATTGCTGTAGATGTTACCTAAATTTAAGACAGTTTTTTTTACACTATGTCCTTGATGTCATTCCCGCGAAAGCGGGAATCTAATATACGTTAATATCCATAAGAAGCGTGTGTTTTTACTATTTAATATGTAATTAATTAAAGAACATATAATTTTAATATGTGAAGATCCCGGATCAAGTCCGGGATGACATAAGTAGGAAATATTATTTAAACAATGGAAATCTATTAATTTTTGCCCTCGAATTAGTTGACATTTACAATTTTGTGAGGAGTCCGTCAGGAAAACACGGCGATCTCCAAAAATGTTATCAAAGAGGATTATCCTGCTTTACAAACTCTACATCAATACCAAATTTTTCCTTGATTTTTTCTCCAAGAGCTGCGATCCCTGGTTTCTCTGTATTATAATGACCTGCATAAATATAATTAATTCTCATTTCTCTGGATATATACTCGCTATTTTCCTGAGCATCCCCTGTAATATAAGCATCAACATCCAGATAAATAACCTTGTCCAGAAGAGTTCTTCCTGCTCCACTCACAACGGCCACACTCTCTACATAATCGCTTCCATATTTAAAGTACTTTGATTCAGCTTCAAGAAACTTATTCAATCTCGCAATCAATTCGTTAAACTTAATAGGATTTTCAAATATACCGATCAACCCATAATCCAGGCCTGTTTTAGCCGAAGGAATTTTAATTTTTTCACCAGAAATTCCAATGCCTTGCAAAATCAATCTATTATGGCTTATCTCCTGATGAATATCAAGGGGCAGATGGTAAGCAAACAAATTTATTTCATGGCTTAAAAGCTCTTGTATTCTCTTCTTTCTGTACATGGTTATTCTTGGATCATCATTCTTCCAGAATAATCCATGATGAACAATAATTGCCTGCGCACCTTTTTTAATTGCTTTTTCTATAACGTCCATATTAATGCTAACAGCAGTAACAATCTTATTTATTTCGTCTGTTCCTTCAACTTGAAGCCCATTAGGCAGATAATCGCTTACCGAATAAACATCAAGATATTCATTTATCCAGCTTTCCAGCTCCTTTCTCGATACCGAAACCATAGGCTCACCTCCGTTTGAATATCCTTTCTATATAATCTCTTTTAATTCTTAATAAGGTTGGTCTACCATGAGGACACATATAAGGTATGTTGCATTTTAAAAGTTCCTTCAGTAGATAAAATGCTTCCTCCCTATTAATTCTATCTCCCTCTTTAATTGCAGATTTGCAGGCCGCATACTTTAAAAATCTTTCCTTTAAAGAACCTTCCTCCGGAAAACTTCTTCTCTCAAAATACTCATTAAAAAACTCAAGAACAATCCTGGATTCTTTATCTTCAGGCAATAATGCAGGGATTGATACAATATTGATACTATCATCTCCAAAAGGTTCAATTTCTATACCTGCTGATAAAAAATCATCTTTATGATCCAATATATCATCGTACATACCAGGAGGAGGAGTCAAATTAATTGGAACTAAAAGATTTTCTGAAGGATTTAAATTGTCATATTTTCTGGTAAATATTTCATAAAGTATCCTTTCATGGGCTGCATGTTGGTCCACCAACAGGAATGACTCTGATTCATCAAAGATCAAAAACTCATTAAATATGGATCCAGCATATTCTAAGCTATCAATGTTTATACCAGCCGATTTTAACTCTTCAGCTACCAATCCTGAAGTTTTGAGTTCAGAAAACATGTAAACTTCGGATTTTTCTGTTTCATTAGGCTCATGTATGGGTTTATTTTGATCTCTAACAAGGTACAATCCCTCTTTTTTATCCTCTGATAGAGATTTTTTAAATAAATCAAACCTATTATTCTTCTTTCCACTTTCTTTTTTTAAGAAATTATCCAACTTTACAGTTTCAGTGTTATCAGAAATCAGTTGTTTCTTACTATAAAATACCCTAGATTGATATACATTCTGGATCAGCCTGTACAGGGCAGAACTAAGATCTTTTTCAATCTTTATCTTAACCTCAAGTTTGGCAGGATGGACATTTACATCAACAAGCTCCGGTGAAATATCTATATAAATAAAAGCATAGATATATCTCCCTTGAGTTATAAACCTCTTGGCTGCTTCATTTATAATGTATTGAATTGTTCTATTGTAAATAGGCCTTTTGTTTATAAAAAGATACTGTCCATTCCTGTTGGAGAGTGTATAATTCCTATCGGTTATAAAGCCCCCTATTGAAAACCTATCCTCTCTATACTCAAACTTGATTAAATGCTTTTCTATTTCTTCACCAAACAGGCTCTTGATTCTTTCAATTTTTGATTGACCTTTAGGGAGGGTAATTACAAGACTATCCTCAGATTCATATCTGAATGCAATTCCATTAAAACATAGAGCCTTTTTAATTACAACATCCTTAACCCTGCTGTTTTCCGAGCGATTGCTTTTCATAAATCTTTTTCTGGCAGGTAAGTTCTCAAAGAGATTTCTTACAGATATTTTAGTCCCCGCTGAAAAAGAGACAGGTTCAATTTTAATGAATCTCCCATATTCACAATTGAGTTTGACCCCAGAATCGCTCTCTCTATCTTTGGTTATAAGTTCAAAATCACTTACAGAGGATATTGATGAAAGAGCCTCTCCTCTGAATCCCATAGTTCTGATATGTTCCAGATCCTGAGCCTCAGAAATTTTACTGGTAGCATGCCTTTTCAGAGCAAGTTCAGCATCCTCCCAGCTCATGCCTTCTCCATCATCCTGAACCACAATCAATTCTTTCCCACCGTTCTTTGTATAGATCTTTATCTGTCCAGCTTCAGCATCGACAGAATTATCAATTAGTTCTCTAACTACAGAGTAAGGTCCATCTATAACCTCGCCGGCTGCAATTTTGCTGTATACTTCTCTGGGGAGTAATTTGATTTTCGCCATTTTATAATTTTATTCCAACTATTATTATAAAAGTTTCAATATTATTACTTGATTTCAAAAACCAATAAGATAAGTTAATGAAAAATCAGAGTAAAAACCACAATATATGCCAATGAAGGTAGCAGATTCAATACCTTAATATTTTTAAGGTCAAGCAAGTTGATTCCCAGGCCAATAATAATTGATTCTCCTACAGCTTTAAGCTGACTAATCATTAGCTGCGAAAAAAAGGCCTTTGTAATCACTGCCAAAACAGTAATACCACCCTGATACAGAAATAGAGGGATAATTGAAAAAAGCACCCCACTACACATTCATTAATCTTGATGATTCAATTAATTTTTTTGTATACTCATCTTTAGGGTGATTAAAAACCTCATCGCTGTTTCCGCTTTCAACAATTTTTCCGCGGTACATCACATATATCCAATGGCTTATTGAGCTTATCAACTTTAAATCATGACTGATAAAAAGATACGTCAAATTATACTTTTTCTGAAGTTCTTTTAAAAGCTCTATTATCCTTGCCTGAATTGATACATCAAGGGATGAGGTAGGTTCATCCAGTACAATAAACCTTGGTCTCAGGATAATAGCCCTCGCAATACTTATTCTTTGGCGCTGTCCTCCGCTGAACTCATGGGGATACCTATCTTTCAAAGAAGGGTCGAGCTCTACATCCTCCAGTACTTTACCAACAATCTTTTCCCTCTCCTCCTGGGTTGTATAGAGATTATGGGCTCGCAAACCTTCAGCAACAATTTGCTCTATTGTCATTCTCGGATTCAGGCTTCCAAAGGGATCCTGAAATATAACCTGCATCTCTCTCCTTAGATTTCTCAATTCAGAAAAGCTCAATCCCTGAATCTCTTTTCCAAGAAACCTAATAGACCCACTGCTTTTTATTAATCTTAAAATAGCAAAAGCTGTGCTGGTTTTCCCTGATCCACTCTCTCCCACAAGCCCGACAGTTTCACCCTCTGCAATTTCAAGATTAACATCATCAACTGCTCTTACATAGCCTTTAATTTTCCTAAAAACACCTTTATAAATTGGATAGTAAACTTTTAATCCTTTTGTTGTGATGACAAGATTTTTTCTTTCAATCGGTTTGAGTACTACCGGCTTAATAATAGACGACATAAGGTATTTTGTGTAACTATGCTGCGGATTACTAAATACACTCTCCGTCTTACCCCTTTCAACTATTTTTCCATCCTTCATTACAGCCATACAGTCAGCCACATGCTTAACAATCGTAAGATCATGAGTAATTAACAGGAGGGAAAGGTCAAACTGACGCTTAAGATCCATAAGCAAATCAATAATAGCAGCTTGTATGGTTACATCCAGTGCAGTTGTTGGCTCATCGGCTATTAACAGATCAGGCCTATTAGCAATTGCCATAGCAATCATAACTCTTTGGCGTTCTCCACCGGACAGTTGATGGGGATAAGCTCCAAGGCGTGATTCAGCAGAGGATATTCTAACGAGCTTCAACAAGTCAATAACTCTCCTTCTTAGCTCTTCTGGCATAATTTTGTTGTGAACAGTTATACTCTCACCTACCTGTTTTTCAATAGTATGGAGTGGATTAAGGGATGTCATTGGCTCCTGAAATATCATAGATATCCGATTTCCCCTTATCTTCTGAAGCTTATCGCTGGAGAGTTTAAGAAGATCATTCCCATTATAATAAACCTTGCCCCCGTACCTTGCAAGCGGTGGATTTATAAGTTTAAGAATAGCATGAGCTGCTGCAGATTTACCTGCACCACTTTCACCAACAAGGGCAAATATCTGGCCTTTTTTGATATCAAAGTCTATTCCTTTAACTGCATTGATCACCTTTTTCTGAACAAAAAAATCAACAGTTAAATTATCAACTTTTAAAATCTCCATATTTTCACTTCACAAAAAGATTATTTTTTACAAACTCTCTCTACACATCTACTTAACCCTATGCGAAATTCTTTCTTGGATCAAAGGCATCCCTAGCTCCCTCACCAATAAAAATCAAAAGAGATAACAACACCGCCAGAACAACAAAAGATGATATTCCAAGCCATGGTGCCTGAAGGTTTGCCTTGCCCTGAGCCAATAGCCTTCCCAATGAAGGATACTCTGGGGGTAATCCCAGACCTAAAAAATCAAGAGATGTCAATGAAACTATTGATCCGTTTAGAATAAAGGGTAAAAATGTAAGGGTTGATACCATCGCATTAGGGAGAATATGCCTGAACATTATCGAAAGATTTTTAACACCCAATGCTTTTGCAGCCCTGACAAAATCGTAGTTTCTCGCTCTCAAAAACTCTGCTCTCACAACTCCAACAAGCGATGTCCATCTGAATAATAGCAGTATAAAAAGTAACAGTCCGAAAGTTGGGGTAATTATACTGGTAAGTATAATCAAGATGTAAAGAGACGGCAATGAAGTCCATATTTCTAGGAACCTCTGAAAAAGCAGGTCTATAATCCCACCAAAGTAGCCCTGAATTGCACCCGCAGCAATCCCAATAAAAGAGCTTAAAAATGTTAAAATAAGCCCGAAAAACACGGAAATGCGAAATCCGTAGATAATTAAAGCTACAACATCGTGTCCCTGATCATCCGTACCAAGCCAGTGTCTTGCTGAAGGGGGAGCTGGAACAGGGACATTCAATTCATAATCTATGGTGTCAAACTTATAGGGAATAATGGGCCAGAGCATCCATCCTCCTGCACTTTTTATGTTATTCTGAATATAGGTATCATGATAATCAGCCTCAGAATCAAAATCTCCTCCAAATACCGTTTCAGGGTAGTACTTGAAGATTGGAAAGTAGAATTTTCCACGATAATGAATTAATATTGGTTTATCATTTGCTATAAATTCTGCACCGAGGCTCAATAAAAACAGAGATAAAAATATCCAGAAGGAAATATATGCTCTTCTGTTGGATATAAAATTGCCTACCCTTCTTTTTGTTATCGGTGAAAGATTCAGCTTGGTCTCAATCAATTTCATTCCTAAACCTTTCTACTTTCAAAATCAATTCGTGGATCTATTATCATATACATAATATCACCAAGAAGGTTTAAAAAGAGCCCAAGCATGCTGAAAAAATATAAAGTCCCAAACATTACAGGATAATCCCTGTTCAAAGCTGCCTCAAATCCAAGAAGCCCCAATCCGTTCAATGAAAATATAACCTCAATTATCACAGTTCCTGTAAAAAGAGAACTTATAAATGCCTGAGGAAATCCGGCAATAACTATAAGCATAGCATTCCTGAAGACATGCTTAATCAGTATCTTTTTCTCTGTCAGTCCTTTTGCCCTGGCTGTTAATACATACTGTTTGTTAATCTCATCAAGAAAAGAGTTTTTTGTAAACATAGTAAGGCTGGCAAATCCGCCGATAACACTTGCTGTTATTGGGAGAACTATATGCCAGAGGTAATCCAGAATCTTTTTATACCAGGGAAACATACGCCAGTTTTCAGAAACAAGACCCCTGAGAGGAAATATCTTTAGATAGCTACCCCCTGCAAACAAAACTATTAACAGAATAGCGAATAAAAAACCCGGGATAGCATATCCTACTGTAACAATGAAACTGGTCCATGTATCAAATGCTGAACCATCCTTGACGGCTTTCTTTATTCCAAGGGGTATGGATATTAAATATACAAGAAAAGTGGTCCACAGTCCTAGAGTGATAGAAACAGGCAACCTCTGTTTTACTAAATTCATAACCTTCTCATCTTTAAAAAAGCTCTTACCAAAATCAAATCTGACGTAATTCCCCATCATAATAAAAAATCTCTTTAAAGGAGGTTTATCAAACCCATACATCTTTTCCACTTCTTTAATAAGTTCAGGGTCTAACCCTTCTGCACCTTTATACTTTGTATAGAGTTTTGAACCCCCTTTAGCCTGTGTGGAGCCACCCTCTCCTCCACCTTTTGTTACCATTTGAGTAGGATTTATTCCGGCTCCTCTTAGCTGGGCAATCATTCTTTCAACAGGCCCTCCTGGAGCAGATTGAATTATGAAAAAATTTATGATCATAATCCCAAAGAGGGTTGGAAATATAAGAAGTATTCTTCTAATGATATAATTAATCATATTAAATAACTTTTAGATATTTTACCTGTTCAGTTTTGATATTTTTAACACTGATTACCTGGTGATTATCTGTACTGTGGTAATAACCACCATGTGTCAAGGAACCCTAATCCATACTTGGGTTTAATTTTCGGCCTTGCGAACTTGTTCCAGTATGCAATCCTATATACATTGATATGCCATTGCGGTATAACGTAGTATCCCCAGAGCAAAACCCTATCCAGTGCCCTGCATGCAGCAATAAGGCTCTCTCTGTCAGGAGCACTAATGACCTTTTCAATAAGGTCATCTACAATAGGATCTTTAATACCAGCTAGATTACTGCTTCCAGGTGTATCTGTTGCTTTTGATGACCAGAAATCCCTCTGTTCATTTCCAGGTGAGAGACTCTGTCTGAATGTGTAAACAACCATATCGAAATTAAAATCGTTCAACCTGTTTACATACTGGGAACTGTCCACAATCCTGATGTTCATCTCAATACCTATCCTGCTCAAATTCTTTTTAAATGGCAAAGCTATCCTCTCAAATGATGGCTGTACCAACAATAGTTCAAACACAAACCGTTTTCCAGTTGCTCTATTTACCAATTTCCCACTCTTTAATTCCCAACCAGCCTCATTTAAAAGTTTAAGGGCTTTCCTTAAGTTTGGTCTAATATTTCCCGAGCCATCAGTCACTGGAGGATTATACTCTCTGGTAAATACTTCCTTCGGGAGTTTATCCCTGTAAAGATTTAAAAGCTTAAGTTCTGCAGGCGATGGCAATCCTCTGGATGCCAGCTCAGAGTTTTCAAAATAGCTTCTCGTTCTTTTATAGGCATTATAGAAAAGTGTTTTGTTAGTCCATTCAAAATCAAATGCATAGGCAATCGCCTCCCGGACTTTTGGATCTTTAAAAATATCACGCCTTGTATTATACACAAATGCCTGCATTCCTACAGGGTTATTGTTAGGAAGTTCTTCCTTAATTATTTTACCTTGATCAAAAGCTGGCCCTTTGTAAGCGGTAGCCCATATTTTAGATACATTCTCAATCCTAAAATCATACTCACCAGATTTAAATGCTTCTAATGCAACTGTAGGATCTCTATAATATTCATATTTGATAATTCCAAAGTTATACCTACCTTTATTTACCGCTATATCCTTTCCCCAATAATCTTTCACTAATTTATAGGTTATGGATCTGCCGGGTTTAACATCAATTACCTTATAAGGACCGCTCCCCATCGGAGGCTCGAGTGTGGTTTTGTTAAATGTATGTTCTTGATAGTAACGTTTTGATAAAACCGGTAATTGTCCAACAATCAAAGGAAGTTCCGGATTATTGCTTGTTCTAAAAACAAAACGGACTTTGCGTTTTCCTATTTTTTCTGCTCTCAAAACATCATGATAGTAACTTCTGTAAAAGGGATGCCCTTCCTTCATCAAAATATTAAAAGTAAAGACAACATCATCGGCTGTTACAGGATAACCATCGTGCCACCTGGCCTCAGGTCTCAAAGTATAGGCTACCCAGGAGCTATCTGAAGGTACTTCAATAGTTTTAGCTATTAGACCATACTCAGAAAAAGGCTCATCGCTTGATGAAGTTGTCAGAGTGTCAAACACGAGGCCAATTCCGGCTGCTGTTACTCCTTTGAGAATAAAAGGATTTAAGCTGTCAAAGGTGCCTATGGCAGAAAGCTTAACCTCACCACCCTTGGGAGCATCTGGATTTACATATTCAAAATGCTTAAATCCTGCTCCATACTTGAGCTTGCTCCTTAAAGCTATTCCATGCCCTTTATAAATGTTTTTTGCATAGATGCTCAGAGGAAGAAAGAATATAAATAATATTATTGTAAATATAAAAAGTTTACTATACTTTACTCTCATTGATGAAGGTTTCACCTAAACATCTCCTTACAAGTTTGATATGCTGGCCAGTGATAAATATATATAGATTAGAATAACATAGGAAATCTTTTAGTCAAGCCTAAAGGATGGTAAATCCAGGCTTGAATAGAATTACCAATAACAGATTATGGTTCATCTGCTAAAATCATTTTAACATTATCCTGTATTTTGAAAAGATTTTATTCCAGTGATCCTTGCCCCAGTACCTATAATGCCATGGCTCATAGGTATATCCTGTTATCCTCTGTTTAAGGCGAGGATAGGTTAAAAAAATCCCGTATCTCCAGGAATTTTTAGTCAGCCATTCATAGGCCAAGCTCTTTTCAAAACCCTTAGAAAGCGCATAACCCACTTCATCTGAAGTAAGATCACATGCTGTTCCGAGCTGATGTTCTGAATGTCCCGGCTTAGCAACACTATTTTCATTTATACCATGCCTATTAATTGCCCTTGTATACAGCATGGATTGATATTTAGAATCCCTGAATGATGAAATAATAGATATATTTAGCCCTGAAACCTCTGCATCCTGAATCATTCTTTCAAACATCGTTTTTGCTTCCGCCCGCAATCTCATCTTACGCCACTCATAACCTTTTGCCTTTATTTTATTATTAAGAGAAACAAGGTCTGTAGGCATGTAGTCCAGGGGTATACTATATACTCTATCAATTTCCGCTGTTCCGATTACTATATTTCCATTGAGATCCAGTTGATAATCTGAAAATCTTTTCTCATCCACAAAGGTTTCAGGCAAATAAAACTCTCCATTGCCAGTTATACATTTATACCATGTAAGTTTTTCGTATCTCTCTTTTTTAATATATTTTATAGCTTCACCAAATTCTAATTTTACTCCAGGAAGCTGGTCAGAATTAAAATCCGGATTTTTAAAACCTCTTCCCTCTAATAGCATAAAGTAAACTAAATTACCCATATTAATATTTTTATTGAGATTTTCAGAGTACAAATTGTAAGCATGAATAAAAATAGATGTTAAAAAAAATGTAATAATTAGTATATTTAATTTTTTAGTCATAATGTTCACATCATTGAATAATAGTAATGGAATAATAGTCGTGCCGGATGAAGATCCAAAATCTCATATAAAATACCATGCCTATCAAAGGATTTGAGTATAGCAATACTTTATAAATTTATCAATTAAAACCAGTTTTCAGGGATAACCCTTAATTTCAAGGGCGATAGCCAACCAGATGTATCATTCTTGCCAAATAGCACAAATCATGTAATGCATAAAATTAAAAATTGAAACTCAACATCCGTCCTAATACCAAAATAGGATAATTATATAGTCTTTTTAAGTGAATATTTAATTGTATTTTTTTTCAACAACTATTAAAATAATAATTTGAAAGGAGATGATATGATGATAAAAAAATCGATAATCTTTGATTATAACTATGTACTATCATCCAATCTAAATAGCCCGGCTTCAATCTCATTAGAAGAACTGGAATCATATCAAAATAAAACTAAGGAAATACACAAAACACTAAATGAAAAGAGAGAAATTGGCAACCTTCCATTCTATGATCTGCCATACAGAAAAAAGGATATAGACCTTATAAAGCAGGTAGGAGATGATGTATTAAAATCTATGGGGGAAGAGTTTGAAAACTTAGTGGTAATAGGTATTGGAGGATCATCCCTGGGAGGCATAGCTCTTACAAAAGCCCTTCTACATCCATACCATAACCTATTACCTAAAGACAGAAGAAAAGCCCCAAGGTTATTTTTTGCAGAAAATATTGATCCCGATGAAATAAAAGGGCTTTTTGATGTTCTTGATCCTGAAAAAACAGTCATAAATATAATATCTAAATCAGGAAATACGGCTGAATCTATGGCGAATTTTCTTCTTATATATAAATTCATGAAAGAAAGAATTGATGACAAGCTCCTGAGAAACCAGATAGTAGCTACAACAGACTCTCAAAAAGGAACTTTAAAAAAACTCGCTGATGACCTTGGGTTCAGAATACTTCCAATTCCAGAGGGAGTTGGAGGTAGATTTTCAGTATTAACTTCTGTAGGCCTTTTCCCTGCTTATTTAATGGGAATCGATATTGATTCTCTTCTGGAAGGGGCAGCTTTTATGGATAAAAAATGTAAAAAGGATGATCTTTTTCAAAATCCAGCATATATAAATGCAGTTATTCATTATCATCTTCACAAAACCAGAGGGATTAATATGGCGGTTCTCATGCCCTACTCCCAGGCACTCGCAGATATTTCTGGCTGGTACAGACAACTCCTGGCTGAAAGCCTTGGTAAAAAATTCTCCCTTTCAGGCGAAATTGTTTATGCAGGGCAAACTCCTATAAAAGCAGTTGGTGCTGTTGATCAGCATTCACAGATACAACTCTACAGGGAAGGTCCTTTTGATAAGATTTTCACCATTTTAAGTGTAGAAAACTTCAGAAATTTTCTTAATATCCCATCCTGCTTTGATAATTATGACGGTACCGGATATCTGGGTGGACATACTTTAAATGAGCTTATGGAATCAGAGCAGAAGGCTACAGTTTTAGCACTTGTAAAATCTTCTCGACCTGTAATCGAAATTGTTTTACCCGAGGTAAACCCATACACAGTTGGACAGATATTCTATATGTACGAAGTACAAACAGTATTTGCAGGCTATCTTTACAATATCAACTCGCTGGATCAGCCCGGTGTTGAAGCAGGAAAACAGTACGCCTATGGAATGCTGGGGAGAAAAGGTTTTGAACAGATGAACGATGAGATTAAGAGTTTTCCTGTTAAGGATAAAAAGTATATTATATAATTTCAATAGCACTACATAAATTCCTGGAGAAAGATGGTAAGTGCCACTATTTTAAAATTTAGACTTTACTTCATATAGAAATTTATATTATAATTTCATACGAGTATAAGGGGCGATTAACTCAGCGGTAGAGTGCTACCCTCACATGGTAGAAGTCACTGGTTCGAATCCAGTATCGCCCAATTTGCCACCCCGGTGCTCCAATCGCCGGGGTTTAATTTTGTGTTTGTTCTAAGGATATTTTAATTAAAAATATATAGCAATTAAGTATTTATTTTGTCTAAAGAGCCAAATTTCGATCTAATTTTTATGAATAAAACCATAATAGGGAATTTTATCATCATGATTAAAAAGATATTCTGGCATTCTCTGGTAAACATAAAAAGACGTGCATCAATTTCTACCCTTTTCTTCATCATTTCCTTTGTGATTTCAGCTCAGCTATTTCTTATAATGTTAACATCCTCTTTTCTGACTCTACCTCAGTACTCAGGTATAAAAGGCTTCTTCTATACTACTGGATTAACTTCCGTAATACTTATCCTAATTACGATACCTGCTGTATCCCTTTTATACTGTAAATCCAGGTATCAGGACTATGCAGTTTTCAAAATATTTGGAATAAAAAAAACAGACATAGTGGTTCTATTTTCTATGGAAATATTTATGCTGGCAATTTCAGGAGCTCTACTCGGTAGTATAACAATTATGATATTTATTGCGGCAAAAATAATATATCTTCCTGATTTTTTGATTAATATCAGACATATATGGTCGCACAGGTTAATATCTATCTTTATAAAGAGTATTTTTGGTGTTTCTCTTACCATTGTGGCTATTTCATATGTTGTATTCCTTTTAAGATTTAATAGCAAATATTTACATTTATCGGAATTTGGAGATTAGATTGAGTATAAAGGCAATCAATATCAGTAAAGTATATCCATTAAAAACAAGCATTACTGGTATGATTAAAGCTGTTGATAACGTAAGTATTGATATATACGATGGAAGTAAAACTGTCATATTTGGTCCCACTGGTGGAGGTAAAACCACCCTTATATCTATTCTTGCAGGGATTTTGAAACCCGACAGAGGTGAAATAATCTACAACGGAAAACTATCCAGCAAGTTAAATCAATCTAAAAAAGCTGAAACTATTATCAGAAAATTTGGATATATTCCGCAAAGGCCTATTCTGATAAAGGATTTAAATGTAATTGAAAATATTCTGCTACCACATATATTTTTCAGAAAAAAAATTGGTGAGCTAAAAAACAGGGCATTAAAGCTGCTTGAAAGGCTCGATCTTATAGATAAAATAAACAGCCTTCCATATCAACTTTCAGGAGGCGAGATAAAAAAGCTGTTATTCATAAGAGCAATTGTAAAAGAACCCACTTACATATTTGCCGATGAGCCTATATCTGAACTAGATGAGGATTCAACCACAAAAATTCTTGAAATAATGGATGAAGAAAATAAAAACGGTACAACCATAATTATTTCAAGTCATAGGTTTATTAAGTTTAAAGGAAATATTGATGTTTATAAAATGAGTGGTGGTAGAATTGTTGAATACAAAAGTGAAAAATTATGATTATATTATAGTTGTTTAAGCAGATGATTTTATAAATTAGGAATTATGATATTTTAAAAATTTTAGAATCAATTAAAAGAAGAAGGAGAAACTCCATGGGAATCATAGCCGATAATTTAAAAAGAGTCCAGGAAACTATAGAAGAAACCCTCAGTAAAACAGGTCGAAAAGATAGTGTAACTCTTATTGCAGTAACTAAAACTGTTGATCCGGAAGGAATCAATGAGGCTATTGAAGCGGGTATTAAAATAATTGGAGAAAATCGTGTTCAGGAGGCAAGAGATAAGTTTGATAAGATAAAAAAAGGGGTAACATGGCATCTGATAGGCCATCTTCAGAGAAACAAGGTGAAACATGCCCTTCCAATATTCAGTATGATACAAAGCATCGATAAAGTTGAAACTGTTCGGGAGATTGAAAGGCGTGCTCAAAAATTAGTGGATATTTTGATAGAGATAAACTCAAGCGGAGAGGAAAGCAAATACGGAGTAAACCCGGATCAAGTTTTCAAACTTGTTGACGAGATTCTGGAATATAAAATGATAAATATAAAGGGTCTTATGACAGTAGGACCTTTGACAACGGATGAAAAAGAGATAAGAAAGGCCTTTTCACTAACCAGAAAAAAGTTTGATGAGATGAAAGATAGGTATAAAGAACTTGATATAACTTACCTTTCGATGGGAATGAGCGGAGATTACCCGATAGCAATCGAGGAAGGTTCTAATATGGTGAGAGTTGGAACCGCAATATTTGGACCCAGGAATTATTAAAATTATTAAAACCTAACTATAAAAAGAGAGCTGTTATGATCATTGAGGTTATAGCCCATACAGGTAGTTCAAAGAGGGAGATTATTCAAAAGGATGGCAAGTATCATGTGTATACTCCGAAAAAACCTATAAAAGGGGAAGCAAATAGGGACATTATAAAAATTCTTTCAGAGAATCTAAATGTACCCAAAAGTTCTATATCCTTGATAAGAGGGGAGAAATCTAAAATTAAGCAATTTTCTGTTGAATCTATAGATTATCATTAAGCAGCCATACTTTGGGCAACAATAAAAGGCTGGATTTGCTTATTCGTAATCCCGGGCTTGGCAAGGGATCTACAAGTTGCGATAATAAAGTATTCTCACTAATTTTTATTTAAATCATATTTAAAAGTGAGTAATATAATTAGATTAAATGTAAGCACAAAAAATCATAAGAGCATAAAATAAATACAGGAGGTTTAGATGGATAGTGTAAGAATAGCAGTAATAGGTGGCACCGGACTTTATAAAATCGAGGGAATAGAGATAAAGGATGAGATTGACATTGATACACCTTTTGGAAAACCTTCGGATAAAATTACAGTTACAAGTTTTGATGGGGTTAATGTTGCCTTTCTGCCGAGACATGGAGTTGGACACAGATTCCTTCCGACAGAGATTCCTGTAAAGGCCAATATCTGGGCGCTTAAAAAAATCGGCGTAGAAAGAATTATCGCTGTCAGTGCTGTTGGAAGCCTAAAAGAAGAAATAAGCCCAAGGGATATTGTAATCCCTGACCAGATAATAGATAGAACAAAATCCAGGTCCAATTCCTTCTTTGGAGATGGAATTGTAGGACACGTTGCCTTTGCTGATCCTTATTGTAATGATTTGAGGGCAATTCTTTTAAATACAGTCAAGGAACTTGGATACAAGGTGCATTTTGGCGGTACTTATATATGTATGGAAGGCCCTCTCTTTTCAACCAGAGCTGAAAGCAACCTCTACAGGTCTTGGGGTGGAAGTGTTATAGGAATGACAGCTCTACCGGAGGCAAAACTTGCAAGGGAGGCTGAAATTTGCTATGGGATGCTTGCCTTCCCTACTGACTATGATTGCTGGAAAGAAGACGAGGAAGATGTATCAATCGAAATGGTTGTAGAAAATCTTAAGGCAAACACATCAGCCGCACAGGAGATCATCAAAAAAGTAATTAAATCAATACCAGAAAAAAGAACCTGTACATGCAAGGATGCGGCAAAATATGCAATAATAACTGATCCTGCGGCAATTCCCAAAGAAACAAAAAATAAGCTTGACCTATTTTATGGAAAATATTGGAATTAGGAATGTTACAATCCAATAAGAAAAGACGAATAATTTTTTATAAACTAATCTATATCCTTATAATGTTCGTATTCCTATGGGGTATTTCGGATGTACTTTATGGTGATGATTCTCCTATAAATACAAATACAACAATTTTGGATTTGCAAATAGATAACTATAAATTAATCGACTCAAGATCTTACTCTTTTAATTTTGAAAACTACTCCGATTTTAATTCAGATGGAGGGTACAAGGAAACCAGTTTTAGGAGGTTTGAAATTATTTTCTTTATATCTTTACCTGTCAGTTTTTTATTAACCCTTGGAGGCACCTTACTCTATAAACAAGCATCGGGAAACCGAGGGAATTTCATCGATATTGAGTACAGTTATCTCACACTCTCAAGCGTTGGTATTTCAGCTTCTGTTGCAATTAGGGATTATCTTTTAACAAGACAACGAATAGAGAAGTAAAGCATTAAAACATAAGTTATTATACTTATGGTTTTATTCATAAAAATTGTGGTATTTTGTACCAGAATTTGATGTTTAATTAGAATACTAAAATATTCAAGGCCACTTAAATATAATTTTTTATAGGTATAAAACGAATAGGCAAAGT
>QNBN01000007.1 GCA_003645695.1 Spirochaetota bacterium | reverse complement strand
TATATTTCTTCAGAAGTAAAGGAGTTTTATGAATTTATTCAAATTGCTGAAGAAAAGGGGTATAGAATAGAGATACAGGGATTTGCGATGCCCGAGATTATGTATGGAGACTGGATGAAGGAAAAGTATAATCTTTAAAGCATTCTCAGTATTTACCATATTTATAGGCTGCATCAACGGCGGCCTTAAGGTTTTCTGGGGGTGTAGTCCTCCCGATGTTGCAGAGGTATAATCCGAACCTTCCGCCTTTTCCACCAACTCTGATGTAATATTCTATCCTCTTTTCTATATCCTCAGGTTTTGCCTGGGCTAAAAATGATGTTCCAACACCAAGAATAAGTGAAACGTCATGCTGGTTCGTGTATTTCTTATAAATTTCCGGCCCGAGCTCCTCTACATCAGGGTCCTGACCTTCGAGAAATGTAGGGGAGACCTTAAGTTTTGCATCAAACATCTTTTCCGGATTGTCAAGATATCTTTCACCTATCCAGTTGGACACATAAGTATCATTACCTACAGCATTTCTTATTTCAATGATGTAAGGAACTACCCATTCATTTAGCATTTCTATACTGAGTATTGGAAGTGAAGCTGTAGCATCTGAACCAACTATCGAGTAAACTTCAGGTACTTTTTCCTTCTGGTATAAAATCCATGGGATTATCAATTCTT
This sequence comes from Spirochaetota bacterium, assembly GCA_003645695.1. GTDB lineage: Bacteria > Spirochaetota > B62-G9 > B62-G9 > B62-G9 > B62-G9. Next base: position 30,700 of record QNBN01000007.1, on the reverse strand, counting down.
CCGTCAGGCGGGTAAACAGTTCTTTTGCAAACTCGGGATCATCGATAATATCGAATATGAGATTTTCTATACCCCTGATATTTGCGGCAAGGCTGAATGGAGCCGTAAAGTTTATGGTTACCGGGATGCCGGTAAGTTCGTAAAATATTCTGTTAGCCTCTATGACAAAGGGAAATCGACCAGACGATCCGAAATCAGGAGTTTTGATTTTTTTTATATCGGATTTATCCTTGATAAGCAGATCGGATCGATCAACATCTGGCATTGAGTCTTTACTGAACTTTATTCTCTGGCCAATACCTGAGGCTTCTATATTGTAAACATCAAAATCAACGTATGGTGCGTCAAGTCCATATCTTGTATACACTTCCAGTACAGATGTAACCAACTTTTCTGGATCTGTATAAAACTCATCAGGGCTATAGCCCATTTCATTCATCGCAAACTCATGAATCTGAGCATAAACAGGCACCCTATCAGGAATACCTTTCATCGCTTTATTAAACCTATCCATGGTTTCTTTAAAAAAATGATAGTCTTTCATAGGTTTTTTATCCCTATTTTTACAGGTATATTTTTACTTCATCTGATTTTATGATTTTTATACCTGATTGGATCATTTTGTCAAGGCTATTCTTAAGATTTCCTTCTGGTACATCCACACCTCTTGATGCATCCTCTATGACGTAGGTTTCAAATCCTAGATAGGCTGAATCCATTGCGGAGTAAAAAACACATACATCAGTAGCAAGGCCACATAGAAAAACCTTCTTTATTCCAAAACCCTTCAGGTAATATCCTAGGCCAGTAGCTGTTTTATGGTCGTTTTCAAAAAATGCAGAATATGAGTCGAGATTCGGGTTTGTTCCCTTTCTTATAATTAAATCAACAGGCCGGAGATCAAGATCTGGATGAAAATCGGCTCCTTCTGTACCCTGTACACAGTGTTCCGGCCACAGTATTTGAACATTATCTTCAAGTTCTATAGTTTCAAACTCATTTTTACCTGGGTGGCTCTTTGCAAATGATACGTGGTTTGAAGGATGCCAGTCCTGTGTTGCTACAACCTTAAAAAAAATGCTGGAAAGATTGTTAATTATTGGAACTATTTTATCCCCTTCACTTACAGCAAGTTTACCCCCAGGGCAAAAATCATTTTGTACATCTACTATTACAAACGCATTGTTATTTTTGTTGCTCTCCATTCGTTTTCTCCTCTATACGTCTTTCTCTGTTGTTTATGACTTACAAGTTATAGTATAACCTCCAAAGTTATTTCTGTGAAATACAAATAATTTTAAATATTGATTTTTATAGTAAATAGGATAAAAAATTATATGCAATTATATCAATTATTAGTATTATATTTACTATGGGTAATTCGATTTTTATAATATAGGGTCTTTTTTATGAGGATTTAAGGTTTTATTTATAAAAATCATAGTGTAGGTAATCTATATCTTTCTCTTTTATGCCAGCATTTTTTGTTGTCTTTAATAACGGTATTTTGTATTTAATTAAAAAATATCTATAAAATATCTATGGATACTTAAACCTAATTTTTATAGATATAAGAAGAATAGGCAAAGTAGAATTATTTATCATTATATAAAATCTACTTACCCATTTTTTAAAACCTTTATAGGAGGTGTTTGATGAAAATGCATATAGTAAGGCAAAGATTAGGATGGAGGTTCTCTTTAGTAATCCTGTTTCTTCTAATTTTATCCTTTATATTAATGATAGTTATTACTTCCTGTTCAACGATTACTTCTTCAATAATAGGCGGTGCGGAATCAGGATTGGGCAGGGCAATTTCGGAGAGCGTTGAACAATCTGTGTACAAAAAAACCGCACCAAAAGAAACACTTCCTCCACCCCAGACTTCGAGCTGGAACCAGTACATGGCTTCTCAAGCCTATGTTATATTTTCATACAGCTTTTCAGCAGGTGGATACTGGTTTGGGACTGATAACTATAAAGAAGGGGAGTGGACGAAGTTTCAGATTATTACAGATGATGGGGACAAAATCATAATTGAAAAGGCCTTTTTAAAGAGACTCCCAGATGGAAATGAATGGTGGCGAGTATCATTGAAGGATAAAGAGGATGAATGGGTTTACGAAGCTCTTATATCTCCAGAGGATGGTAAGCTTTTGAGACTCAGGGGAAGGGATGCAGATGGAAATGAGGGAGAGATCCCAGTAACTGAAGGTTCTCAGGGTTCTGTATATGAGAACTCTCAAAAGCTGACCGAAGAAAGCTTAAAGGGTGCGACTGTAGGTACAGAAAAGGTTAAAACACCTGCCGGTACATTCAAAGCTGACCATGTTGTTTATATGGCAATGGGAGAGGGGAAACTTGAATTCTGGTTGAATGACAGTGTACCTGGTGGAATTGTAAAGTATGTCATTAAAGATAGGGAGGGTAAGACAAATCTTACATCTGAACTAGTTGATTATGGAGATGGTGCAAGAACTGTTTTGCAATCTTTTTAGGTTTTAGCTGAACCCGTGCAGATTTTATGTAAGCCCATCTGTAAAAGGTCGTGATCTATAAAAGGGGCGGAAACTCCTTAAATAAATTTTAAGATTATTTTGATTTTATGAATTCAATGAGTTTATCTTTATCTAAAAGGCTTTCTAATATGAGATCCGCCCCATATTTTTCAAGCTCCTCCCTGCTAAAGCTTCCACTGGCTATGCCTATGCTGTAAACCCCCGCTTTTTTTGCTGCATTAATATCCTTTGGTGTATCGCCTACAACGAAGGTTTTGAACCTATCAATACCTAATTTAGCTTTTGCTCTTTCTACTGCTATTTCTACAAGTTTGTGCCTCTCTATATGGTCGCTTCCAAACCCGCCAATTGAAAAGTATTGGGAGATGCCAACTAATGAAAGCTTCCCATAGGCAATTGACTCTATATTACCCGTGACCAAGCCAGGGATAAAATCATTATCTTTTGAAATTTCCTCCAGCAAGGATCTTACCCCCTCCATAAGGGTAACTTTATCGGTTGATTTATTAATATTGTACAATTGGGCAATAGCAGTTAGGCATTCTTTCATTTTACTTTCTATGATCTTTTTATCTACTCCACAAATCTTCAAAAGGTCAGTAACTATTTGTTGATCAGTCATTCCGTGGAGTTTTAGTTTTTCTATCGGGGGATCTACCCCGAAAATCTTTTTTATACCTTCAACAATTGATTCCTTATGGATTTTTGAACCTTTTACCAATGTATAATCAACATCAAATAGAATTAAATATTTTGATTTGTTCATGTATTTCCTCTTATTCTTAAATATATCTCTTTAAAATTCTTCATGAATATTCGATTCTGCCTTTTTGTACCTATTGACACCCTGATGAAAGTTGGAAAACCGTAGGGGGTAGCATTTCTTACTAGTATTCCCTTTTCCATCAATCTTTCTGTAATCTTTTCTGCCGGAAATCCTGTATCAACGAGAATGTAGTTGGTATTGGAAGGGATATAATTCAGCCCAAGTTCATCGAAAAACCTATAAAGCATCTTTTTACCTTCTTTGATTGTTTTAATAGTTTTATTGTAGAATGAAATGTCCAATAATGCTTCAGTAGCAGCTTCTTGAGATATGTAATTTAGGTTGAAAGGAAGCCTAATTCTATTAATAAGTTCGATTATGCTACTGTTAGCCATGCAGTATCCAACCCTGAGCCCTGCAAAGCCATGAGATTTTGACATTGTCTTTATTATAACAAGATTTTTGAATTCCGATTTCATCAATTCTACTGTTTCAGGAAAATCCTCTATTTCAGCAAAATCACCATAAGCTTCATCAACTACCAAAATTATATCCTGGGGTAACTTTTTAAGAAAATCATAGAAATCCTTATGGCCAATTGCATCACCTGTAGGGTTATTAGGGTTGCAAAAAAATATCATTTTTGAATGCTGATCGATGGTATTTAATATAGCCTCGGTATCGATTTTGTACCCTTTCATTTTACTTTTTTTAATATTACCTCTCATAATCCTTACAGCAGTCTCGTATATTGGAAAGGTTATTTCTGGTATTACTGCATTATCACCATTATTTATAAATACCATTGCTAAATAGTAGATAAGCTCGTCAGCACCACTACCAACAGCTACACAGTCTGGAGAAAGATTATAGATTGTAGCTATCGTATTGACGAGTTTTCTGTTTGACGGATCGGGATAGATATTTGCGCTATGAAGTAGCTTTTTAGCCTTACCCAATGCCTTTTTTGAGATTCCGATGGGATTTTCATTGGAGTTCATTTTTATGGGATTTTTAATGCCATATTTTTTTAGAACCTCTATTATTGGGGTCCCTGGAATATAGGGTTTAATTCCCTTTAATCCTGAATTTATTAGTTTTTCCAGATCCATTACAATCTCCGTTGAATTATTTTAAGTTAAAATACAAAATTTAGCCGGGATTAAATAGTAAAAATGAGTTTTCTTGTGAGAATAGGTGATAATATTTAAGTATTTTTTTAATATCTTGTGATTTTTAATTATATTGAGGATTATCATAGATTGTTGGGGTAAAAGGGATGAAGCTAAAAATCATATCCTGTAATGTAATGAAAAGAGAGTTGTGTTACTCAATTTCAAGAACTTCAAATAGAGTTGATGTGGAGTTTTTATACCAGGGGCTCCATGAGTTTCCTAAGAAACTGAATAAAATACTTGGCGAGGCAGTAGCTGGAGTAAAAAGAGATGAGTACGACTTTCTTCTGATAAACTACGGGCTCTGCGGTAAGGGTACAGCTGGTATCGGACATCCATGGCTTCCAATTGTCATTAACAAAAAGCAGGATTGTATACCTCTGCTTGTGGGTGATTACGAGTTGTATATGAATTATCTTAAGGAGAAACCTGCTACTTTCTGGTACTCTTATGGATGGATAGAGGGATTTCCAATGCCGGGAGGCTCTGATTATGTACAGAAGTATAGTGAGTTTTATAACATGAAGATTACAGAGAAACAGAGAGAAACGATAGAGCGTATGTTGATTGTGAACTATCAGCGTTTAACATTTGTATACTGGGAAGAACTGGGTGAAAAAATATATAGATTAGGAAGAGAATACACACTTAAATGTCTGGATTATTTAAATAACCATCTTGGATTTAATCTTGAGTATGGAGAGCTGAAAGGGAAACCGGATCTGCTTCAGAAGTTAGTAAATGGTGAATGGGACGATGCTAATTTTGTTATTGTTCCTCCGGGGAAAAAGCTTGGATATGATCCTCTTGAAAATCAATTTACCGTGGAATAAACCATAATCGATATTTAACATCTTACAATCATTGAAGTTACTATACTATGATTATTAAAAAGGATGATTTATGGAAAAGAAAAAGTATTTATTATTCATTCCACTGACATTATCAATGCTAATGGTAGCAACCCTAATAATCCTTAATGCGGATCAGAATAAAAATGTTTTTATTCATAGAGGTGAGATTTTAATAAATAAGCTGTACCTGGAAATTGAAGACGGAGATACTGTGGTTTACAGGGGTGATTATATAAGGTTCCTTGGTGTTGATACTCCTGAGATTCGAAATCCCGATGTTGGAATCTATGAGGATCAGCCTTATGGCAGAGAGGCCGAGGAGTTTACGAGAAGGGAGATTATGAAAGCAAAAACCGTTACCTTCATTCCGACTGGAGTTGATAGATATGGAAGGACTCTGGCTCATCTATTTGTTGATGGATATCCCCTGTCTTTAAAGATAGTTGAAGCTGGCTATGGTTATGAGACTGTTTCTTCATTTGGTGATAATGGCTTCCCTGATATAGCTGAAAAAATATTGAATGCAGCCAAGCTGCATCGAGATTTACCTTTTGAAAATCCATGGTATTGGCGAAAAAAGCATCAAATAAAGAAGCATTAAATGAAGTAGATTTATTTAGATTCACTTATCTTTTTTGTCTTTTGTATAGGATGGTTAATATCTGAATCCGCTTCCTCCTATGAATTCTCTTAAAATTGATGTTAGAGGAACGTGATCCGGAGAGATATATACAAAATTAGATATGAAGTGGAGGAGCTTTTTTGCTTCGGTATATGTCTCCTCGCTGTCCTCTATTTGTTTGAGAAGAGGTTCAAGGAAGCCTCTTAAAACGGCCAGTTCATATACGAGCGAAGAGTTAAACATTATATCAGCCTCTTCCTGAAAAGGGAATATATGTTTTTCCTCTCCAGCTCTCACGCTAGGCCATTGGGTAATTGTTTGTTTTGCACTGTATGCCCTGAATTGATTATCCCTGACGATTCGCCTTATTAATCTTACTGTGGAGGTAGGTATTCGGTTTACATAGTCGAGGTTAAGCTGTGTGAGTGCACTAATATATATTTTAAACTTCTCATCCTTTGATATGTTACTGGTTAGTTTTTCGTTCATAGCATGGATTCCTTCAATAATTACTATCTGATTCTTATCAATTCTAATTGAAATCCCCTCCTTCTTTCTCTGTCCAGTTTTAAAATCATATTTAGGTACTGTTACGGGTTTTCCTTCTAGTAACATCTTTAAATGTATCTGGATTAATTCAAGATCTAATGCATACAGACTTTCAAAATCTAATTTCCCATTCTCATCCCTGGGTATCTGTTTTCTCGGAAGGTAGTAATTATCCAGAGAGATTACTTCAGGCTTGATTCCATTGGCAAGAAGTTGAATGGTTAGTCTTTTTGCAAAGGTTGTCTTGCCAGATGAGGAGGGACCAGCCATAAGGATTATTCTTTTGCTTCTTACATTTCTACGGATGATATCTGCTATTTGAGCAATCTTTTTTTCGTGTAACCCTTCGGATACCCATATAAGGCTATCAATACCACCCTCAATTATTAGTTTGTTTAGCTTGCCCACTGAATCTACATCAAGTATGCGTGTCCATTCTCTATGTTCGGAAAATATTTGAAACAGTTTCTCCTGTTTAATTGATTTGGGCAGTTCAAGAGGGGATTCCGGTAGCGGGAAATTAAGGATTAAACCATGATTTTTTTTGGTAACCGAGAAGATTTTAAGATAACCCGTATGTGGAACAATAGGACCCTGGGCTAATATTGTACAACCTTCAAGTGTATATAGAGTTGCCCGTGGATGATCCTGGTATCTTAAAAGCCAGTATCTATCCCACAAACCCTGATTTTCAAATATATCAAGGGCATCCTCAACCTCCATCTCCTGCTTTATAAATGGCCTTTTTTCGTTAACAAGCCTTTTCATCTCTAATACTATGTTGTTTACATCTTCCTTTGAAATCTCCTCTAATCCTCTTTTTTTAATCTTTTCTTTATCTTTTTCTTTGATGCTACTCCTTTCGGCAGAATTGTTTTCGATTTTTTCGATGGAAAAGTAATATCCCTTATTTAAAGAATGCTCTATTTTCAGTTTGTAGAGTGAATTAAACTTCTTTTTAAATGCTGCATGAAGAAGCAGAACCAGACTTCTTCTGTAAATTTCCATTCCATTTTCAGTTTCGAGGGTTAAAAACTTTATTCGACAGCTCCTTTTTATGAGGTATTCAAGGCCAATTATTCTGTTGTTATAGAGAGCCCCTACAATTAAATTATTATCCTCTTTTTTTATTCCAATTTTTTGAATTACCGATAGAATGGAAACACCTCTTTCAACTTCGACTTTTCCATATCCCTCAATATCAACAAGAATTGTATCCTTTCCCATGATTAATACCTATAAAAAATATATTCTAAATTATTATACTTTAATGGATACTACAAGTTATATTTAAATACACCATAATAATTTTAGCATCTGTCTAATGCTATTAAATTAAATATGATTTAAAAAGAGGGTAATTTTTAGATATGAAAGATGTAATGACTAGAATGACTCTTGTTAAATATTTCTATTTTTTCAGGTATAATTTTTCACGGTTGGTACTTTTAAATCTAATTACTATGATACCATTAGGTATGATGGCATTTGGATTGTATAACACTCTTCCTTCCATCATAGATTATTTCAATTCGATGAATATGGCAATACTTGAGGTAGACCCCAGTTATGAAAAGGCTGTGTTTATAGCTATTGCAAGGGATGATAGCAAATCGGATAATATTACAGATCTTTATATGTTTGAGCCCGAAGATTTTAATTCATTAAGAAGATACTTTTTTATTCCACCCTATAATAAGGATAAAGCGGAATTCCTGGGTGAAAAGGCCATTGGTACTGCTGTGGTTACCTTTTTTGATGAGTCAATCACAGTTAAAGATAAGGAAGGAAATCCTATTGCAACAGTCTGGCTCAGTAAAGTAGGTAAGGGGACAATTGAGGTTATGAACTATCGTAAAAGACGAGAGTGGAATCAGATGAGTTTTTCTCAGTACACTGTTCTTTTCCTTGTGGGGTTGATTTTATTTGGTGGTATGCTTGGTGGAATTTCGGAGTATGCACAGAGAATGATCTATCATGAGGTAAGGAAGTTTACATATGTTTTTAGAGCAATTTGGAAGCATTTTGTTAAATCTCTGGTTATCAGTATATTTTTGTTTATTATTTTCAGTATTGTTGTAGCAAATATCTATTTATATATATTTTTATTTAGTAATGATGTTTCAGTTTTTGTTGCTGCTTTAAACCTCTGGATGCTTGTCTTTTTTATGTTTATACTATTATGGATATTCCCTTTTATGGTGATTAATAGCAATGAATCTATATGGAGATTAATGAGGAAATCATTGTTTTTATCCTTTGATAATTTTGAATATACGATGGATGTTCTTTTGTTTGTGGGAATTTTTGCTGTTTTATCTCTTATAACTGCAGGAATATTCCCGGGTGTAGCCGGGATATTTTCCTTCTTAAGCAATTCTTTAAAGGATATTTCTGCAAGGTACAGTATGATGGATGCTGCTTGATTTTTTTCTTTTTTTGTGTTTTATTAATTTCTGAAGGAACAGAAAAGGGGAAATTATAGGAGGGTTAGAAATGAACTTTATTGGTTATTACTATTATTTAAAGTTTATTACATAACCTGCAGTAGCACTATATATGCTTAAAGACTGCAGGTTTCTGCAGTCTTTTTTTATTATTAAGTATTTATAACTTTTTTTAGGAGGTAAAGAAATGGTCATAGTAATGAAACCTCATGTTGAGGAGAAAAAAATTCAAAAGGTAATGGAACGCCTTAAAGAATTGGGATTTGACATCCATCGTTCTGATGGAGTTAATCATACGATTCTTGGAGCTGTGGGAGATAAGAGGGGTATTGATATAAGGCAGCTTGAGGTAATGGAAGGTGTCCACGAGGTTGTAAGAATATCAACTCCCTATAAACTTGCATCCAGGCTTTTTAAACCAGAGGACACGATTATTCGTGTTGGTGATGTTGAAATTGGTGGAAAAGAGGTTATAATTGCAGCAGGGCCCTGCGCTGTTGAATCCCGTGAACAACTTATGACAATTGCTGAGGCTGTAAAAAAAAGCGGGGCTAAACTGTTAAGAGGTGGCGCGTTTAAGCCGAGGACTTCTCCATACAGCTTTCAAGGCCTAGGAGAAAAGGCCTTGCAGTATTTGAGGGAGGCTGCTGATAAGTTTGGGCTATATGTTATAACCGAGGTTATAGAATCTGGACAGGTTGAACTCGTAGGTCAGTATACCGATATATTTCAAGTGGGTGCAAGAAACATGCAGAACTTCACACTTTTAAGAGAACTTGGAAAGGTGCACAAACCGGTTATGTTGAAAAGGGGCATGTCAGCAACAATAGAAGAATGGTTAATGGCGTCTGAGTATATACTTTCCGGAGGTAATAGGGAGGTTATTCTCTGTGAAAGGGGAATCAGGACCTTTGAAAACTACACTAGAAATACATTGGATATTAGTGCAGTCCCTGTGGTTAAGAAACTCAGCCATTTGCCTGTTTTTACAGATCCTTCGCATGGAACAGGCATAAGAAATAAGGTAATTCCTATGGCAAGGGCAAGTATAGCTGCTGGTGCTGATGGTATTATTGTGGAAGTTCATCATGATCCTGAACATGCTTTATCGGATGGAGCACAATCCCTATATCCAGACCAGTTTGATGAAATGACGAGGGAATTAAAAATAATAGCAAAGGCTGTCGACAGGTTTATAGGATAAATATTGAATTAAATCATTATTCTATATGTTAAAAGGGTTTATCATGAATTATACTGTAACAGTTATTGGTGTTGGGCTTATTGGAGGATCACTTTGCCATGCTTTTAAAAAGGAAGGATTAAACACCATAGGAGTAAGCAGCCAGGATACCATAAAAAAAGCAGAAGACCTTAAAATTATTGATCGTGGTTATTCCTATGATGGAATAGGTGAAGCTGTGAAAGAGGCTGATTTTGTTTTTATCTGTACTCCCCTTTTAGAGATAGGCAGGATTTTGCCTCTTGTTATAGAAAACTCAAAAAAGAACTGTATTATATCGGATGTAGGTAGTACAAAATCAACAATATGTAGTTTAGCTGAGAGGAATAAGAAGAGGGGTGTTTATTTTGTTGGTGGGCATCCTATGGCTGGAAGTGAGAAAAGAGGAATAGATAATGCAAATCCATACCTCTTTTATGATGCCGTTTGGGTAATTACTCCATTGAAAGGCACACCCAAAAGGGTTGTTAAATCGATTTCTAATTTAATATCAATGGTGGGTGCAAAAATAATGATTTTAACCCCAGAACTCCACGATAAAATAGCAGCAAATATAAGCCATCTTCCGCAGTTTTTAGCGGTACTTTTAACAAATCAACTTGCAGATAAAAATAACGATTTATACAGAAACCTTGCTGCTGGAGGATTCAGGGATATGACAAGGATAGCATCATCTGATTTTTCTATCTGGAAGGGTATAATTGAAACCAATCGGGATGAAATATTCTCTGCAATGGAGGAGTATAAAAGAAGATTGGAAAAGATGATAAACAGCATGCATGACCTGGAATTTATCAAATCTGAGTTTGAGAAAGCTGCAGAGGAGAGAAAAACAATACCCAGATACAGCAAGGGCTTTTTAAAACCTTTGGTAGATGTAAGAGTAACTGTTAGGGACAAACCGGGAGAACTTGCAAAGATTACAAATATTATCTACTACCAGGGGGTTAACATAAAGGATATTGAGATAATAAACATAAGGGAAGGAGAAGGGGGCATTTTAAGGCTTGGTTTTTCTGAAAAACGTGAGGCAAATACTGCTGCTCAGGCTTTGTCAAAGTTTGGTTATGATGTTATAATAGTTTAGGTAGGATGAATTGGAGGAGCTTTGAAAACCATAATTGTTCTGGCAGTATCACTTACAGTTTTACTTTTACTGATTACTTCGTGTGCTACAACCACCACAACACACAGAGAAAGATGGTACAATGAAGAAGTTGAAAGATTGAATATAGTTAAACACGCTGAGGAGCTGATAGGTATAAGGGATTTAAAAAAAATCGATTCTGTATATAGAAATGATTGCTCTGGATTTGTAATTGGGCTTTATAGAATCCTGGGTTACAAAATTAAGCTTGATTATCCGGTAGCTTCAAGAAGATTCACTCTTTCACAGTTGTTGTTTGTAAACCTTAGAAAATATGGCTACTTATATACAACAGGAGTACCAAAAAAAGCTGATGTAGTGTTTTTTAAAGGGACCGTTCCATCGATGCCAAATAGAGTTTCACATATAGGTATTGTTGATGATGTACTTTCGGACAGAACGATTATTATTATCCATTATGGTTCGAGAGGAATAGCAGAGATTAAAATGAATCTCTTACATCCCCATATACATAAAACAAAGAGTGGAAGGGTCTTAAATGATTTTATCCTGAAAAAAGGAGCAGGTAGATATCTACTTGCTGCGGAACATTTTGCGGGGTTTGGGGATCTTTACAGGTTTAGCACTGAAAGAAATAGATATTAAAGAAGCCGAATTATTACTTTTAATAATTTTCAAAAATGTTTGTATGTTTTAGTTTCCCAAACTTAAAATAAAGATTTTTAATCTCAATTCGGTAGTAGATATTTGCTTTAAATATAAAATTGGAGAAATTAGCATAAAATGCAGCGTCAGCAAATTATAAAAGCCTTTAATATTCTTGGAATAAAGGAAGGGGCAAGTATAGTAGAAATTACAAAAGCATATAGAAGGCTTGCAAAGAAGTACCATCCTGATTCACATCAAGAAAATGTTGATTATGCACATAAAATGATGGTTAAGATAAATGAGGCGTATTCAATTGTAAAGAAATACCTGGAGTCTGGTGCATCATTTGAAAGTAGGAATGAAGATAATTACTATAGAGAGAGCCGGGGAACTGAAGAAGAGTATGGATATCGATATAGTAACAATGCCCTATGGAAATGGATTGAGAAGTTTGAAAGGGAGAGAAGGGAGAGGGAAGAAAGAAGGCGAAGAGAGATTGAAAAAAGAAGACGTGAGGAGAAGGCTTTTAGAGAGTTTTTTGAAAGACTGGCAAAAGAGCAGTTCCTTGAAAAGGAAGATAGAAAGAAATATGAGATCCTTCTAAAACATACGATGAACACGATGGAGGGATTTTTCAGAAACAACCTCCATAATCAGAGGTTCAGAGAAAGACCTTATATGAAATCTATCTTTGATGAGTTTATGGAAAGATACGAGCTTTTACTTGAAAAAAGTAAAAAGCTTGCAGGTGAGTTTAAATCTCACCTTTATAGTACAAAGTCAAAATATCTGTATGAATTTCTAAATAGTTTTATATTTGATGCTGTTACTGTACTACCTTATCCTAAGGATGTTTCTGCCTCTTCACTGAGGATGTATGAGGATGCAGTTTATGTATCGGAAAGATTTATGTACAGTTTTTTTTCTCAGAAGGAAGCTGTGCCGAAAAAATCGATTATGGAGCTTTTAAAAAGGTCCTTAAATGGTTATGAGATGTTTTTAAAGACCTTTCCTGATAGTCCTTTATTAACATATGCAGAGGCAAAGATAGAACTACTCGAAAAGTTTTATCGTGCCTTTCTCAGATAGATTCATTATCAATGAACCATTTTTTACTTTACCATTTTTTACTTTTCTAGGATAAATTTTTCAATTACCTCAGCAATCCCATCTTCATTGTTACTTTTTTCTGTTACATAATCTGCCTCTCTAAATATGTTACTCAGACCGTTTCTCATAGCTACACCTAGCCCTGCCCAATTTATCATATCCAGGTCGTTATTGTTGTCCCCAACAGCTATTGCTTCATTTCGATTTATACCATAAAAATTACATATATAATCTAAGGCATTTGCCTTAGATGATTCAGAGGCAAGAATCTCGAATATCCAGAATCCCCATATAGAAAAGTAGGTATCAACGGTTCTTATCTTTCCTCCGAATTCTCTCTTTAACTCACTGTGTAAAAAATCAATATCGGGCTTCTCTGCAATAACGCTTATTCTCAAAACATTTTTCCAGTCGATCTCTAAAAGATCTGGTACCTTTATTAACTCTCTTTCAAAGGATTTTAAATTGTCATAAAAATCATTGCTAAAATTCCCCAGGGTTTCATAGTATTTGAGGTTGTCATCTGGATAAACAATTGGTGCGAAATCCAGTCCTTTCAGGAAAGATAGAAGATCTCGTATAACTCTTTTATCTATGGCTATTTTTTTTAGAATTTTATCTCCTTTCTGAATTAATGCTCCATTGTATGTTATTGCAGGCTCATCAAGGTTAAGAGTTTTTATATGTGGTAATGCAGAGGGATAGCTTCTACCCGTTGTTAATATTATTTTTACATCTTTTTCTCTGGCTTTCTGAATGAATAACAGATTTTTTTCACTTATAAGACCAGAATCATTAAGTAATGTACCATCAAGATCGAGCGCCAGTAGTTTATACGCCATAATAAATAGCTCCTGATTGATTATATAGGAAGATAATAAAACCTATAGATTCTTATTTTTAAGTATGGTTTATTGTATTGATAACCTTAAGAAATTTAATACAAAACTTAAAAATATGGAAATTATAAAGATACTGCGTACCAAATAGCTATGATTGATATTGTAGCTTTTGACAATCTCGTATATAAGATAGGATGAAGAGAAAAATATACATATTTTAGGTGACTTTCACAGGTGGAGTCTTTTTGAATTTATGTCGATATAGATAATGGTTTTTATGATTTTTTTTTATATATTTTCATAAAAAATAGATAGTCTTTAATCACAAAGGATACGATCTATAAGAATATTATAATGGAACGAAAACATCAAATACCAATTATAATTTTTTTATCTATTTTTCTACTAAACCTACCTTTTTCTTCTGTAAATGCCGGGAAAACATCTTATCAGAAGAAGGAACGTCAGAAATTGGAGCAGTATATTGAAGAAGGTAAAGCTCTCTATGAAAAGGGAAACTATCAAGGTGCCCTTGAAAAATGGACGGAGGCATTGAAGATAGATCCCTGGAACAGTGAAGTTAAAAATCTTATTGATGATGTTTTAAAAAAGATAAGTAATTTCTCTGATGAGCTGAACAGAGGGTTTAACTATCTTGATAATAACGAGTTAGACAAAGCGAAGAAGATATTTGATAAACTTTCTAAAGAGATTAATCCTGAGGATAAAAAAAATTATGAGTTGCTTGTAAAGGGAATAACCCTTCTTAAAGAAGCTGAAAAAAAGAAGGAGTTTGAGAATCTTCTAAAAAAAGGGGATAGTTATTTAAACAAAAAGGAAATAGATCTTGCTGAAGAAACATTTAATGAGGCTCAAAAGCTATTTCCAACGGATGAAAGGCTTGCGAAAAGATTTCAGAAAATAGAAAAAATAAAAGAGGAAATTAAAAAAGAAGAGAGAATTGCCCAGTTAAAATCAAGAGCAAGGGAGCTATTTGATCAAAATAAATTTCAGGAGTCAAAGGCCAGATGGGAGGAGGTTTTAAGTTTAAAGCCAGGTGATGAAGAAGCGATGCTTTATATTTCAAAGATTAATTTTAAGGAAAAGGAAAAAGAAAGAATACTTGCGCTTGGTAAGAGCTATTTTGACACTGGAGTTAATCTATATAAACAGGGAAGATACAATGAAGCTATGGATCAATTCGAAAATTCAATAGCTGTGGGTTACCAAATAGAGGCTTCACAGAAGTATATAGATAGCATAAAGGAAAAGCTCTTTGAAATAGAGAAAAAGAAGAATGAGGATAGGGTAGAGAAAATTGCAAAATACCTGAAGGAAGGTATTAAGCTCTACAATCTGAACAAATTTAGAGAAGCATTAAAGGTTCTTAATGATGGGCTGAAACTTGACCCGGATAACACGCAGGTAAAGGAGTATATAGTTATAGTTTCTATTGCACTGAAACGCCAGGAAGAAAAGCGAGTTCCCATGACCTCGCCTTTTTACCCTCTTGTCGAGAATTTGAAGAGGCTGGCAAAGAATGCATATGAGAAAGGAAATTATACTGATGCAATTAAGTACTATGAAGAAATTCTTTTAATCTTTCCATTTAATGAGTATGCGAAGTTGAATTTAACAAAGGTATTGAAAAAAACTGATCCTGAGCTTGCTTCAGATATACTAAGCAATATGATAAAGGAAGCAGAGGATCTTTTGTGTAAGGGCAAAAAAAGAGAATCTCTGGAAAAACTTAAAACTGTTCTAGATGTGGATCCAAATAACAAAAAAGCTGGGTTACTCTACAGAAAACTTAAATCCGAGATGGAGGCCTCAAAAAAGATTGTTACCCGGGATATGATAAACAGGGCAAAACAGTTGTATAATCAGGGAGTAGAGTTTTACAAAAAAGAGGATCTAAAAGATGCAATATCTAAATGGAAAGAAGCAATTTCAATATATCCAGATTTTGTTGAGGCAAGGATTTCTCTGGCAAAAGCAGAGACTAAGCTCAGAAATCTGAAACTGATAGAAGCCGGGAAGGGACAGGCAGAAAGTGAATCAATATCAATTGCGATTAAAAGGCATTATATAGATGGATTAAACTATTATATGAGTGGTCTCTATAAGGAAGCTATATCGGAGTGGAAAGAGCTTTTAAAGCTAAACCCTGAAGATGAGAGTTTTAAAAAGAGAATATACCAGAATATTAAGAGGGCAGAACAAAGGCTTGAAATGAGGGGCTAAAGGTTATAATGCGGAAAAAGTTTTTAATTTTTTTAATCCTTTTTTTGTTTCTGTGGATTTCAGCTTATTCGAAGGATTACTGGGATTTCCCTAAATATTTAGTTAAAAACTCGAAAAATAGCTATAATAGTAACCCAAAGGTGGTTTTATCAGATGGAAAATATTTTATATTTTATGTAGAGAAGGTGGAAAGTGCAGGCTTAAATTATTCAATTAAATATTTCACATCTTCTGATTTGATGAATTTTGATGGGCCTATATCTACAGGGATTGATGTTAGGGCTATTTCAGGTTTTATCCCTCAGTATGATGTGGTTACTTATAATAATAAAATTTATTTAATCTGGGATAATATTGATGGTTCTCTAAAGTTTTCCATAAAACCCTCTGATGCTGATTGGTCCAAACCTAAAGTTATCGAAACTGGTAGAGCATTTTCCTTTGCTCCCAATATTTTTATCCTTAATGGTCAGGTATTTATTACCTATCATACAGAATCAATAGGGAGAAGAATAGATTTTTTTATTGTTAAAAGTGACCAGGGCCTTAATCGTTTTGGGCAGTCAAAAAGGATAGCTGATGAGTTTGCCGGATCTTTTTTCCCTTTTATGGTTTATAGAATGGGAAAATATTACTGTTTCTGGCAGAGTAGACCCTTCGCTGAGAAAAAAACTCCGGTTTTTGATATTTATCTATCCATTTCAAGTGATGGGGATAATTGGAGTCCTCCCATAAATCTTACAGGTGATTTATCTGGAGAGAAAAAATTCCCTCAGGCCATTATAAAGGATAGAAACATAGAGCTTTTTTATAGCAGTGATAAGGATGGAACATTGGGTATTTATAGAAGGTTTTACAGTATTGAGGGTATTCCCAATGGGAAAGATGAAAAATTAAATGGCTCAATTGCGAATATAAGTAATTACAGGTTTTTTATCCGAGATGATACTCTCTATGTTTTTTATCTGGATGAGAGGGAGGGTGTGTATAAGATATACTATCGGGTATTTAACCCGGGAGAAAATTATGAGTACCAATTAAAAACCAGTGATAATCCGATTTTCAAGTATACTGTAACTGCGGATAATGGAGCTCTCGCTGTATTTTATCAGAATAAAATTGGGATAGGCTGGATAGGGCCTGATAAAACAGCACTTCCTCCCATGGTTTTGGCCCCGAAAAAGAGGATTATAGGTAAGAAGGGTATAGAAATTAAATGGAGAAGACCGGAGGATTCATCGGGTCTTCTTGGTTACTGCTATCTGTTTACAGAAGATAAAGTGGTGGAACCTGAAATAGTAAATCTACCGCCGGAAATAAATAGGTTGCGAGTAATAGGTGACAAAGATGGAGAATATTACTTCAAAATAAGAAGTAAAGATGTGGCCGGTAATTTATCAACAGTAGTTAATTTAAAGTTTGAAGTGGATGTTACTGCTCCTCAACCTCCCAAATTAACCCCTTCAGGCCTGGATGAAAATGGATATTTCAAAAATAACAGGGTGGATTTTAGATGGGGATGTGTCTCAAAAGATGTTGTAGGATATAATTATAGCATAACAAAATATCCGTCTAAATTGACAAAAACGAGGATCAGGACAAAGTCCAATAGAATTATATTGAATAATTTGAAAGGTGGAATATGGTATTTTAATATAGCTTCTATTGATAGAGCCGGGAATATATCTGAAACAGTACATTATAAATTTAAATTGAAACTATTACCTTCTAATAAGGTTCTCAAAGAAAAGAAAAAGGAAGAAAAAGCGGTATGGGTCCCATGGATTATCAGTAAGGAGACCTTTAGCTATTCACCAATTATAAGTATTCTACTATATCTGGTACTTGGGTTATTATTTACATTCGTTATGATTTCAAGCTGGCTATTGTTTAGAGAAATTTCAAAAAGAAGGGTTGGTAAAATGGAAGAAGTAGCGGCATTTATGCAGGTTAGAAAAAAGAGATTGGGCCTCAGATTCAAGTTTAGCCTGTTGATAGTATCCTTAATTCTGGTGATAACTGTAGGAATTAGCACCGTTTTAAGCTATGTAACAATAAATAAAGAAAAAAAACATTTAGCCACCCAGATGATTGATAAGGCCAAGATTACACTGGAGAACATAACTAACGTTGCTAGAGAGGGCATACTGAGCAATGATGAGCTTCTTTTAGTATCTGTTATAGCTAAGACTATGGAGAATAAGGATATTAAATATACTATTATCCTTGACAACAACAACAGGGTAATTGCTCATTCTGATATAAAGCAGAAGGGGAGGATCCTCAACGATGAGGTTACACTAAAGGCGTCAAAGACGGATCACATCTTGATTGAACCGGCATTCAATCCGGATAATCTTGCAAAACTCTATGATTTTGCTTCACCTGTGTTTTTTGCAAATAAACGTATAGGTACTGTTAGGCTTGGTTATTCAACAGAAAGTATTTTTAAAGCCCTGGAGGAAAGTAGAAAGGATAGTATTTACAGTACAATCATAGTTACTATCATCACCATTATTATTGGAATAATCAGTGCAGTTTTAATGGCAACATTCACCATTAAACCCATAAAGATACTGGCTAAAGGGGCATACATTATTGGTAGCGGAAACCTTGATTATAAGATACATGTAAAAGCTAAAGATGAAATTGGGATTCTTGCAGATGAATTTAATAGGATGACAGAAAGGCTTGCTCAATATCAGAAAGAGATGGAGAAAAAAGCAAAGCTTGATGAGCAGATAGAGATAGCGAGAAGTATTCAACAAAACCTTATTCCTGGTGGTGGAATAGATAATGATTTTGTTAGTATAGGGGGGTTCTACAAAGCTGCAACAGGGGTTGGCGGTGACTACTATGATTTCATTATGAAAAATGAAAAATATGGTCTTATTATAAGCGATGTTGCAGGGAAGGGAGTTCCAGCTTCACTAATGATGACAATGATAAGAACTGTTTTTAGATCTTTGATAAACTCAGGAGTTATATATCCTCCTAGAATAGTTACGCTTATCAACAATACATTAATTTCGGATATTGCTTCGGATAGATTTGCTACACTCCTATTCGGGATTTATGACCATAAAAAAATGCTGTTCCAATATACAAATGCTGGTTACGGTCCGATTATGCTTTTTAAAAAGAGTGAAAATAAGTGTTCATTGGTGGAACCTAAAAAGAGTTCTATTCCGATTGGTGTCATGCCAGATGTAACCTATATAGAGGAAAATCCGATAAAATTGGACAGAGGAGATGCACTTATCCTCTTTACTGATGGTATCCATGAGGCAAGAAATGAAAAAGAAGAAGAGTATGGCATGGATAGACTTGCAGAGATAATTCCCAGGGTATCAGAAAATAATGCATTAAGTATAGCGAATGCAATAATTGAGGATGTGATGAAATTTGTTGGTAATGCTGAGCAGTACGATGATATGACTCTTCTTGTTTTAAAGATAAAATAATTTTATATTAAAAGGGCAATATCATTTTAATTGCGTAAAAAAGTTTTAGTAAATTGCAAATTATTTTGAAAATTGGACTTGTGTGTCATATAATTTATTTAAACATACTATAGTTAGATAGGATGTATTAATGGAAGAAATAGTTATAAAAGATTCTCTTAAGATAACACCAATGCAGATTGGAGGGGATAGTAGCAAAGTTCAACTTATTTTAAATGGGTATCTTGATACTTATAATTCTCCTGAATTCCAGTCTCATATAAACTCGATGATTGAATCCGGTGTACGCTATCTTATTTTTAACTGCAACGGTCTAACGTATATAAGCAGTACAGGTATAGGTGCTTTCACATCATTTTTGAAACAGCTAAAGCAGAAAAAAGGGGACATGGTTTTATTTGGGCTTCAGAGCAAAGTCATGGAGGTTTTTGAACTGCTGGGATTTACGAAATTCTTTAAAATAGCATCAGATTTTGATGAAGCAACAGAGATGCTGACCGGTGAAAAGACAGAGGAAAAACAGCAAGGGAAAACTTCTGAAAAGACAGATATGTTCCCATTGATTTTCCAATGTCCCTATTGTGGAAAAAAACTTAAAACATCAAAGCCCGGAAAGTTCAAATGCTCTGGTTGTGGGGGTATTTTTACCGTTTCTGATGATGGCAAAGTAAATCCTGTTTAATTAAAATGAATAAAACCTTGAATGGAGTATTTGATGGGAGATAAGATATATTTGAAGTCCAATTTAATGAATCTTGCAAAAGCAAGGGAGTTTATCTCGCAAAAAGCAAGAGAATATGGGGCCTCGGAGTCTGATATTACAAAGATAGAGATTTCCTGTGATGAATGGAGTGCCAACATTATTGAGCATGCACTTGGTGAAGGTGTAGACAAGGGTTTTTCTATAGAGGTTGACTATAAGGATGGAAAACTTTTTATTATATATGAACATGATGGAGAGAGATTTAATCCCATTGAACAGGAGGAGGTTAATCTGGATTCCCATTTTTCTGAATCAAAAGAGAGGGGCCTTGGTATTTACATAATGAGAGAGATGATGGATGAGATCCATTATGAGTATATTGATAACAGGATTAACAGGCTTACTTTAGTTAAGTATCTGAATAATGAATAGTTTAATTTTATTTACATTTCATCACTTACTGATTTTAATTTTTTTGTGATTTACAACCTACCTTTTTCTTTTAAGGAAGTAAAAACTGCGAAGAATAAAATATTCAGAAATTTTTTAATATCGATTAATTTAACCAGCTCAACTCAACCAATATGATCATAAATTGTCAGAAATTTAGAATAATCTGTTTACTTTTTAATTATAATTATAGTTTCAAATGATTGGTTTATTTCTTGATATTGATCCTCTATAATATTAATATAGTTATTAGTTCCCTGGTGGGTCATTATATTTACCTGACAGGAGGGTGGCTGTATAAGCCTTATGTTTCTATTTATATTAAAAGGTTTATTAATTTTTAAATATTAATACAGCAGGTTATGGAGAATATACCCATAATTTTTACGAAAAAAACCTTAAATGAAAAGGGGTAATAGAGATGAAACGAAAAATGGTACCAATGGATGGTAACACAGCAGCGGCTTATGTCGCACATGCAACAAATGAAGTTATAGCTATTTATCCTATAACTCCATCTTCACCAATGGGGGAGTTGTCGGATGCATGGTCGGCCCAGGGACGTAAAAATATCTGGGGTACAGTCCCTTCTGTTACGGAGATGCAGTCAGAAGGAGGGGCTTCAGGAGCTGTTCACGGTGCTTTAACAACCGGAGCACTAACTACAACATTTACAGCTTCACAGGGTTTGCTATTGATGATTCCTAACATGTACAAGATCGCCGGTGAACTTACACCAACGGTTTTTCATGTTTCAGCAAGATCTGTTGCATGTCAGGCATTATCAATTTTTGGTGATCATAGTGATGTTATGACCGTAAGAGCTACAGGATTTGCCATGATGCCCTCTGGCTCTATCCAGGAAGTTATGGATTTTGCTTTGATTGCTCAGGCATCAACTTTAAAATCAAGGGTTCCCTTTTTACATTTTTTTGATGGATTTAGAACTTCGCATGAGATCCAGAAAATTGAGCAGCTTGGCTATGACGATATGAAGGCAATGATTGATAATGAGTATGTAATTGCCCATAGAATGAGGGCTCTTAACCCTGAAAACCCTTTTATACGAGGAACTTCTCAGAATCCTGATGTATTTTTTACAGCAAGAGAAACAGTAAACAAATACTACTTAGCTGCTCCTGCGATTGTACAGGAGTATATGGACAGGTTTGCAAAACTTACAGGTAGGTCTTACCACCTCTTTGATTATTTTGGTGCACCCGATGCGGAAAGGGTCGTTGTTATGATGGGCTCCGGTGCTGAAGCAATGGAGGAGGTTGTTGAATACCTGGCAAAGAAAGGTGAAAAAGTAGGTCTTATCAAGGTACGTCTTTACAGACCTTTTAGTACAAAAGATTTTATAAATGCACTGCCTAAAACAGTGAAGGCTATTGCTGCTCTTGACAGGACAAAAGAACCTGGCTCTATTGGAGAACCCTTATATGAAGATATAAGAACTGCAGTAGGGAAAGCCATGGGTGAAGGGTACGCTCCATTCAACGAATATCCGATCATTGTTGGAGGAAGGTACGGTCTCGGTTCTGCAGAGTTTAATGCAGGTATGGCGAAGTCAGTACTCGATAACCTGAAAGAAAATAATCCAAAGGATCACTTTACAGTGGGTATATATGAAGATATAACCAACAGCAACCTACCGTGGGATGATAACTTTTCATCAGAACCTGAGGGTGTACATAGAGCACTCTTTTATGGCCTTGGTTCCGATGGTACTGTCGGAGCAAACAAAAATTCGATTAAAATAATTGGGGATTCCACGGATAACTACGCTCAGGGATATTTCGTCTACGATTCCAAGAAGGCAGGTGCGGTTACTGTATCACACTTGAGATTTGGGAAAGAAAAAATTAAAAGCACATATTTAATTTCAAAAGCAAGTTTTCTTGCATGCCATAAGTTTAGCTTCCTTGAAAAGTATGATATGCTATCAAAGCTTGAGGATGGAGGTGTTTTTCTTTTAAACGCCCCTTTTAATAAGGATGAAGTCTGGGATAATCTCCCTGCAGAGGTACAGGAGCAGATAATCAAAAAGAAGGCTCGATTTTATGTAATTAACGCAGTAAAGATTGCCCATGAAGTTGGGTTGGGTGTAAGAATTAATACTATAATGCAAACTGCCTTTTTCCTGATATCAGGAGTTCTTCCAGAGGATGAAGCGATAAAACTAATAAAAGAATCCATTGTAAAAACCTATGGAAAGAAAGGGCAGGATATTGTTGATATGAACCTCAAAGCGGTAGAAGCTGCGATAAATAGCATCGAGGAAGTTAAGTATCCTGAAAAGGTTACAAGTAAGCTCCATATGAAGCCTCCTGTTCCTGATGATGCTCCAGAGTTTGTTAAAAAGGTTACAGGAGAAATCATAGCAGGACGGGGTGATAAAATACCTGCATCACTCTTACCGGATGATGGAACCTATCCATCAGGAACAACTAAGTACGAGAAGAGAAACATAGCGGATGAGATTCCTGTATGGGAGCCGGAACTCTGTATTCAGTGCGGTGAATGTTCCCTTGTTTGTCCTCATGCTGCAATTAGAGTTAAGTTTTATGATCCCAAGTATCTTGAAAATGCACCTGAAACCTTTAAGTCGATAGATGCAAAGATTAAGAAATTTAAAGGTATGAAGTATACAGTACAGATAGCTCCCGAGGATTGTACTGGATGTGGACAATGTGTGAATAACTGCCCTGGATTTGAGAGAATAAACGGGCAGAAAACCGAAAGAAAAGCTCTTAGGATGGAGCCTCAAATACCTCTTCGTGAGCAAGAAGCTAAAAACTGGGATTACTTTTTAGACCTACCTGATCCAAACCCAAATTTGATGCCAAGGACATCTATTTTAGGGTCCCAGATACTGCCTCCTATGTTTGAGTTTTCAGGGGCTTGTGCAGGATGCGGGGAAACTCCGTATGTTAAACTTGTAACCCAGCTCTTTGGCGATAGGGCTGTGATTGCCAATGCTACAGGTTGTTCATCGATCTATGGAGGTAATTTACCAACTACTCCATATACAAAGAGGAAGGATGGCAGAGGTCCAGCATGGTCAAATTCGCTATTTGAGGATGCTGCAGAGTTTGGATTTGGTATGAGACTTACTGCTGATAAGCATTTTGCACATGCTATGGAAATTCTTGAAACGATCAAGAATAAGGGAGGGATGGGAATTGATGAGTCTTTAATCAGAGAAGTTATGGAGGCTGATCAGTCCACACCTGATGGAATTGAGGCCCAGAGGACTAGAGTTGGTAAACTTAAGGATGCTATAAAAAATAGGAGTGAGGAGGAGTTGAAGCTTCTATATAGTCTGGCTGATTACCTTATTAGACGTTCTGTTTGGATATTCGGTGGTGATGGATGGGCTTATGATATTGGATATGGAGGGCTTGACCACGTACTTGCATCAGGCAAGGATGTTAATGCTCTTGTTCTTGACACAGAAGTTTATTCAAATACTGGCGGACAGATGTCAAAAGCAACTCCTCTTGGTGCAGTTGCGAAGTTTGCTGAAGCTGGTAAACCTCTCCCCAAAAAAGACCTTGGGCTTATGGCCATGAGTTATAGAAACGTGTATGTTGCAAGGGTAGCTATGGGAGCAAATAAGGTGCAGACTGTGCGCGCATTTAATGAAGCTGATGCATACAGGGGACCATCGATAATCATTGCCTATTCACACTGTATTGCTCATGGTATTGATATGTCAAGGGGGCTTGAAGAGCAGAAAAAAGCTGTTGAATCAGGTGCCTGGATTCTATTTAGATATAATCCAGAACTTCTAAAACAGGGTAAAAATCCTTTGAAGCTCGATTCCAGAGAACCAACCATTGATGTTGAAGAGTATATGAACAGTGAGATAAGGTTTAGAACCCTTAAGAAAAATCATCCTGAGCTTGCAGGAAAGTACATTGAAGTGGCAAGAGAAAATATTAAAGCCAACTATAAATACTTTAAACAGCTATCCGAACTTGAATATTAAGCATTTTATATGTAATATAGGGCGGCCATATTGGCCGCCTTTTTTAATAAACATGTTGTGTGCATAAATACCATTGTGAGAGCAAGCTCTCGATCCTGGATACTTCACAACATTCCCAGATGGTTACTATGTTTCATTGTATATTAACCCTCTTTAAAAATGAATTGACAATTGATAATCTATAATATAGAGTATTTTATAAAGATAAATATTTAAATTTTAAGATTTTTTGAATAAATTACTAGAAGCTATAGTATATAATATACTATATAGAAGGTAGCTGGGAGGGAAGGATGAATTTGTGGCCAATTATTACCTTATTTGGATCCCTCATATTAATTTTATTTTTTAGAAGAATAGATAAACGTACAATAAACTTCAATAAATTTAAAAAGTATGCACAGAAGCTTTCAGATGATTTTGCTGAGTTTCTTTCTTATAAAAAAGATGAACTTTCACATTTAATGAAGGAACTGGAACATACTATAGAAAGTGCCTCAAAGCTCCTCGCAAAAATAGAGGAAGAAAGAAAGAATCTTACAACTTCTTATAATGAAGTTACACAGGAAAAAAAGGAGGTTATAGAGATAAGGAATGAGCTAAAACATCTCAGTGAAATTAAAAAGGAGATAACCTCTGAGATTGAAATAATTGAGAAATCTGCTCCTTCTATAAAAAAGCTGTCTCAGAGAGTAAAAAAGATAGGATTTGATATAGTAAAAAATGAAAAAGCCCTGAAAGAAGCAGAGTTAATAATACCAAAAATTGAAAAAAGTATTACAGAGAAGGCTGATAGGGCTATTGAGGCAACGAGAAATGGTATTCTTGAAGAAGCAAAACGTTTATTCGCTCCTTTGATTAATGAGTACAGAGAAGGGCTCTCCCTCCTTAAAGCAAGCCACATCGAAGAGCTTGATAAGTTTCGAAGGAAATCAGAGTCAATTTTTTCTGATATTGAAAAAAAGGCAGGGGATATTAATCAAACCATTCGAAGTTTTAAAACCAGGCTCTCAACAATTGAAACCCGGGATATATCCATTATCAGGGATACAATTGATGATATTAATGAAGCCATAGATAGCATAAGGGCAAAATTGAATGATCTTGAAAGAGAATCAGTTGATAATTTTTTAAGGCGTGCAGAAGATGATTATAAAAGCTATTTAAAATCCCTTGAATCTGTAAAAGATAATTTTCGAGAAGAGATTTTTAAAGAGGTTGAGGACAGGGCGAAGGATGTTTCTACCTATGTTACAAGGCTTGAAGGAAGGGTGAACTCCCTTCTGAATGATGTTAAATCTGAAGTAGAAAAGTATACAGAGATGTTAGGGCTTAAAGCAAAGGCGCATCAAACTGAGATAGAGACAATTAAAAACCAGGTTATCACTGAGATCAATGAGGAGGCTAACCGCAATCTTCTTACGATAAAGCCCCTTGTTGCCGAAGTAAATGAAAAATTAATGAGGTATAAAAAGGATTTTAATGAACTCTCTGAAGAGATAAAGAAAAGTATTGAAAGCCAGAAAGCTTACTTTGATAATGTAATTAACTCTTTTAGGAATGAAACTAATGAGAGGAAAAATGAGATCTTTGGAATTCTGGAAGTAAAAATCCGTGAAATGGAGAACGAGTTTACGGAAATAAAAGCGAGACTAAAAGAGAGTGTGGATCGAGCAGCATTGGAGATTGGGGAAGAGTATGCAGAGAGGATAAAGGCATTCGATGAAAAAATATCAAAATTAGAGGGAAGGATTGGTGATTTAAAAAACATTGCTGATGCCGGTCAGAAGATGATTGAGGATAGAATAGAAAAGGTTTTTGAATCTTATAAACCTGATATTGAAAGTAAATTATCACAACTTGAATCAGAAGTGGATAAGATTTTTACCAGAAAAAATGATGAGATTAAAAACTATATTGATTCTATAATTACAAAGAGCAATGAAGAGCTACACAAAAAAGAGAAGGAGATTGTTGAACTGATAGAAAGTTTTAGCCATAGGATCGAAAATGAGAAGAAGGAGAGTGAATTAAAGGAGAACAATCTCATAAAAGATCTTGAAGAGGTAAAAATAAATGCACGTGAAGAGTTGATTAGAGAGCTTGAAACATTGAAATCACTTTTTAATGAGCAAAGGGCAAATGAACTTTCGAGGTTTAAAAATGATATTTCAGACATTTCTTCCAAAATAGCTGAAATAAAGTTGGATATTTCGGGAATTGAAAAAGAGATCGAAAGCAGGGTAGAAGCTGCCCTGGAGAAGGTTATGGATAGCTTGAAAGAGACAGAGACTAACTATTTAAAAACTGGAGAAAGTGCTCTTGATAGAGTTATGTCTGAAGTCGAAGAAACAAGGGAAGAAATAGAACAGCTTAGGAAGCTTGCTGAATCGGTTAGGGGGAGTTTTGAGGATGAGTTAAAGGGTATAGTTGACAATGTAAGAGAGAAGTTTGAGCTTGGTGTCAAGGAAACTGAGAGAAGATTGGGAACAAAACAGAGAGAAGCGGTTGATGCTATTCAAAATTTGATTGATGATATGGGAAATGAAATACAAAAGACAAAGAATGAGGCGGAGGAACTGGTAAGAAAGTTTGAGACAGGTATAGACGCAGAGAGAAGAGAGATAGAAAATCGTATGAGGGATATTGAAAACAGGATTAATGAGTTTGAAAAGGAAACATCAATTATTAAAAAGGCTGAGAAGTTCAGGGATAAAATCGAAAAGAGTATAGAAGAATTCTCCGAGATGATGGGGCAGTTAAAAGAGGACAAAAAGGATATTCTTTCCCTGAAAAAGGTATTGCAAAATCTGAAAAAGGATGAAGGTGATATATCGATTAAGGTAAGGCAGTTAAAAGCGGATAAAAAATTAATTCATGATATTGCAAAGAATGCTGAAAAAGCTATGGGGCTTGTATCAGTTGTAGAAGAAAAACTTGAAGTGATTGATCAACAGAGGGAATATCTCGATAGAATTGACAGCAGTCTGAAGCAGATTGAAGAGAGGTTTAAATCCATAGAAGGGAAAGCAGAAGAACTTTCTGAGAAGGAAAAAGATATAGAGGTTTCTATAGATGCAATAGCTAAGACAAAGGAGTTTATCGATAGTCTTGAAAAACGAACAGAGATCCTTAGGGATAGTTTTAAAGAGATAAAATCCATAGAGGAAGATTTGAAGGCCAAACTATCAGATATAGATGTTAAAACTTCAAGTTTGATGGGAAATGAGAGAAAAATTGAAGAGGTCTTGACAAGATTTAAAGAAATGGATATGCTTGTTGCGGATATTGAGTCTCGAACAAAACAGTTGCAAAATGCCAGAGAATGGCTTGCAAGAACAGAATCGAGATTAACAAATCTTTCATCTAATGCACAGAAACTTCTGGATGAGCTTAAGGATATTTTAGAAAAGTCTGGATCTGGGGGGATGGGAGCATTAATGATCCAGAAGGGTTCGGAAAAATCTAAGGTTCTCTCGAAGGAAGCGGAGAGTAAGGTAAAGACTGTATTAACCCTTTTTGAGCAAAAATGGACCATCCCGGAAATATGCAGGGTTACTAAAATGAGCCGTGGGGAAGTTGAGCTTATACTTGAGTTGAATAAATGATAAATATGTATTCAGTTATAATTCAGAACTGGACGATCGATATGGAGATAGATGCAATGCAAATAGGAATACATCCATTATTAACATCATCACCTGTTGCTTATCCAGTGATTAATGCCACGGTTGATGCCGTAATGAAGTGATATAAATAAGGAGACTGTAGAAAAAGCCCGCATGTTTAAAGCGGGCTTTTTATTTGGAAAATGGCAGTTGATTTAAATAAACCCGCCCTTAAACTTTTCTACATACTCTGCAGCGGTGTAAGCAGCAAGAGCTCCGTCACCAACACAGGTTGTTATCTGTTTTAATGGTGTATTTCTGCAGTCACCAGCAGCATAAATTCCAGGGACATTTGTTGCCATCACTGAGTTAGTTATAATCTGCCCCGATGAAGTTTTTTCAACATCCACAAACTTTGTATTTGGGATATTTCCAACATAGATAAATACACCATCTACTTTTAATTCCTCTTTTTCATCAGGATTCTTCACATTTTTTATCAACAAACCTTCAAACTTATCATCCCCAAGTATTTTTTCTACTACACTATCCCATACAAACTCTATCTTAGGATTATTAAATGCCTGCTCTTGTAGTATTTTTTCGGCTCTAAGTTTATCGCGTCGATGTATTACTATGACCTTTCTCACAAGACTTGCAAGATAAAGCGCTTCTTTAATAGCAGAGTCCCCACCTCCGATAACAGCTACTACCTTGTCTCTGAAAAATGCTCCGTCACATACAGCGCAATATGATACCCCTCTGCCGGTAAACTTATCTTCACCTTCAACCTGAAGCTTTCTAGGTTGAGAACCTGTTGCAACAATTACTGCTATGGTTTCATACTCATCACCATCAGATATTACCCTGTGTATCTTTCCCTCTGTAACGACTTTTTGTACTTCCTCGTACTTTATTTCAACACCTACAGCTTCTGCATGTTCTTCAAACTTCTGTCCCAATTCCGGACCTGATATTGATATAAAGCCCGGGTAATTCTCTACGGTATCAGTAAGCATTATCTGACCACCTGCTCCCATTTTTTCAAAAATTACTGCATTCACACCCGCCCTTTTAGCATAAATGCCGGCCGTTATTCCTGCTGGTCCTCCACCGATAATGATTGTGTCGTACATTTAACCCTCCGCAAATAGTATATATTTCTGTTTATTCAGAAAATCTTATATTCTGATTGTTAGAAATATAATAAAAATATCTTACAAAGGAAATAAATTAAGTAGTATAATTTGAAGTTTAAAGAGATCTGTTATTTAAGACCTATATACTTGTTTATTATTTGCCTTGTCCAGGTTGCGTTCCAGGCAATGTTTTCTCTGTATAATTTATGGGATAATCTTTTAAAATCCGGTATTCTCTTAAGTTGATGCCATTTTGGGAGAAAGAAGAAGGATAAATAATGTTTTCTTAAGAACATCGATATGATTATAGCCAATTTTCTGGTTTTAAAATTAATGATTCTAAAAATATTTTTTCTTCTGTTGTTAAAGTAAAAGCTTTTATTCATACCAACAAGGTATAATCCTCCGTTGCTTAAAGGGCCGAAAACAAGCTTTTTACCATTGTGTAATTTTTCAATAGCTTTTTTAATATATAGAGGAGGCAAATCAGGTGTGCTATGTGATATTAGTATAACATTTTCATAATTTGATTCAAAGGCCTTATCAAGAATTGTCAGTATTCTCTTGTTTAAATCATTACCTGTATGGGTAAAAAGTATAAAACCTGCTTTTTCATAGGGAAGGTACTCGTTCAATTTTGATGAATTTGGGAGGGAAATACCTATGTCTATGCTTCTTCTGGCTCCTTCAATCCTTGATAGGAGTATGGATATATCCCTATTAACCTGATAGCAAAATTTACAGTTTTTTTCATCTTTTATCAGTTTAAGTATATCCCTGTACCAGCATTTATCGCAATGTTCTTGAAAGATAGCTATTAATATAGTGTTATTCATCGTTTTGTGTTGTCTATTAAGAAAAGGTAAGCCTTCTCTTATAATAGAAATTTAACTTTCTATTATTTGAATTACATTATCCAATATTAAATATCGGTCAATTATAATATACTTCAACCATATGAAAATCAAGATATTTATCAGGATAATTTCACTTTTCAAAAAAAGTAAATGTTTATAAAATTGTTATATAGAATACAAAGTTTCAGCTATTGAAGAAATTAATAGGGGAGTATACATTTAATAATAAGATTGGTATTCCTAATCATAACTATAAGAAAATAAATTAAAGTATTGCTAATTTTTAAATATTAAAAAATCCTTATCCATAAGAGTATGGGCCTGTAATATGTTCAAAGAAGCTGCCTATAATAGAATT
>QNBN01000006.1 GCA_003645695.1 Spirochaetota bacterium | reverse complement strand
TTTCCAAAAAGTTTACCAGTATAATCGCCACCAAGAGCTTCCTGGTCAGATACAATAAAAACTATTTTACCATTTTCCAGTAATCTAATCATCTTAATAAGGCTTTTAGTAGAAACCCTCGGGTCATAGCTTGTTTCAAGCATGTTAACGCGGTGGCCAGTCCTAATCCAATTTAAAGCCCTGTTCCCGGATGAATTCTCTACAAAGACAGGGGCATAAATTTCACCATACTCCATTGCTAGCCATGCTGCAGCATATTCCCAGTTTCCCAAATGGCATGTAACAATCATAAATCCCCTATTATTACTAACCAATTGCTCAAGAAACTCCCTACCTTCAGCTATATAGCACTTTTTTCTAAGAAAATAATCCATTTTATAGTGCGCTTTTAGCATTTCTCCCGCAAACTTCATAAGATGAATAGAATTTTTTCTCATTATTCTTTTATACCATTGCTCATTTCTGCCTTTAAAAACCTTGGGGAGTATCCTTTTGATTTTAAATCCCCATTTCCCCTTTTTCATAGCATTATAAAATACAGGAGAAAGAATAACAGCAATAACCATAACAATTCTATCGGGAATTAAGAAAAAGATAAATGATAATAGTTTAGCAAGAAAAAGCACAATATTCCTCTAATATATGAATTATTATAACACTATTTTGATGTAGTTGTAATGTTGGGTGATGGTTTATTAACGGTCAAATGACTCTTGTCTTTCTTCTCCTCTTCTCTTTCTCCAAAGATATTAAAAACGTAGAGGAGTATATTATTCCTTGCAATAGGGCTTAATCTAATAAACATTATATGATACTTTTTAACTCTTTTATCCGATGTTTTACTTATGTTTACTATAACTCCAAGGGCTATTATCCTTTTTTCATCCGTTAAGAAAAAATCAAGTTTTAATCTTTGATTTTTTTTCATACCTTTTCCTGCTATCATACAGCAACCAGACTCTGAAAGATCTATTATTTTGCCAATATGGCCTCTTTTTGATATGAATGGCTTTGAACCCTTTTCTGAAGGCGAATATGAAACGGGGTAAAACTTAACCCTGATGTTTGTCTCAACACGGATACTTTTTCTTTTCTGAGTTCTTTCTAGTTTGTTAGAATGAGCAATGTATAAAAGAGGGTATTCTTCGTGGGCAATCTGCTCTAATACTTTGCTTGTAAACGAATATCCGGCATCATCTATTCTCCAGAAATAAATATTGACTTTGTGACCTTTCCAGTTCAAAGATTTCCAACCCGGATGTCCCATAGGCTGTGAAATTACAAGATATTTTCTATTAACCTCTATAACCCAGCTTAAAAAGGTACCATATTCTTTATCCCTTACCACAAGTTTTTGTCTGGGCATTAAAGCATGTGTGTCTCTAATCCTCTTTTTGTATTTTGGTAAATTAAACTCTGCCTTCTTTCTTAGTTCGAGGAGTTTTGTTATCATCGCAAGCTTCTCGGCATCATCCATATTCTCATCTGCTTCTATTCTTTTAATGGCTGGCCGTAGACATCTATCCAGCTGTTTTGTAGACCAGAAAATAGATTGAGGTTTTTCTAGCTTATTTTGAATTGCGATTTTCTTCAGAAATCGAATTTCTTTGAAAGAGAATCCCTCTCTTCTTCCTCTACTATAAAATTCATACCATGGAAATCTTCTTCCTTTTCCACCGTATTTAATTACCACAAAAATTATAAACACAATTACTATTAATAGATAGTATATTGGCTTCAATTTAGAATAATACCCCTATTACAAAATTTTATATTTGAACCGAATGTCGATTTATTAGATTTGACTATTTTTTAGTAAATTTAAACCATAAAATCAAAACTCAACTCCCAGACTTAAATAGAAAATCTTTATTTTTATTCTGGCATACATAAAACCCGTAAAGAATTTTGTAAATTATTAGAAAGTCGATTTCCCCTCTTTAAACTGATCATCAAACATTATTAAAATATAAACCTTTTAAAGTCTGAAAGTTAATAGTCAAAACAAGACTTTTATTATTAAAAATTCTCCTGTCTATAATTGCATTTAAATGGTTCGACTTCTTTTAAATGTTCGACATATAATACAAATATTTTAAATAAAACTCATTTTTGCCCTGATTTTAAAAATATCATCCTGATAAATCGATTAAGTGCACCGATTTTAACTAATTTGTTAAACTGAAAGGGAAATGTTATAATGATCTTGATGAAATCAAACTATGGACCTAAAGTACTTTTTGCTTTTAAGCGGTCTATAAGATAAGCTTATAATATACATTCTCCACTAACATAATTACTTTTGACCGATCTGTTTTAAAGCCTTTTCAGCTTCTCTTGCAACAACTGCCGGATAGTTCGAATACTTCGCCCTCAAGAGTTCTTCACTGCCCATAGGATTCTTTGTAGCCCCTATGGCTTTTATAGTTTCAATTACAAGTCTATTATCGCCAGGGCTAATACCCGATTCCATTCTATCGTTATTGTACGCTAAAAACCTTACCAATGCAGATACTGAATCATTGCTATTTATAGCACTCAGAGCTCTTACAGCATAAATCTTTTCACTAATATCATTTGATCTATAAAGAATTTTCTCTATATAAGGAACTGCCATATCACTCTTTAACTTATACTTTAGAAACATTTTTAAAGCACCCGTTCTTAAATCTCTAAGGTATGTGGCCTCGGTTATATTAGCTGGTTCCAAAGATAATCCTATTTCTAGGGCTGTGGTTGCAACTTCAAGCTTCTTATCATTTGATGCTTTAGAATTATCCTCAGCTTCAAGTGCAGCTATTTTTAGTTTTAGTGATGACTCATTCCTAATTATACCATCCAAAATATCTGATGGGTCCTTCACAATGTTAACAAGGGCCTTTTTTGCTGCATCTTTTACATACCTTGAATATCCGCCATTGGCCGCAAGAAAAACCGGAAAGAAACCAACCGAATCTTTAAATCTTTCCAATGCATATATGCATGCATATGCTATAGAATCCTGACCTTGGATATTCTGTGCACCCCTATAGAGAGTAAGGTTCTTCAGCAGCATGGCAATATGCTGAGCATATTTTTTTGCTCCTATTTTTCCCAGTGTCATAATTGCTTCACTTTTTACAAAGGGATCATTTGTATTCTTAACAATATCATAAACCAGATCCTCTGCTTCTTTAGCTCTAAGTTCACCTAACTTCCTAATCACCAAGATCTTTAATTTTTTTACAATTTCCAGATCTTTTTTATTGACATTTACCACCTGCGTAAGTTCATCCAATGCATTAATCAGTGTAGGGATAATATCTCTATTCTGTATCTCAATTATATTTACCATAACATCATACTTCTGTTGATAAGTTTGAGCCTTATTGTAAAGTCTGGTCCATAATTCGGTAACCTCATCCCCAAACAAAAAACTAGAAGTAATCGAAAATAAAAATACCAACATTAATAATGCAAAACCCCGTTTAATTGTCTTTATTTTCATAATACTAACTCCTTGTGTTTACTCAATTGATATAGCAAAAGATATTTCTAAGCATATCAAAAAACGAAGTTGCCCCTGGTTTATTCTATTTGAAAGATTCCTTTAACTGCCTATCATCGTATATTACTTCTTATCAAACACTATATAATTTTTTTCTATCTTTTCAATCAGATCACCATTACCGTTTTTAATAACCATTTCGATTACATTCTTATTTGAATCATACTTGTACGATATTGTTCTAATTATATCTCCCGATGCCTTATAATACAATTCATTTTTTAGAAGGTCATTGCTGTAATTGTATTTCACATATTTTTCTATAGTTCCCTGAGAATTATAGTATACTTCTTTTATCTTTTTATCATCTGAATAAATAATCTCAATATAACTCTCTAAACTATTATCAGCACCATATATCTCCTTTTTAACTACTTTACTATCGTTGTAATAATACCTAGTAAATGCCATTTTAATACCTTTCCCATCATATACTTCCCATAGAGTTTTATTCCCTGCACTGTCATATTTATATTTTGATACTGTTTGAATATTATCCTTTGAGTCAAACTGAGTTACAGATGACAATTTTCCATCATTACAGTCATAGACGTAATAAGTTAATATCTCACCTTTTTCATTATACACTATTTTTTTATGCAAATACCCATCAGTGTAAATAAATTTAATCTCACTTAAAATTTCATTATTCGGAGTTTTTTGAATCTCTTCTATGAGATTACCATTTTCATCATATGAATATTCCTTAATAGTATCAATAGTTCCGTCAGGGAAGTATACTGTCTGATTTTTTATTAGATATATCTTTTTTACAACAGGTGCCTGCGTTGCCTTTTTTTCTACTTTCGATTTCTCTGCTGATGGCTCAGCTGAAGGACTGGTTTCAACAGTCTTTTTTTCTGCAACAGGAGCTTTGGACATCTTTTTTCCTGCCGTAGCACAACCGGTAAGTGATAATACTATTATTAAAATAGTCGTTATTCCTAAATAATAATTATTCTTTTTCATCAAATTCCTCCTATTGTTTGAATTATATTCATTTTATATACAATTTAATCCTCTTTAAAATGATAAACATTCAACTGTAATATTTCAAATTTTTTTAGATTTTCTTTTTACCATCAATTGATGGTTTTATTTATTCCATTAACCTCCTTTTAAACTGGAGTATATTATCTTTTTATACCAAAAAAAATCAAACAATCTTTAAGACTTGATTCTTATGATAAATGAACAATACATATAATTATAATTTTTATTATAATATTATAGATTCTGACATTTAGGCCAGAAAGATATTGGTGTATATTTTTAAGCAAATCCTGCATAATTCCAGAACAAGACCGAGATTAAATTTTCGCTTAAAAGAGAATGGAAATTGTATTAAAGAACAAGCAACTCTGGTTTTTATTATAGAATAAAGCACTTTCCCTATTTGAATCTCGACAATTGTTATTATTTTAGTATATTAGAACACAAATACTATTCGGTGGATAAAAATAATGGACCTTGGTTTAAATGATAAAATTGCTCTGGTTACAGGTGCTGCAGGAGGCATTGGTTCTGCAATAGCACGGGGATTATGTGAAGAAGGATGCAAAACTATTTTTGTTGATATTGATACTGATGGTCTTAAGAGAGCCACCAGAGGATATAAGCCTTCAGCAATAGAAGAAATATGCGATATAACGAACAGAAAAAAGGTGAAAGATCTATTTAAAAGAATAATGATAAAGTTTGGAACACTCCACATTCTCGTTAATTGCGCCGCTGTTAATAGTGCAGAATACATTGAGGAAATACAGGACGAAATACTACAAAAGATATTCGATGTAAACATAACGGGATATATATATCCGACCATATATGCTATACCACTTATGAAAAAAGCAGGGTATGGAAGATTAATCTATATAAACTCCAATTCGGGATTAAAAGCTTCTGCTGGATTACCACTGTACTCAGGTTCAAAATATTTTAATAGAGGATTTGCCATATCCGCTGCTCTTGAATTAGGGAAATACGGTATAACATCTAACTCTATATGTCCATCCGATGTATATCCTGAAGGTGAAATAGAGGCTAAAAGTTGGAAAAATGAATCCCTTCTCAAAATATCCTTTGAAAAAGAAGGGGTAAGCTCGTTAAAGGAATTGATAAAAAAGCGAAACAGCAAAAATCCAATGAAAAGGTCGTGTACAGTGGATGATATTAAGAATATAGCTCTCTTTTTAGCCAGTGAAAAAGCAGGATTTATAAATGGTCAAAGCATTGGTGTAAATGGAGGAACTATTCCGTATTAGTAGCTATATTTTTCTGAATTGGTATAAAAATTCTTTAAAATTTTTCTTTTATATATTATTATTTTTACATGTTAGATTCCCCTGTTTTAACACTTAACTCAAGCATGATACCTATCGATATCTGTAATGTAAAAGAAGCAGTAACATTACAGATATTAAACAAGGCTGAAGCGGTAAAGGTTGATGAAAATTATGTAATCCGCTCTCAATATCTTTCAATACCATTGCCCCGTGTTATCATGCTTTTAAATTTTCATCGTATTCCCAGGAAAAAGGTTGTATACTCAAGATTAAATATCATCTATAGGGACGATATGAGATGTCAATATTGCGGGAAAAGGTTTAAAATTGATGAGCTTACCGTAGATCATGTTATCCCTATAAGTCGATGGGATGAAATACCTCCATCAAAGAAACCTGAAAGTCCTAATTCATGGGAAAATCAGGTAGCAGCTTGCAGAAGGTGTAATGCAATTAAGGGAAATAAACTTCTGGAAGAGACGCATTTAAAACTGTTAAAACAACCGGTTGAACCAAAATATATGCCATACCTCGTGATATCAAAACAAAAAGCAAAACAGTACGGTTGGCTTGAATTCCTTAACTATAATGTAAGAATAATAGAGGCAATACAAACATAAATTGAACAGCCCCTATATATTCAGGTAACTAAATAAATGAACAAACAAACTTATAGGTATAACAATAAGTAATTCTAATCTATATGTTTTTCGAAAAACATACCGGCAATATAAATAAAATAGAAATTTTCACTTTTTAATAATAAACTGCGATTACCTATTGCTTTTTCATATAGAGCTTTATTCTTAATTTTTTGGGGGAAAAAAATGGAGATAAAGAGAGGTAAGACAACTATAAAAACAATTGTTGCTGACATAACAACTTTAAAAGTAGATGCTATAGTGAATGCTGCTAATTCAAGCCTTATGGGTGGAGGAGGTGTTGACGGAGCCATTCACAGGGCCGGAGGGCCTACAATACTGGAAGAATGCAAAAAGATTGTTACCAAAATCGGAAGACTCCCAACCGGTGAGGCTGTTATTACAACGGCGGGTAATATGCCATCTAAATATGTAATCCATACAGTAGGACCTGTATGGCATGGTGGCAATCGAAGGGAGCCAGAATTGCTTAAAAATTGCTATATAAACAGCCTAAAATTAGCGAAAGAAAAAGGAATTAAGACTATAGCCTTTCCGTCAATTAGCACCGGAGTGTATGGTTACCCTGTTGAAAAAGCAGCTAAAGTAGCTGTGAAAGCAGTAATCGATTTTGTTGAGGAGAATCCTGATTATTTTGATGAAATTATTTTCTGTGGTTATGATCCATACACAGAAAAACATTATGCTTCAGAGTTATCAAACTATAAAAAATAACTTTTAATAGAAGAAATTGCTGCTCTTTACTCGAATCGGGATCCCTCGTTTAAAATATAAATTATATTGATTTTAATATCGATACTTAGCATTTGCAATAGGATCCATTATTCTCACAATTTCGATGAAACCGATCTGACCAATTTGAAGAAATAAGAAATTCCTTTAATAAGCAAAATTGCTTATTTTAATATGATAAGACTATTAAATTGGACTTTTAAATATCGATATTTTCTTTAATCACAGAGAGGGGCATATACTCCATTTTTATATTTTCCATAGCTCTAATTGCATTAACCCCTGCCTTTGGATGAACTTTTTCGATTTCGTTGACAATTCTTTTAAACATTTCACGCCTAGTCTCTCCTTCAAATGGACATCTACAATGGGCTGCAGGAAAATTATACATTTTTGCAAACTTCTCAGTATCATGCTCTGGTATATTGTAAAGCGGTCTTATAATCGTCATTTTCCCGTTAAAAAGAGATTGTATAGGAAGCATGGTGGATATTTCTGCATGGTAGAAGATATTCATAAGAAGAGTTTCAATAACATCATTCCTATGATGCCCTAAAGCTATTTTATTAAAACCCATTCTATTCGCTGTTTCAAACAATATTCGCCTTCTATTCCATGAACACCAGAAGGCATTAAGCCCCTTATCGTTTTTTATATGTGAGCTAATAATCTTATAGGGATAATTATTTCCTCTAAGGTAATTTTCAAGAATTATTGGGTCCATAAGTCCTTCACATGGTAGATCTGTAGTGATATGAAGAGCGAGAATTTCGTACTGGTTCGGATAAAATCCTCTGCGATCCTGAAGTATCTTTAGAAGGGTAAAACTATCCTTTCCACCAGAAACACCAACAAGAATTTTATCTCCTTTTTCAATCATACCATACTTCTTAATGGTTTTACCTACCTTTTTTAGAAGATAATATTCAAAACTATCCTCCTTCTTCATCTTTTTATTTACGATTGGTATCTCATTTTGCATTTCATTCATCTTTTTTTTCTCTCCTCTTTACATCCTCCCAGATCTCATCAAGTTCATTTATAGTATAGTTTTTTAAATCTTTGCCACCCTTACTTTTAATAATTTTCTCCACACTCTTGAATCGCTTCATAAACTTTTCAATAGTTTGTCTTAAAGAATCCTCAGCATCTATATCCAGAAACCTCGATACATTGACCAAAGAAAAGAGCAAATCACCAAACTCTTCAGATATCTTTTCTTTCTTTCCAAATTTGATTGCTTCACTGAGCTCATCAAACTCTTCTTTAACTTTATCCAGTGTTCCCTCTATATTATTCCAATCAAATCCAACACGCTTCGCTTTTTCTTGAACCCTCCTTGCTTTAAGAAGTGACGGTAATCCCTCAGGTACACCATCAAATATTGATTCCTTACCTTCCTCCTTTTTGATCTTTTCCCAATTTTGTAAAACTTCATCAGATCCGCTAACTTTTAGATCTCCAAAAACATGCGGATGCCTTCTGATTAATTTTTCCACTATGGTTTTAGCTACATCATCAATATCAAACCTACCATCTTCTTTCGCTATTTGTGCATGAAAAACAATTTGTAAAAGCAAATCTCCTAGTTCCTCTTTTAATTCATCATCATTTCCGCTATCTATTGCACTTATAACCTCATAGGTCTCCTCAATCAGGTAGGGCTTTAAACTCTCATGAGTTTGTTTCCTATCCCATGGGCATCCATTTTCAGCCCTCAACCTTTCCATAACCCTGACAAGTTCATAAAATGACTGTAAACTCAACTTTATCTCCCTATATTTTCAATTTAACAAATGAAAAATATATCAATGTTGTAATTTAATAAAGAAAAATACGTTTTTACCTATAAAAATTATATTTAAATATCCCTAAACATTTTAGTATTCTAATTGAGATATTATATGCTGATATGAAAAAGCCCGTAAAAATGTAAAATAATTACAGGAAATTTTGAAACTTATATAATTATCAATTACCAATGGTTTTGAACAATGTAAAATGTTATGTCTAAAAGATATATTGTACAATTAGAAATTTTGAACGATTAAAAATTTAATAAATTCAGAAGATTAGGATTCGAAAGCATTTTGATGAATAAAACCATATTTACTATGTTTAAATATCAAATAATTTTAATTTTTGATCAATACGTTATATTTTTATTGTAATTCCAAATTTTTGATGTAAAATTAATACAAAATTGAATCTTCATATAATCGGGTAAAAATTAATGAAAAAGTTTATAATCATTTTAATAATTTTGGTCATCATAAGCGGAACAGGACTTTATTTTGGGTGGGTAAGTATTAACCCGGGATACTATGGCATTGCCTTTTCATCAATAACCGGAATAGAAAACTATCCACTTAAAGCTGGTAAGTTCTATTGGTTCTGGCAAAAATTGATACCAAAACATTTTAAGGTTTATCTTATCAAAAATACTCCAACAGTTATCAATTTTAGTTTTTCTGCTACCCTTCCTGGAAGTGAAGACCTTAAAGACTTTGGCAATTTCAATATAGGAATTGACGGTAAAATCAAATATACAATAGATTATAAAGCTGCAACAATACTAATATCCAGAGGAATCATTGAAGAGCAGGAAAGTTATTTTAAAAATCTTCTTCAAAACAGTATACAGCACAGTGTATCCAATTTTATTCTGGAGATTTTTGAAGAATTTAATTCTGATAATAAACAAATTGATTATTCAGTACTGGAAAGGCTGAAAGAAAAAATTAAAAAAGATATTATTTGTGAATTATCCACATATGGAATTCACAATTTCAAGCTTGATATTAGTTACAATTCTATTCCCCAGATAGATATCTATACAAGAGCTCTTCAGCTTTACATAAAATATATAAACGAGTTATATCAATCCAAAGAAGAAGAGCTCAAAAGAAAAGCAGAGGCTACAGTTAAATATGAAAAAGATAAGGCAGAGCTAAAACACCTTGAAGATATAGGAATATTGGTCGAAAAATATCCAAATCTTTTAAAATACATGTATATTGAGAAACTTGGCGATAAAATCCATGTTGTTGTGCTTCCCGAAGGAAAATCGGGTTTCCCTTCAATAACAGAATCTGAAACTCCTGAAATAACAACAGGCAAAAAAAACTTCATTCCAATACCTGGTTTATCTGAAGAGAATCTGGAGAAAAATCTACCTTCCACTCCGGAATTTAAAGAGAACACACAGAAAAATTCCAGGACAAGTGAGAGTGTACCGGAGACAAAAAAAAATAATTTAAGTTCGAAAATAACGAAAAAACCTGCAGAAAGTTCAATATCTTTAAGTCCAAAAGAAAAAAAGTGGTACGATTATCTGAAATTTTGGGAAATGATTGGTAAAAAAAATAAGCAATAAGAACTTTCAGGAGTAATCGATTGCCTTTAAAGTTCACAAATCTATTTTCTACTCATAAAATGGAATATTTTCACGGAAAAAGACCGAATGTTGATTGCATTCTTTGTGAGATAGCAAAAAATTCAAACAAGGTCAATAACCTTACCGTGTATAGAGGGAAAAATGTAATGATAAGTGTTAACAAATATCCCTATAATTCTGGCCATCTGCTTATCTTTCCTTACCGACATATAACAGACATTAGAACCTTAACCAATGACGAGGAACAGGAAATATCAGAACTATTAAAAAAAAGCCTCGATATACTTGAAGAACTCTACAGTCCATCGGGTTTCAACTTTGGATACAATATGGGAGATTTTTCTGGTGCAAGCATACCCCACATCCACATGCATGTTATACCGAGATTTAGAAATGAACTTGGTTTTATTGATATTATAGGCGGTGCCAAAATAATAGTTGAAGATCCGTTAATCACCATGAACCGCCTGAGAGAGGCATTTAAAAAAATTTGAGCCATATTAAAAAGCTTTTAACTTCATGTAAGTGAAATCATCTAAAGCAATAATCCGAGATTGCATTGCTTCGCTCAAACCACTGCGTTCGCAATGACATCACCGATGGCTTTTCAATAACCTCTTACGAGTCATTGCGAGGAGTCCGTTAGGGCGACGCGGCAATCTCTCTTTTCTCTGACTCTGTAACAAATCGAGATTGCTTCACTCCGCTATCGCTCCGTTCGCAATGACATTAAGGACATAGCGTAAATAAAATAATGTCTACAATTTAGGTAACATCTACAATCTATTTATTAAGAAAAAACAATACGGCTCTTCCTTCTAGATCAATTTTTGCTGTGCTTTCTGTTATAATATTTGATAATCCCCTACTCGAAGGGTTTAACAGTTCATTCGCCATCCTATATTTAAATCCCTC
This sequence comes from Spirochaetota bacterium, assembly GCA_003645695.1. Classification (GTDB taxonomy): domain Bacteria; phylum Spirochaetota; class B62-G9; order B62-G9; family B62-G9; genus B62-G9. Next base: position 20,354 of record QNBN01000006.1, on the reverse strand, counting down.
TAAATTCCTGATGATAGTGTTTTCCGATAAACTGACCAATGAACAAGTTTTACCTTTGCTATCAAGAATAGTAAGGGAATTTCTAACATTGTAAACTTCTATCTCCTTTTCAACAAATACCATAGGAATGTTTGCATAGGCGAGTATAATCAGATTGATAATTTCATGGTCCTTACGACCGCCCAATGCTCCATACACAACTATTTTGTCCGGATTCAGTCGTCTGGAATATTCCAAAGCAAGTTCAAAATCAGAAAAATTCTTTTCTGCTGGATATTTAATCAATTTTATACCCTCTGGAATGGCAACCTTTTTAGAGTCCAAATCTCCAACAACAACATCTGGTTTAATACCGATAGAAGCTGCAAAATCAAACCCACCATTGGCACATATAACTTTATCTCCCTTTCTATATTCTCTCTTATATTCTTCTAAGTAAAAATCAGAACTTCTTCTATTTCCATTTAGATATATAAACACTTTCAATTTACACACCTCTAAAACAATGGTTTATAAGTCCCTTCTAAAAACTGGTTTTGTCCTTTCGTGCGAAGCGGCAAAATATCTTACTTTTTCAAATGTAAATACTAAATAATTCGAGAAAACTTTTGATTGAGCCATTTAATTTATGGTGGACTCATCTATAGTACTTAAAATATATACAAACCCTCAGGAAAACAACAGGCATTAAAAATTTTCTAAAGTAAATCTCTTTTAATCCGAAACATTTAGCAGGACAAGGAAGTCCAATACCACCCAATCAAGGAGGAGTATCATGGTTATCAACCATAACCTCAGCGCTATCTTTGCAAACCGCCAGCTAAAATTTACAACCTGGGCAGTCAACAAAGATATTGAGAAGCTTTCTTCAGGACAAAGAATCAACAGAGCTGGCGATGATGCATCGGGGTTGGCCGTCTCAGAAAAAATGAGATCGCAAATTATGGGTATGCGGAGAGCGGAGCAAAACGTAGAGGATGGAATCTCTTTCATCCAGACAGCAGAAGGGTATCTTGAGGAAACTCAAACTGTTCTTCAAAGGCTAAGGGAACTTGCAATTCAGGCGTCAAATGGTCTCTATTCTACAGAAGACCGGATGATGATTCAGGTTGAGGTCTCCCAGTTAGTTGATGAGATCGACAGAATTGCATCGCACGCACAGTTTAACGGAATGAATATCCTAACAGGTAGATTCGCCAGGGAAACCGGTGAAAACTCAATTACAGCAAGCATGTGGATACACATGGGACCAAATATGGATCAAAGAAAAAGAATATTTATTGGTACTATGACATCTCAGGGATTAGGTCTAAAAAATCCTATTGGTCCAGCCCATGGAGCTTCATTTATTAGCATAAGTACCCCAGCAAAGGCAAACAGGGCAATAGGTGCTATTGATCAGGCATTAATGAAGGTATCAAAACAGCGTGCGGATCTCGGTGCATATCAGAACAGACTTGAGTATGCAGCAAAAGGTCTTATGGCAGGTTACGAAAACATTCAGGCAGCTGAATCCAGAATAAGAGATACAGATATGGCAGAGCAGATGGTAGACTTTGTCAAGAATCAGATACTGGTTCAGGCAGGAACAGCAATGCTGGCTCAGGCTAATACAACACCTCAATCAGTTCTTACGCTTCTCCGTTAAGAGTTTAAGTTTTATGTATAGCTTCAACGCAACCCCAAGAAAGGCAGCCTATGGCTGCCTTTTTTAATACCACAGATATCTATTATAAATCTGAATTAACTATCCTAATTTTGTATATATTGACAAGCAAGAACAATTTACTTAATTTGTGACTATGAAATTACCAGATTACATTATAAAAGTTGCGGAAACCCTCCACAAAAATGGTTATCAGGCATGGGTTGTTGGGGGATCACTCCGTGATCTCATTCTTGGTAAAGAGCCTAATGATTACGATATAGCTACAGATGCACGTCCTGAAGATGTCATGAAAATTTTTCGAAGAGTAATCCCAACCGGAATTAAACATGGCACGGTAACGGTTTTAATTGACAAAAATAGTATTGAAGTAACCACATTTAGAAAAGATGGTAAATACATCGACGGCCGTAGGCCAGAATATATAACCTATGCATCTTCTATATATGAAGATATCTCTAGAAGAGACTTTACAATAAACGGAATAGCCTACAATCCAATCACGGATCAAATAATAGATCCATACAATGGAATTGAGGATATTAAAAATAAGGTTATAAGAACCATTGGTAATCCGATTGAAAGATTTCATGAAGATGGTTTAAGATGCTACAGGGCCTGCCGTTTTTCAAGCCAGTTGAACTTTACAATAGAAACAAACACTTATGAAAGTATAAAAAAATCCCTGGATGTCGCGTCAAAGATATCTGCTGAAAGAGTAAGGGAAGAGTTTATCAAAATACTACAATCTTCCAAACCATCGGTTGGCATTGAATGCATGAGGAAAAGTGGACTTTTAAAAATTACTATACCAGAGCTTCTCGATGGATACGGAGTTGAACAGAATAAATATCACAGATATGATGTCTATTACCATAATCTTTATACATGCGATGCTGCTACCGAAAAAGACTACAGAATTAGATTAGCAGCCCTTTTACATGATATAGGAAAACCTTATGCAAAAAAAGAAATTAAAGAAAATGAAAAGGGAAGCAAGAAATCTGTTTTCTACAATCATGAGATAATAGGCGCCACAATCGCAAAAATAATCATGAAACGCTTAAAGTTCAGCAATGCAGATGTAAACTTCGTAACACATTTGATCAGAAATCACATGTTTCATTATACAGAGAACTGGACTGATGGGGCTGTAAGAAGATTTCTCAGAAAGATTGGCATAGAAAATCTTGATGCGCTTTTTGAATTAAGAAAGGCAGACAGGATTGGAAATGGTTTAAAAAGAGGCGAATCAAATGCTATTAAGCGATTTAAAGAAAGAATTGAAAAGATAATTGAACAGGAGAATGCTATTACCGTAAAGGATCTTGCCGTTAATGGTTACGATATAATGAATACCTTTAATTTAAAACCTGGCCCGATTGTAGGTAAAATTCTAAACGAACTACTGGAAGTAATTCTCGATGAGCCCGAGAAGAACAACAAAGAAGCTCTTCTTCAAATTGCCAAAGAGATTTTAGAAAAGAATCAAAACTTAAAAGAAGTTGAAACAGGCAGTCGTACAAAATAGCTTCTATCCACTATAGTACTCTTTTAATACTTTATCAACCCTATGACAGGCAACAAAATGCCCCTCTTCTATCTCTTGAAGTTCTGGTTCAATCTCTCTACATTTCTCATCAGCCAACCAACATCTTGGATGAAATCTACATCCAGAGGGAGGATTAACCGAATTAGGAACATCCCCTGAAAGAACTATTCTCTTTCTTTTATTTTCTGGATCAGGTATAGGAATTGCTGATAAAAGAGCAATTGTATAGGGATGCAATGCCTTTTGAAAGAGTTTTTTCGTTGGAGCAAGCTCAGAAATACGGCCAAGATACATAACAGCGATTCTATCACTGATATACTCTACAACAAGCAAATGATGGGTTATAAAAAGATACGTTAGATTAAACTTCTTTTGAAGGTCCTTTAAAAGATTCAGAATTTGAGCCTGAACCGAAACATCAAGAGCAGATGTAGGTTCATCAAGTATAATAAACTCCGGGCCGGTCGCAAGAGCCCTTGCAATTGCAATGCGCTGTCTCTGGCCGCCTGAAAACTCATGAGGATACCTCATAAGATGATCTTTGTTCAATCCCACAGAGTTAAGAATTTCTACTATTCTATCAACCTTTTCTTTTCCCTTAGCTATTTTATGAATGTCAAGGGCTTCACCAATAATATTTTTTACCAGCATCCTGGGGTCCAATGATCTTGATGGATCCTGAAAAACCACCTGCATCTTTCGCCTTAATCTCTTTAGTTTTTGTCCCCTATAATTTGTTATATCATAATTTTTTAAGTTCTCTGGATTTGCTGCCTCATTTCCTTCGGCATAATATACATGTCCTGCTGTAGCTTCCTCCAACTTAAGAATAGTCTTGCTTAGTGTGGTCTTGCCACAACCTGACTCCCCCACAAGCCCAAGGCACTCTCCCTTATCAATACCCAAATTGATCCCATCAACAGCCCTAACATAGTCTTTAACATGTCTGATTACACCACCGGTGATGGGATAGTACTTTTTAAGGTCCTCAATCAGCAATAATTGTTTCACCTATAATGCTCCACAAATCAAATATTATGGTTTATTTGCATCCTTATACAAAAAACAGGATACCAGATGCGTTTTTCCATAAACAGGTTTTACACTATACATTCCTGGCTTATTTTTCTTACATATATCCATTGAATAGTCACATCTTGGATGAAATCTGCAACCGGTCGGTGGATTTACAAGATTAGGGACATTCCCTCTGATGCTATCAAGTCTTTCCCTGAGCCCGGGTTTAGGAATCGAACGCAGAAGGGCTTTTGTATAGGGATGTAAAGGATTTTTAAATATTTCTAGAACATCTCCAAACTCTGCAATTACTCCAGCATAAAGAACAATAACCTTATTAGCAACTTCTGCAACTACCCCTAGATCATGGGTTATAAAGAGTATTGAACTATCATACGTCTTTTTCAGCTTCTCTATCAGCTCAAGGATTTGAGCCTGGATTGTAACATCGAGATTCGATGTAGGTTCATCTGCTATTAGAATGTTGGGATTACATGCCAGAGCCATTGATATTACTATTCTCTGCTGCATTCCACCTGAAAGTTCATGAGGATAAAGATTAATAACATTTGAAGCATTTGGAATACCAAGATCTTTTAAAAGTTCTATTGATCTTTTTTTTGCTTCTTTGATTATTAGTCTTCCATAATGTCTATCATTTAATCTGTTTTTCTTTGCTTTTGAATACTTGGATCTATATTTTGCAAGTTGAGTTCTATAAAAAGGTTTTAAAAACTTTGAAGATTTATACTTATCCTGAAGGTTTGACAAAACAGATTCACAAAGTTCCTTCTGCCTATGAAGAAGAAAACTCTCTGACACTTGATCCCCAATATTTAATACAGGATTTAAGGCATTGCTTGCCTCTTGAAATATCATGGATATTTCATTACCCCTAATACCCCTCATAAAATCTTCACTTTCATCCAGGAGATCCACAGGAGTACCATTAAGTAGATAGGTTACTCTGCCACTTTCAATCTTTCCTGGAGGCATTATAAGTCTAAGGATTGAAAGAACAGTTACACTCTTACCACATCCAGTTTCGCCCACTATGCCAAGGGTATCACCCTTTTCAAGATGAAAGGTTATTTCATCAAGAGCTTTAACAACACCCTCATATGTGTAAAAGTTAGTTTTTAGTTTATCCACCTCAAGGATATTCTTTTGCAAGTTCATTCTCCTAAAGTATTATCTTCTTCTCTGTTTAGGATCAAAGATATCTCTTAATGCATCACCAAGTAAATTCCACCCAAGTACAAAAAACAATATAAATAATCCAGGAATTGTTACAACATACCAGTAGAGTAAAGGCTGACCAGGTGGACCTACAATATAGTTTCTTGCCAGGCTTACCATCTGTCCCCAGTCAGCGTATCCTTCAGGTGCACCCAAACCTAAAAAACTCAGTGCTGCAGCTGTTAGTACCATAGATCCAATATCAAGAGACGCTAATATCAAAACAGGATATATTGCATTTGGTAATATATGCTTAAATATTATTTTGAAATGGCTTGCCCCCAATGCTCTCGCTGCTTTTACGAAGTCCTCTTCTCTTAATGTAAGAACACTTCCCCTGATTGTTCTTGCATATATGGGCCATCCCACTATGATGAGGGACTTCATTATATTATCTAGGCTCCTGCCAAGAGCTGTGACAATAGCCATAGCAAGTATAAGGGTAGGAAGTGACATAAAAATATCAACTATTCTCATTATGATTTCGTCGATAACCCCGCCAAAATACCCTGAAATGCTTCCAACTGTCACACCAATTATAAGTATGCTTCCAACTACCATAAATCCAATTCTAAATGCCGTTCGCGTACCCCAGATAACTCCGTAAAATATGTCATACTGCTTAGTTGTTGTTCCAAAAGGATGCTCAGGAGATGGGGGCTTAGGAATCATGGCAAAACCCTGATGAGGTATCCTGAATGGTTCATGAGGCCATTTAGGCGGCGCTAACACAGGAGCAAACACAGCTATTAGAAAAAATATAAATATAATTGAAAATCCGGTAACCGATAGTGGATTTTTTATAAATCTCTTAAAAGAGAAACTGAACTCCTTTAATCTTGGATGTTCTTCAAAATCAAGTACTATTCTTCTTTTCTTTATAAAAAACATTTTATATCCTGCAATTATGTATAGAATTAGAATACAATCAGGTCTATTTATCTATAAAAAATCTAAATTATCAAAAATAAAAATACTACTTCAACCTTACCCTTGGATCAACATAAGCGTATAACAGGTCAACAATAAGGTTTGTCAGGACAAAAAGCACTCCATTAAAAAGTACAGCCATTAAAACAGCGGGAATATCAAGCTGTGTTGCTGCTCTAGCCCACCACCATCCAAGCCCCTTTCGATTAAATATTGTTTCCGTTATTACAACTCCTCCCATCATCCCGGCAAATAGCCATCCTGATACTGTTATAACCGGGATTAGTGCATTTTTTCTTGCATGCTTCTTAATTACTGTTTTCCAGTTAGCTCCTTTAGCCCTTGCTGTTAGAACATATCCTTTTCCCATGGCTTCAAGCATACTTGAACGCATTATTCTCATTACAAGTGCAATCTGTACCACTGTCAGCGTTATCACCGGTAACACCAGATGCCTTAAAGCATCAAAAAATATCCATAATTTCCCATTTAATAAAGCATCAATGGTATTCATGTGTGTATATCTTATAAAATTTGCAGAGTTTACAAAGTTTTGAGCCTCTAAACTAAGAACTTCTGGTGGAAATAATCCTTTAAAATAGCCGTAAAATATCATTAGTAAAACCAAACCAAACCAGAAAGTTGGTAAAGACCATCCCACAATGGCAAGTATCCTTGTAAAATGATCAATAGGTTTATCTCTATAAACTGCCGAAAGGGATCCTAGCCATATACCTACAAGAATTATTACAGGTGCAGAAAATAATGCCAGTTCAATTGTATTTGGAAGAAAAAACTTAAATGCTTCAAGTACCGTTCGGGATACTGTGGTAGACCAACCGAAATTACCATGAAATATTTGCTTAAGCCATACAAAGTATTGTACATAAATCGGTTTATCCAGGCCGTAAGTCCTTATAATATCATTCAAATCACTAAGTTGTTTTATATCCCTGATAAAAGCGGATGCCCTCTGAGCTGGCGAAAAAAGGCTGAGTAACGCAAAGATTATAATTGTTACACCAAAGAGGACAACAATAAGTAAAAGTAAACGTCTTATTACATAATTAAGAAAATTCATTGTAGCACCATTAAACAGGAAATTATCTGGGACATACTATTTTTTGGTTTTAACTATTTAAAAAATGTTTTTTTATACCAGCATCCTCTGCTGTCTTTAATAACAGTATTTAAGATTACTTAAAATTATTTTTAATAGGAATAAAAGGAATAGGCAAAGTAAGTTTCTTATCTTGACTGAAAGTCCACTTGCCTATTTTTTAAAATAATAAAATTATAATGACCGGGAGTATATACTCCCGGTTTATGAGCTGTTTAATAGCCTTTTTTGTACATATAAAAGTACTCCATAACATCTCTCATCGGATTCCAGTAATAACCCGATAGCCAATCTCTCATGTGGTGTCTCTCAACAGATTGAACAAGTTGAAAGCTTGGAACATCTTCATAATAAATTCTTGCGAGCTTGTAGTATATCTGTCGTCTCTTTTCAGGGTCAAGGGTTCTTATTCCTTCTTCTATAAGTTTATCAACCTCGGGATTGTTATAACTTTGCCATGCAGCAAAATCCCCGTGAGAATGCATGTAAGGAAATACAAAATTATGAGGATCTGGAAAATCAGCAACCCATCCAATTAGGAACATTGTAAGCTTTTTGCCAATCATCAAATTAAGGTAGTTCCCCCAATCTACATTTCTGATTTCAATCTGGAACTTTGGATTAAGAGATTCAACAGCTTCTTCCAACATCTGGCATGCAACCTGTCGAGCTTCATTCCCAGTATTATACATAATAGTCATCTTAAAACCTTTATCCCAAACCTGTCCATCCCATGCTTTTTGGAAATATTCTTTAGCCTTCTGCAAATCAAAGTGATATTTCGGTGCGTTCGGATCCCTGTAAGGAAGACCTTTTACTATTGGGCTGGCAGGTTGTATTCCATATCCAAGATAAACATCTTTTATATAGTTATCATAATCAAAGGAGTAGGCAAAGGCCTTTCTAACATTTACATCGCTGAAAAAATCTGAAGGAATACCCTGGCCATCAAGCTTCCCACTCCATACATCCTGGTTACCCTCTGTGTTTATCTTGAAGTTGAAGAAAAATGCTCTATTTGAAAGAGTCGGTAGATCTTTATCTATCTTCACATGTTGTAGTTTTTCCATCTCAGGCCAATACTGTGTATCAACCTGAACAATATCCGCATCTCCCGCTGTGAACATCAACTTTCTGGTTGTCCACTCATCCACTATCTTTATAATGGCATTTTTAACCTTTGCAGGTCCACGGAAATAGTTGTCGTTCCTAACAAAGGAAATTTCAACCCCTGGTTCCCATTTTGCAAGTTTATAAGGGCCGGTACCCATTGCCTTATTGTAGAGAGTTTCTGTTCCCTGCTTTGGATTGTTGTACTTTTTCCAGTTCTGGGCAGTACCATCCCATGCTCCATTTGCAATCATAAACTTCTTCGACAGGATGGATGACCAAGTCTGAGCAAGGATTGCTAAAAATGGAGGATATGGATTTTTAAGATGAAATACAACATTCTGGCCATCCACTTCGACAGCTCTATCTATATCTTCAAAATTAACAACAATATTTCCTTTGCCGTCTCTTGACCCGGGCACTCCTAAAAGCGGTTCAAAGATCATCCAAACAGCACCACCATCCTGATCTGTTACCATTGCCCTTTCAAAACTATACTCAACATCCTCGGGTGTAAGTTCTGTACCATCCCAGAACTTTATTCCCTTTCTAATTGGAAAGATGTATGTTGTTCCGTTGTCTTTTATAAGTCCATTACTTTCAGAAGGAACCTTCTCTGCAATAATTGGAACAAATTCATCCGTTGAGCTTCCTTTGTAAGCAATTAAGGTATCATACATGTTCATTATTGCCTCATTTGAGGATGTATCATATCCTCTATGTGGATCCAGGCTCTGGATTGTCCCATATCTTGCATAGATAATAGTATCTGGATTTCTTACTTCAGGCTTTTCTGCAGGAACGGGCTGCTGAGCCTCCTCAGTTTTTTCTGCTTTTTTCTCTACTTTTTGCTCCTGGGGTTGCTCACTTTTCTTCGATTCTTTCCCTCCACCAGCCTGTAAAATGCCCACAGTAGAAACAATAAAAATCAGGCTGAGAATGATAAGTAAAAGCTTCTTTTTCATCATATACCTCCTAATTAATGATTTTTTGTAATTTTTGCAGTGTATTTATAATACTCTTTTTAAGCATATTGTCAATACCTAAAATTTCTTTATTGTTGTAAATACGAATATTTTGTAACCAATGTTAATTATCTACCGCAGTTGTCATCTGAAAATTCGAAAAGGTGAATTCAATTATGATTATAGATTTTTTGGATAAAAGGATTAATAAATAAATTAGATGAAAAAATTTTGATAAAGGATTTAAGTGGTGAAAATAAAGTCGGAGATATAAGGAAGAAAGGAAGAAAGATCTACTAAGGATCAGGAAAATAGTTAAAAGATGAGCGGCCGATGGGAATCGAACCCACGACTTCAGCTTGGAAGGCTGAGGTAATACCACTTTACGACGGCCGCTTAATCAAAATATATTAATAATTTTTAATTAATTATTCAAGAAATTTGTTCTAATTCCATTAAAATCTATTTAAGAATCCCGCTCTACATCAAAACAGAAATCTAAAAAGGTATAACTGTTTTTCTATATTTGATTTAAGCCAGTATATAAATTAACTATCCCTATATGACAACCTCACTAAAACTAATTATACATAAGTCCGTTTTTAATAACTGGGTTTTGTTCTTTTGAATAAAGCAAAGAAATATCTTTTGTTTTCAAACGTAAATAACCGTACCCTAATATTTCCCAAATATTAAACAAATATTAAAGATGTAAAAAAATTATTTTGATTGTTCTAACAAGTACTTCGACATTTCGGAAACTTTTTTAAAGAACCTCCCTTCTTTTAATTTATTTGAATCTTCAAGTTCTCTCTCAAGATCATTGAAATACGGGATTGAACCTATCAATTCAATTCCATAAGTGTCCGCAATATCTCTTAGTGTGGACTTTCCATCCATGACCATATTTTCTATCAATCCCAAAATTCTATATTTTTGTTCTTTAACAAACTCTATCGTCTTTTTTACAACATTTACTGCTAATTTAGATGGTGTTGCAACAACTACAAACTTTCCATTTCGAAAAAACTTCAATACATCCAAAAGAGGGTCGTTTAATCCCGGAGGCATATCAATGATTAAATAATCCAAATTTTCCCATCTTGTTGCCGACATTATTTCAATGAAGGCATCCGAAAACTCAATACCCCTCAAAGAAAGAGGTTTATTCTGTGTGTAATAGATAACAGACATAAATTTCAAACCTTCAATATCCACCGGAAGAATGCCCCTATCCTCCTCAGGGAATCCGTCAATATATTTGAAAGCATCAAGAAGTAAATGATCAGAAGCACCCCAAAAATCCAGGTCCAACAGGGCAGTATTTGCATATTCCCTTAGGCCCCATGCGAGAGCAGAAGATACAAGGGATTTTCCTACACCACCTTTACTACTTATTACAGGTATAATATTTTTTATCTTTTTTATTCTATCATTTATTAGTGATATTCTCGGATCAATTTTATAATTTTTCATCTATAGCTCCCCATCAATGCGACTTATATAGACTCCTCGGCCTTTTGTTATTTCAAAATCCTTGCTACCACATTTAGGACAGCTAATAAAGGAATGAGCTGCTTCCGGCACAAAGTGAATGCTTTCTTTAATTAATTCGTCTATGTCGCCATTTCTATCAATTTTCCATACAAAACCACAGTTCCTGCACTCAAACTCCATCTCTTCATCTTCAAACTCAAATACAGCTTTTTCCATTATTGTTCCCTTTTTAAGGTTTTCAAGTGCGAAACTGACTATATCTTTATCTATACCTTGCAACTCTCCCATCACAATATAAATTTTTGAGAGTTTTTTAAATCGATTCTTAATTGCCTCTTCCTCAACAGTTTTTATAATGCCTTCAGCAAAAGCCCATTCATGCATCTTTCATTGCTCTCCTGATATTTTATTTTAGTTTTCAATTCCCAGAATCTTCAGCTTTACATAAATATTTCTTATGCATATTCTTAGGTAAAAATAGGCAATATCCTGCTTTCAAAAACTCCTTATATCCATCAGCCTGAAATCCGATATAATATTTTTCACTATCTCAATTAAATAATACATTCTCCGGGCATTATCTGTATCTTTTGAGTTCAATAAAATATTGCAAACCTCGCTCATTAACTTCTTACAGTTATTCAGGAGAATACCTCCATACTTTATAAAGTTTACTGCTGCTTTTTCATTATCAACAGGGTTTTTATGGGATAATACGAATAGATAATCATCAATTGCTCTTGAATAAACCCCCTTTAAGGGAACTACATAGTAAGAAAAATCGTGTTCCAGTTTTTCCCGTTGCTTGTTCAATGATGGGTTGTTCATTTTCCTTATTATTTCAGATGCCAAAGACCATGTATTGTAATAAAAATCCGTTACAGCTCCGTATAGATATTTAACCTCATCTTCCGCATCAGGATGAATATCAACATATCTATATTTCTTAATCTTTGAGAGGTTTTCCTCTATTATTCTATCTGCTATTTCACTATACGATACTCCGCTGTCTTTTTTTTCCGAAACATTTCTTTTATAATCCGTAACCCGGCGCTTTAATTCCTCAAAAACGGATATCTCCGCATGAAGAAAGGCATTTATATCTACTCTGTCTTTTAGCGCCTGTATATATCTTTTCTCAAAAGCTTTTAAATTAAAAGCAGCTTCTCCATAAATACTGGCATATTTTTTATAGAGCCCTTTTAGCTTTTTTATTGCTTGATCTATCTCATTTTTATGGAGGGATTTATCACCACTTTTGAAAGGAAATCTCATAAATAATTAACCTGATCATTTTCCAACAAGTTGTTCATAAGCTTTCTGAATCTCTCTCGTTTTTTCTTCAAACATCTCTCTGTATTCAGGACCCAGTTTTAGGCTTTCAACTACATCGGGGTGAAACTTTTTAAGCTTTTCTCGATATGCTTTTTTTATTTCATCCACAGATGCCCCCTTTTTAACTCCGAGCACCTCATAGGGATCTTTTGTTATTGTTTCTGTATGAGTCTGCTGGAAACCAGACTGCCAGTTTCTAAATCGATTATAGAAACTGTTTGTATTTTGCCCCTGACCGCTCCCTGTATATGATTGTCCAGCTTTATGATAATTTGCTTGCTGGCCCTGCTTGCCTTTATACTGTTGATATTGTTGTTGATAAAAATTTCTAAGCAACCGACGCCTCAATAAAAGGCCTATAATTGCAATTGCCGGGAGCAAAAACTCTTCTCCTGGTATTCCATCAGGTATTATCCAGCTAATGACGCTAAGGCCCATTACAATCCATATCCAGAGTGGTATTCCCATATCCAACCTCTAATCTTAATATAAATAATAGAATCTCTTTTTGCAAGACAATATTTCTATGATTTAAATTTCATTCATAATATTAAGGATAGGCAGTATGTAAAAGAGTTTCAATAGGACAAGGCTATTTTATCTTGATCTATAATTGTACTCATCCATTAGATGTTTTTTGAGGAAAAAAATCTGGGGAGGGGAGGATTCGAACCTCCGAAGCCATACGGCGACAGATTTACAGTCTGTTCCCTTTGACCGCTCGGGAACCTCCCCAAATAGAGCTGGCGATGGGATTTGAACCCGCAACCTGCTGATTACAAATCAGCTGCTCTACCATTGAGCTACGCCAGCCAACTCTAATTTCAAGCTTAATATATTTATTCACAGCGAATGCGTCAAGAAAGTTTTGCAGCTTCATCTAATACTTTGTAATGGAATCAGGTTTCCCATCACCATTTGTATCTTTTTTTATCTCATACACTCTATCTTTATCTACGTATATCCATACATCAATCTTTCCGTTATAGGTGCTATCAGCCTCATCAAGAGTTAGGCTTCCATTGTCATAGTAACGCCAATTATCCATTTTACCATCGTAATTTGTATCCAGGATCTCTTCTTTTACCTTGCCATTATTATCATATACATATATAGAATCTACCTTCCCATCAAAGTTTACATCAAGCTCCTGTCTCGTTACCACTTTCCCGCTTATGTAGCTCCACGCGTCTGGTTTACCATCCTTATTCAGATCTGAGGTCACTACCATATCAGCCACAATTCTATTTATTATAAACATAGATAGAATTATTGGTATCAACATAAAAATATAATATCTGTTTTTTCTCATCTAAACCTAACTCCAATTTCTTTAAAATTTAATACAATTTTTATTAAATGAATCCAAAAAATGGCTAAATTTATATAAATTATTATCGTCTATTTGTAAAATAATCACATACTGAAATTTAATAAATGTTGACAAATTAGAATATTTTTATATAGAATAACTATTTAATAACAAACAATTAGAAATATATACTTTGGGATAAAGTGATAAGTCAATATGTATATCGGTTTATGTTTAAACAATAAAATAAAAATAATTTTATAAAGGAGAGGGTTAATGAAAAAGATTGTAACAATGATTTCTATTCTTGCTTTTCTTGCTGTAGCAGCATTTACTGTATCAGCATCAAGCAGCAAGTCTGAAAGTAAGGAAAAGCCAAAAAGCTACAAGATTGGAGCTATATTTGCCATAACTGGACCTGCATCATGGCTCGGGGAACCAGAAAGAAATACTGCCCAGATGGTCGCAGATATGGTTAACAAAGATGGTGGAATCAACGGCATCCCAATTGAGCTTATAATAGAGGATACGGTTGGTGACGCTACAAAAACTGTTAATGCAGTCAAGAAACTTATCAATAGTGATAAAGTAATTGGAATTATTGGATCATCCAGAAGCGGTACTACCATGGCGATTATTCCGATTGTAGAGAAAGCACAAATCCCACTTATATCCTGTGCAGCCGCTGAAACAATCGTTAAACCTGTAAAAAAATGGGTATTCAAAACACCTCAATCCGATAGAGATGCCGTTATAAGGATATATGACTACATGAAAAAACATGGTATAACAAAAATAGCAATAATGTCTGGTACAACAGGGTTTGGAAGTGCTGGAAGAGAGCAATTAAAAAAGCTTGCTCCGGAATACGGAATTACAATTGTAGCAGATGAGACCTACGGACCTAAGGATACCGATATGACGCCCCAGCTAACAAAAATCAGAGGCACAGATGCTCAAGCAATTGTAAATTGGTCGATAGTTCCAGCGCAGGTTATTGTGGCCAAAAATATGAGGCAACTTGGAATGCATATGCAACTATTTTTAAGTCATGGCTTTGGAAACATCAAATATGTAAAAGCCGCAGGTGAAGCGGCTGAAGGTATTATTTTCCCTGGAGGAAGGCTTCTTGCTGTAGATACAGTACCGGATAGTAATCCCCAAAAGAAGGTACTTGTTCAGTATAAAAAACTGTATGAAGAGAGATTTAATGAACCTGTTAGTACATTTGGTGGGCACGCATGGGACGCTATGTGGTTAATGATAAATGCAATAAAAAAGGCTGGTGCTGATAAAGATGCTATAAGAGACGCTATTGAAAATACAAAGAATTTTATTGGTACTGGTGGAGTATTCAATTTTTCACCCGAGGACCACAATGGCCTTACTCCCGAGGCTTTCGAAATGCTAATTGTTAAAAACGGACATTTTACCGTTCTTGAAGAATAATAGTAATACATTTTTTAGGGGTACCTTCTATAAAAGGAAGTACCCCTAAGCAATAGAAATCAAAAATCAAAGCAAAAAGTCAAAAAAGTAATGTTTTAATTCAAGGGGATTAATCTATCCAGAAATTTTAATCTTAACGTTTCAATTGAACTTAATCTATAAATCACATATTATATAAATACCTGTATGAATCAACTTTGGAATCAGGAATGGTAGATGAATCTTGCAAATCAGCTTTTACAATACACCCTTTCAGGAATTACTATTGGTAGTATTTATGCTATGGTTGCGATTGGGTTTAACATAATCTACAACTCCACCGGAATCATAAACTTCGCTCAGGGTGACTTTGTTATGCTCGGTGGTATGATTGCTGTCTATTTCCATCAGAGTTTACATTTCCCCCTGATAGTTGCTGCACTGTTTTCTGTCTTAATTGTAACAGCCCTTGGTATACTTTTCGAAAGGTTTGCTATTCATCCATTAAAAAACCCCCATATCATAACATTGGTAATAATAACCATAGCAGCATCCATTCTTTTTAAGGGCGGAGCAATGTTTTTATGGGGAAAGGATTCATATGTTCTACCATCTTTCAGCGGCGATAATCCCATACATTTTTTTGGAGCAACAATTCTCCCCCAGTCCCTTTGGATTCTTGGCACTTTGATTGTTATTGTTTTCTTTCTCATGTTTTTCTTTAATTTTACCCTCATTGGGAAAGCAATGAAAGCATGCTCCTTCAATAAAAAGGCCGCAAGCATTGTTGGAATAAATGTTAAATCAATGGTTTTGCTCTCATTTGCACTGAGTGCATTTATAGGAAGTATTGCCGGAGTAATTGTAACCCCCATTACTCTTGTCGATTATGATAGAGGATCTCTACTTGGATTAAAGGGTTTTGGTACAGCAATTATGGGCGGGCTTGGTAATATGTGGGGATCCATAGCAGCTGGCCTGATAATTGGACTTCTTGAATCATATTCGGCAGGATTAATATCAAGTGGATACAAGGATGCAGTTGCACTACTGGTACTATTGATAGTTCTATTTTTCAGTCCTGGCGGTATTTTTGTCAAAAAAGAAGAGCATAAGCTTAAGTCATTTTAATTGATTGATTTATATACATGTGATCCTAATTCATTAAAAAGCATATGTAATAATATAATTAAAAAAAACCTTAAATATGAGCATAAAAGAAATGATTAAAAAATCTTCCTTCAAGGCTGTTGTTACATTCGTCATAGCACTTATTTTTCTTCTAATATTTAAAAACCCCTATTATATAGGAGTACTAATATTTCTCGGTATAAATCTTTTAATCACAATAGGGCTAAGCCTCCTAATGGGGTATGCTGGTCAGATATCCATGGGTCAGGCTGCTTTTTTTGGAATTGGAGCCTACACTTCGGGGATTTTAACAGCAAAATTTGGATTGCCAATTGGAGTGTCCTTCTTAGCTTCTATTGCCATAACAGTTTTTATAGCTTTTATAATTGGAATTCCTACGCTTAAATTAAAAGGTCATTATCTAGCCATGGCCACTCTTGGCCTTGGAGAAATTGTTTATATTGTTTTCAATGAACTAATACCTTTAACAGGAGGACCCTCAGGTTTTGGAGAAATACCGGTAATAAAAATATTTGGTATTTCATTGGATTCTGATCAAAAATTCTATATTTTCATCTGGGCTATAGTAAGTTTCATACTCTTTATATCCCTTAATATTGTAAACTCAAGGATAGGAAGGGCTTTAAAAGCGTTAAACAAAAGCGAAGAGATATCCTCTACCCTGGGTATAAACACATCAAAGGTAAAATTGGGAATATTCACACTAAGCGCAGGATACGCTGCTCTTGCTGGATTCCTCTATGCCCACTATGTAACATTTCTAAGCCCTGGGTCTTTCAGCCTGAACTTTTCAATCTTGCTTGTAACCATGGTTGCTATTGGAGGAATGGAAAATATTTGGGGAGCTTTTCTGGGAACAGCAATTCTTACTCTCCTTCCGGAGTATTTAAGATTTTTTAAGGATTTTGACATCCTTATTTATGGGGCAATTCTAATGTCCATTATGTTACTTAGACCTGAAGGACTGTATGGTATAAAAATAAAAATACCATTTTTAAAAAAGACAAAGAAGGAAATTTAAGATGACTTCTATTTTGACAATAAATGATGTTTCAAAAAGGTTTGGTGGATTAAAGGCGTTAACAAATCTGAGCTTCGAAGTATATGAAAACCAGGTAACTGCTGTAATAGGTCCAAATGGTGCCGGGAAAACTACCCTTTTCAATCTAATTAGCGGACTAATACCCATTGATAGCGGAAAAATTATCTTTAATAGAAGAAGAATCGATCATTTAAAATCTTACGAGAGAACAAAGCTGGGTATTGCAAGGACTTTCCAAACTCTAGGTGTATTTTCAAATATGACAGTGATTGAGAATGTAATGCTTGGAGAGGATATTCATGCTGAAACCGGTATTATTTCAACGATATTTAATACTAAAAAACATAGGAAAGAGGAGAAATATATCAGGGAAAAAGCCGTTTATTGGCTAAATAGGATGGGAATCGAGGATGTTAAGGATAAAAATATCTCAGAAATTGCCTTCGAAAAACAGAGATTGGTAGAAATAACGCGCGCTATAGTATCAAATCCAAAGTTGCTTCTACTTGATGAACCTGCAGCAGGATTAAACATTACAGAAACTAGATCGTTGATCTCAAAAATTAAAGATATTAATGATTCTGGAATCACAATTCTGATAGTTGAGCACGATATGGATATGATAATGGAAATATCCGATAGAATAGTTGTATTAAACTTCGGAGAGAAAATAGCCGAAGGGAAGCCAGAGGAAATCCAGAAAAATGATAAGGTAATATCGATCTATCTGGGGACAACATATTAATTAGGGTTAAGAGAGAAATGTTAAAGATTAAATCACTTAAAGCCTATTACGGGTCCATATGCGTACTAAAATCTATATCCCTTCATATTAAAGAAGGAGAAATAGTAACCCTTATAGGTGCAAATGGTTCTGGGAAATCCACCCTTTTGAATGCTATTGTTGGCCTTGCTGAAAAGGCTGAAGGTTCAATCATTTTTAAGAATAATGAACTCCTCGGACTTCCACCTTCAAAAATTGTAAAACTTGGGATTGTTCTTGTCCCTGAAGGCAGGCAGCTATTCTATCCTATGAATGTTATGGATAACCTACTTCTTGGTACATATTCCATCTATTCCAGAAAAAATAGAAGGGATATTCAAAAACGAATTGAAGAGATATTTGAAATATTTCCAGAGCTTAAAAAAAGAAAAAACCAGCTTGCAGGAACATTATCAGGCGGTGAACAGCAAATGCTTTCAATTGCAAGAGCTCTAATGGCAAGACCTAAATTTCTGTTACTCGATGAACCTTCAATAGGCCTGGCGCCTAAAGTCGTTGAAAATATTTTTCATATACTCTTAAAACTGCGGGGAAGTGAAAACTTAACCATTTTCCTCGTTGAACAAAATGCCAAACTTGCGCTGGAAATTTGTGAAAGAGGGTATGTCATAGAAACAGGCCAGATTGTACTTTCTGGAAGCAATGATGAACTTAAGAATAACAAAGAAGTTATGAGAGCATATCTTGGCAGGACAGAAATGTAAAACTTATTTTAAAATCATATTTACCTGCTTATTTATCAACTCTGATAAGGAGGATTTAAATGGCCATATGGAATAAAGATTATGAAACAATAGATAGAGAGGAACTCGAACAGCTTCAATTAGAGAGGCTCCAGCAAACCTTAAGTAGAGTTTATAGAAGAGTATCATACTATAAAAATCTTTTCGATAAGATATCATTTGACCCCTTTGAAATATCTTCCCTGGAAGATTTAAAAAAGATACCCTATACAACAAAAGATACATTAAGACTTGCATATCCATACGACATGTTTGCTGTTCCTCTGAGGGAAGTGGTAAGGATGCAGTCTACATCCGGGACGACAGGTCAATCTATAATTGTTGGTTATACAAAAAACGACATTGAACACTGGACAGACCTTACAGCGAGGGTCCTATCGGCAGCAGGTGTAACTACTGATGACATTATTATGATAAGTTTTCCCTATGGGCTTTTTACTGGTGGTATAGGTTTTCATTATGGGGCTGAAAGAATAGGGGCATCTGTCATTCCAGGGTCATCTGCTGATATAGAAGAACAACTAACCATTATAAAAGACTACAGGGTAACTGTATGCATATGCGCTCCAACATTTCTTTCACAGATGTGTGAAATTATGGAGGATAAAGGAATAACTCCCGCTGAATTATCTCTAAAAACTGCTTTATTAGGGGCTGAACCATGGAGTGAAAACTTTAGAAAGCAGGTCGAAGATCGATTGTCAATAAAATTATACGATAATTATGGATTAACTGAAATTATAGGACCCGGAGTTTCTTTTGAATGTGAATATAGGAACATGCTTCATATATCAGAGGATCACTTTATACCTGAGGTAATAGACCCTGATACAGGAGAACCCCTAGGCTTCGGTAAAAAAGGAGAACTGGTGCTAACAACAATAACAAAAGAGGCATATCCACTTATCAGATATAGGACAGGTGACCTAACCACCCTGTATAATGAAAAATGTGAATGTGGAAGAAGCTTTATCCGAATGGCAAGGGTGTCAGAAAGAATTGATGATATGATTATAATAAACGGTAAAAATATTTTCCCATCGCAGTTTGAACAAATTCTGCAGGATGTTTTAGGCAAGCTTCCGAAGTTTCAAATAGTAATAGACAAGAAAGATAGCTTTGATGAGGTGGAAATACAATTAGAGGTTTCTCAAGATATATTCTATGATGAGATGAAGAGATTAGCTGAAATAGAAAAAAGAATCAGCAAAGAAATTGAGGAGAAGCTTGACATCATTCCCAAAATAAAGCTTGTTGAGCCTCTGTCAATCAAGCGCAGATTAAAAAGAAAAAAAGTCATCGATAAAAGGAAAAATTAAATAGAGTAATACTTAGCCTTGTAGTGTAAAATAAACTGTATAAATCTTCAGTAATACCACTCGGAGGTTCCTCCAAGTGGCCTATAAAAAAATTACTGGAGATTTAGAAATGTTTAAAAGAGAAGAATTAAAAAAGGTTTTAA
>QNBN01000005.1 GCA_003645695.1 Spirochaetota bacterium | reverse complement strand
TACACCAAAATCTCCAGGCTACAATAATATACGTTACGCATGACCAGGTAGAAGCGATGACGATGGGAAACAGGATTGTAGTTATGAAAGACGGTCTTATTCAGCAAATTTCAGATCCTCTGAATCTCTACAATCATCCGGTAAACAAGTTTGTTGCAGGGTTTATTGGAAGCCCGCCTATGAACTTTATAGAAGTTGAGGTTGTTAAGCAGGGTTCTGATTATTTTGTAAAGAATGGTGCATTTACTGTTGCCGTTAAGAAAGATGCGTATGATAAGGTTAAGGATTACGAAGGTAAAAAGGCAATCTTTGGATTTAGACCTGAGGATCTTATCGATGAAAATATAGTAAGAGAATCTGAGAAAAGGGGTACTCTTATAAAAGCAAAGGTTGAGGTTATAGAACCTCTGGGTTCGGAAATATTCCTATATCTGAGTGCAGGGAAGGATAATATGGTTGTCAGAGTACCGAGCCATTATAAAACAGAGCTGGGAAAAGAGGTTGGTTTTGTTGTTGATCTGGAAAAAACTCATCTCTTTGATATTGAAACTGAACAGGCCATCTATTAATAATTCAGGTTCAGTGTATTTTTACTAATATTTGATGAGAAGCAGGAGTTGTACCATATTTAAATTAAATTTGGAGAGGCTCGGAAGCCTCTCCTTTTTTATAGTTTGTACATTTGAATTATGGTATAAAAAAATATAATGGTAGTAATTTCGACTTTTTAATAATAATTATTATTAATAAAACTTTAAATTTATGTTAATATTAAGTTAACAGAGTTTTTGGATGGTAGTAAATTAGGTATCCAAAATAATTATGGGTGATTGTAATATGAGTATTGGTAAGAAAATACTGGTAATAGATGATGAGGAAGATATTAGAGAGCTTCTTAACTATAACCTTACTAAAGAGGGGTACAAAGTTTTACTTGCATCGGATGGGAACGAAGGTCTAAGAATTATTAGGGAACAAAAACCGGATTTGATTGTACTTGATCTAATGCTACCAGGTCTTGATGGACTCGATGTTTGCAGAATTGTAAAAAATGATAGAGACCTAAAAAATATCCCTATTGTAATGTTAACAGCAAAGGGAGAGGAAGAAGATATAATTAACGGACTGGATCTCGGTGCGGATGATTATATTACAAAACCATTTTCTGTATCCGTACTGATAGCAAGAATTAAAACAGTATTCAGAAGAATGGAACCCGATGCGAGAAGCATCTCATCTTCTCCCATATATATAGGACCTATTGTAATAGACCCACAAAAGTATATGGTTACTGTAAATGATAATGAAATAAAGTTAACCACCACGGAGTTCAATATTTTAAAAACTCTTGCAGAAAATGAAAACAAAGTTTTAACCAGAAAACAATTACTGCGGGAAACTCAGGGAAATGTCGATTTTGTTACGGAAAGGACAATAGATGTACATCTAACCTCACTAAGAAAAAAACTTGGTAGTTTGGGTTGGATGATACAGACTGTCAGAGGGGTAGGATACAGATTAAAGAATGAAACAAAATAGAGGGTTAGCCAACTTTTACTGGAAAACATATATTGTTTCAGTAAGCTTCATATTTATTACAATAGTAGCAACAAGCCTGATTTTTAGAGCTATAATAAAAGATTCATACTACGGCTCGCTGGAGAGGGAACTTAAAACTGAAGCTCTACTGTTATCGCAAGTTTTTTCAGAAACTCAAAAGCCCGACATTATCAGATGGTGGAAACTGGAAGGTAAATCAAGGATAACTATCATAAATATTAATGGTGATGTTCAACTTGATACTCACTACAATCCTTTTAAAATGAAAAATCAGTTAACTATGCCTGAGGTAAGTCAGGCCGTGCGTGACAGATGGGGGAAAAGTATAAGGTGGAGTGAATATATAGGTTTAAAGATGTTTTTCGTAGCCGGGTATTTTGAATACGATGATAAACCTCCTATGATTATAAGACTGGGAATACCCATATATGTTATTGATAGGACAATTAACAAAACAACATCCACTGTTGTTCTAGGTGGAGTAATTATTTTTATCATAGTTTCACTGTTTAGTTTTTTTATGATAAGAGAAGTAACATACCCAATTATGAAAATAGCTGATTCAATAAGATCATTTTCTAATGGAAATTTATCAATAAGAATTCCAAACTTTCGAAGCAATGATTTGAATTTAGTTTCGTACGAATTAAACCGAATGATAGATAGTATTACAAAGGGGAAAGAGGAGTTAAGCCTTATAAAGGATCAAACCATTAAGATACTTTCAAGCATGCATGAAGGAATAATTCTTGTAGATAGAAAAAGTGTTATAAAAGAGATTAATAAATCGGCTAAAGAGATATTCGGATATCAGTCGAGAAACCTTGTAGGTAAAAACTTATTTTCTCTGATAGTTTCAAGAGAATTGAAAGAAGGTGTTGAATCAATTATAAAGGGACGAAATACAGTATCCGGTGTTGTTTCAATTAAGGTGCCTGATGAGAGAAGGATTGAGTTTACCTGTACACCTTTTGGTTCAAGAACTGGAGTCGTGATTGTGCTTTATGATATAACAAAAATATCAAAACTTGAAAATATAAGAAAAGAGTTTGTTGCTAATGTTTCCCATGAACTAAAAACGCCTATTACCTCTGTTAAGGGTTTTGTTGAAACTTTAACGACTATGGATGGTTTTGATGACCCATTAGCAAAAAAGTTCTTATACATAATCCAAAAAAATATTTTAAGAATGGAAAATATAATAGAAGACCTTCTTGTTCTCTCCAAGATAGAATCTGGAGCTATAGATTTACCAGAGGAGATTATCAGCATAAATGACTGTATAAACAATGCAATAACGGTAATTAGGCAGAAGTATAATGCAAGGAATATAATAAGCAGTGGGATGGAATATGGCTTTATGGTTCGGGGTAATCCAAGATTGCTTGAATTGGCAATAATAAATTTAATTGATAATGCTGTGAAGTACAGTAACGATGATGTGAATGTCCTGCTGGATGGTGATTACAGAAGGGTGATCGTTTCTATTACTGACAGAGGCATCGGAATACCTCCATCTGATCTGGAAAAAATATTTGAGAGTTTTTACAGGGTTGATAAAGCCCGATCAAGGGAGATGGGAGGAACAGGACTTGGATTAACTATTGTGAAGAAAATTGTTGAAGCCCACAAAGGACTTGTTAAGGTTTATAGTACAATAGATAGAGGTAGTATATTTAAAATTGAGCTACCGAGATTTATTGAATATTAGCACTAAGAAAGTTTTTCAACTTCTCTTTTAAACTGATGTATATCCAGAGGCTCCTTAAGAATACTGATCCTCCTATTATCGGCGTATTTTTCAATATCTGCTTCAATATTCTCACCCTCTTCCTCAATAATAAGGATCGGAAGGTTTCTTGTTTCCTCATTATCTGTCAAAGAAGAGAGAAGAAGATTGACTGGCAGTTTTGATAATTTTGTACCTGCGATAATAAAGCTGGGTCTGTGATTACCAATAGCAATTCCAAGACTTATAAGATCATTTGCTGTTACAACATCAAAATCAAGCATTTCTAGAAGTCCACTTATAAACTTAATTCTCTCTTTATTCTCCTCTACAATTAAAACAAACTCGTTAGCGTCTAAGTTTGGCATATTGTATTCCTGACGAAACCTTTCAAGCTCCGATCTTTCTATTTTGTAAAATCCACCAGGAGTTGTTTTAGCTTTTATTTTTCCACTCTGACACCATTTTCTAACTGATTGTTGGGATACCCCGAGAAGTCTTGCTGCTTCTTCAGTGCTTATTATTTTTCCATTTCCCTTCACTTTTTAGCTCCTTTAAAGGTTTTTGTAGTTTTTAAATTTATCACAATTAAATAGATAATTCAATTAATTATTTATCTTTATTTTTGTTTTATCAATTTTAATTTATTTATTCGATTAAATAATATGCAAGTAAACCTCTAACTCTATATATTGTAGAGAGTCCTCTTTCCGAATCTTGATTTATCAAAACGAGATGGTTGTAATCCCTTATATAATAAAGATTCCGACACTTCACTCAAAAGGGTATTTCAATATGTCACTTTAGAAAACAAAAAAATGTATTCGATTGGTTTGAAAGGATAAAACACAATTTTTTCATAAAGGTTCATAACTTATAAATAGAACATATTTTAGCAAGATTAGAGAAATCCATAAAATGTATAATCAATTACCAGCCAAGAATCTTTTGCCGAAAGTGAAAAAAGAGGATATGAATATTAAACCCATTGTAATTGATAAGTATGGAGATATATTGAAAAAAGATAGTAAATACCCAAATAGGGCTGAAAAAACCAGTGCGATAGCAGAGTAGTAGATCTGTGATACAAAATGTGTTTTTATTGATAATTCGCTTGAAGCCGTGGATATTATAAAAATCAGGGAAAGCGGTGAATTAATAATTCCAAAACTACTTCCTGATATAATTGCACCGAGAACTGCATAATGGGAATAATTTATAATAAGAGGATCGGGTAGATTTAGACTTATAAGTTTAAAAGCTATAGGTATGAGGATATAGAGTACTGTAATACGTGAACCGGTTAAAAAACTTGATAACGCAGAGATAAAGAAAAAAATAAGCGGATACCATGAAAGATTAATTTTTCCACTGCTAAAAATAATTTCAGTAAGTTTGCTGAAAATTTCTAATTTTTTTGCTATGAACAGTAATGCAAGTGAAAGGATTATGTAAAATATAACTATGAGAGTTTTGGCATTACAATTATCTTTTGTAGATAACTCTTTTATTGATATAGATCTGAATATAAGAGAGTAAATTATATAGTAAAGTATGCCACCAAATATAGCAGCGGTAAATATCTTTTCGAAGTTTTGTACTTCAATTAATTTTCCTTTGTAAAATTGTGCAATAAGAAATACGGCAGTTGTGACTAATGCTATAATTGTGACCACAAAGGATATACCGGCACTGTATAAACTATCATTGATTTTATCAGGTTTTCTTCCAATTTTTTTGTATGGGGCGATAACTAGAGAATAAGCATTTTTATCCTCTTTTTCTTTAGATAAGTTAGCTTTGGTTGAATTAAGAGAAGAGTCTTTTTTTATTGGATTAGCAATTGGTATAATATCCTTTTTCAAGATTGAAGAGGAGGCTATTATTATAAGAGAAAAAATATTGTAAAATTGAAAAGGGATGGAGTGTAGGTATATCTTTAAAGATGGGTAATCGATTCCCAGCGATGATAGAGAACCACCGATAATCCTTGTTACAATTGGGGTAAAAAGTGTTAAAGGAATAAGGGTATAGAAAGAAGGGCCTAAGTTATTAATTAGGAAGGAAAATCTTTCTTTTGTAATACCCTTTTCACTAACAAAAGCTTTTAAAAACACTCCACTCATCAAGGTAGACAATCTTTCTTCAAAGGATAGTAAAAATGAAAACCCTATCATTATATATTCAATTATATATCGAGATAATTTTTTATACCTCTTTATACCGATTAGAGCTTTAATGTGACCACCTTCTCTAAAAAGATAAAAGAGGATAAGCACTTCTGCTATCATTATAATTAGAAGAATATTATCTGTTTCACCTAAAGAGTTTGCTATGGCAAATCCTACAAGTTTCAAAAAGGCAGAAACTGGATTAAAGCGATATAAAATCCAGAGAGCTACAAAAATGGATAATAGCAGGGGAAGTATTGGTTCTTCTCTCCATATAATAAGTACAATGGCAATAATAAACGGGATCATCGAAAGTAGAATATAGCTCATCTTATAACCTTTAGCATTTAATAGGGGTTTTAAGTATAGCTCAAATGTAATTAAACGAGAATTGATAAGGCAAGAAAAGTTTAATTATAGAAGTAAGATAGCCCTATTTAATCTTTCAATAATTCGTTCCTTACCAAGTACCTCCATTGTTTCAAATAATCCAGGAGAAACTCTGGTGCCCGTAACAGCCACCCTTAAGGGAAGGAAAAATTGTTTTGGTTTTAGTTCGAGCTCTTTAATTAAATCTCTTAAGGCATTTTCAATTTGTGTACTGGTAAACTCTTCTAAAGAAGATATCCTTTCTTTTACCTTTTTAAACAGGTCAATTGTTTCTTCTTTTGTTAAACCTTTCGGTATAAGATATTTCGTATCTTTTATTTTAAAATGTTTATCAAAGAAAAACCACATCCATTCTCTTACGTCTGAAAGGTATTTTAGTCTCTCCTGAATTAGTGGTATAATTTTTAAGATATAGTCTCTATTTTTTTCTATCTCTTCCTCGTTTAGAAGTTGGGATTTGATAATAAAGGGTTTTATTAGTTCAAATAGTTCTGAATGAGTTTTTTTCCTGATATAAATTCCATTATACCAATCCAGTTTTTCGTATGAAAATACTGCTGATGATTTATTAATTCTCTCGAGGGTAAAGTTTTCAATAAGAGTTTTCATATCAAGAATATCCGTTTTATCATTATAAGACCATCCTAAGAGTGCTATAAAGTTTAAAAGAGCCTCGCTTAAATAACCTTTTTCTCTGAACTCCTTTACTGTTGTTGCTCCATGCCTTTTAGATAACTTACCACCCCCAGGTGCTAAAATTACGGGAACATGAGCAAACTCCGGGCAATCCCAATTGAAAGCATTGTATATCAGGATATGCTTTGGAGTACTGGAAATCCATTCTTCACCCCTTATGACATGTGTAATTTTCATGAGATGATCGTCAACTACGTTTGCAAGATGATAAGTTGGGTATCCATCCGATTTTAACAGAACTAGATCATCCAGCATTTGATTTTGAACAGTTATCTCTCCCCTAATACTGTCATTAAAGATAGTTTCGCCCTTTAGAGGGGCCTTTAATCTTATTACATAAGGAATACCCTGGTTCTCTTTTTTCTGTATCTCCTTCTTTGAAAGATTCCTACAGTGCCTATCGTAACCGATTTTAATACCCCTTTTTTTCTGCTCTTCTCTTAGCTTTTCAAGTCTCTCCTGCGAACAGAAACATTTATAAGCGTTTCCAAGTTCAATTAATTTATGGGCATATTCACTATAGATAGACTTTCTCTCTGATTGTTTGTAGGGAGCAAAGGGTCCTCCTATATCCGGACCTTCATCCCAATTAATTCCTATCCATTTTAATGATTCTATGATATCATCAAGTGCTTCCTCGATATATCGTGTTCTATCTGTATCTTCAATCCTTAATATGAATTTACCTCTATTATGCCTTGCAAATAGAAAAGCAAAAAGAGCAGTTCGAAGTCCGCCAATATGAAGAAAGCCGGTAGGACTGGGAGCAAATCTGGTTCTTACTGTGTTCATACAACTTCCTCCAAAAATAGTGTGTGAGATGTGAATCTAAGTCAAAGTTTAAGCTAATAAAAATTTGGTAATTTATCAGAATTTCTTAGGACTTTTACCAATTAACTCAACTTATTTAATATGATGATAATATGGTTGTATTACAAATAAAAGTTGAAGGTTTTTTTATAGTTTATTATAAAATAAAGTTATATAATAGAGTAGACATATTCTAAAAACTTTATTTCTTTACTCGAAAGGACAAAAATTGGTTTTTATAGTAAGCTTATATTTAAATAAAATATTTTATATCTGGGTGGTTTAATATGGAAAAATTTGTTGTTGAGGGTGGTTACTCACTTTCTGGAAGAATAAAACCAACAGGTAATAAAAATGCAGCTCTCCCGATACTTGCAGCAACGCTTCTAACTGATGATGAAGTTCAATTGAGTAATGTGCCGAGGATAAAGGATGTTGAAATGATGGTAGCACTGTTGAAAAGCATCGGTTCTGAAGTTCAATGGCTATCGGAGGATAGTTTAAGGATTAAAACTAATATCCCTTCGGAAAAAACAATTGTGATTGAAAAGAAGTATGCTAGTGAGATCAGAGCATCTATTCTGCTTGCAGGGCCTCTTATTGCAAGAGGTAAAAATATCTCTTTTCCACCCCCTGGTGGTGATGTTATTGGTCGAAGAAGGCTTGATACACATTTTTATGCTCTCGAAACACTGGGCGCTAAGGTTAGAACTGAGAGAAGAGGATTTTTTATAGAGGCAGAAAGATTAGAAGGAGCCGTAATCTTTTTAGATGAGCCAAGTGTAACTGCAACAGAGAATGCAATAATGGCAAGCAGTCTAGCAAAAGGTAAAACAACTATTAAAAATGCAGCTTCGGAGCCTCACGTCCAGAACTTAATAAACTTCTTGCAGAAACTTGGGGGACATATTAAGGGTTGTGGTAGCAACGTTCTTGAGGTGTTTGGTAGTAGCGGGTTATCTGGCGGTGAATGGAGGATTATTGGGGATCATATAGAGGTGGGAAGTTTTATTTCACTTGCCGCTGTTACGGGAGGAGAACTTATCATTGAAAACGCAGAAACCGAACATCTGCCGATTATAAAATATTATTTTTCTAAAATTGGAGTTGAAGTCGAAATAGATGGCAACAATGTATTAGTCCCTGGCAAACAGAGATTGGTAATTAAAAATGATCATTTTGGAGAAATACCTACGATATACGACGCTCCATGGCCTGGTTTCCCATCAGATTTAACCAGTATTGCAGTAGTAACGGCAACCCAGGCAAGTGGTACTGTGTTAATTTTTGAAAAGATGTTTGATGGAAGATTATTTTTTGTTGACAAGCTGGTCAGCATGGGTGCGAGGATTGTATTGTGTGACCCGCATAGAGTAGTTATAGCAGGTCCGTCAAAATTGTACGCATCTGAATTAGTTAGCCCGGATATTAGAGCTGGGATGGCCCTACTGATAGCAAGCTTGTGTGCGGAAGGAAAAAGTGTAATACATAATATAGGACAGATTGATAGGGGTTACTATAAACTCGAAGAAAGATTGGCAAAAATAGGAGCACGTATTAAAAGGGTAGATGAATAGACTAATGATAGATAATAAAAAGATATCAATCATTATTAAAATTGTCATAGGCCTAATATTCCTTTTTTCAATACTCATTACAATAGATATAGTATACAGCCATGAAATTGAGCAAAGGTTTTTTAATGAATGCAGGAATAATATTAAGTTTATCATTTCAGGTTTGGAAATTCTAGAACCAGAAATCGTAAATGGAAAAATAGAAGAAAAAAAATTAAAGAAAGAAATTGCAGGCATTTTATCCTACTATAGAATCGAGAATCAATATAGCATGGCCTTTTTTGAGAGAAGTACAGGAAAAATAATCTATCCAGAATACTCCAATGAAAGAACAATAGATAGCAAAATAGAAAAACTCACCAGCGGTAGGATTGAAGGAAGAGTTGAAACAACTGATACTTTAGGATATTATTTTTACTACAAACCTATTGATCTATCAATTTTGATCTACAATAGCAGGCGTGGAATTTTTTATTATAGAAATATGGCTCTTTTTTTAATAGCATTGTTGTATTTTATTATGTTATTGATTTATATAATTTTTGATATAAAGAAAAATAAAGAAGATACCAGATTTTTCAATGAAATTACAAAGGGGTTTAAAGATGCATTTAATTTAACTGATGGTTCCGTCAATCTGAGAGAAATAGAAGGGAAAGACTATTACCATCAGAGTTTAAAGAAACAGCTTGTTGAAAGCTATAACAGGATGGTTAAACGTATAAACTTAACGATACGGCGCCAAGAAAATAAAATAAAAGAAATCACAAAGCAGAGAAGTAATTTAAGGAAGCTTGCTTATTACTATAAAAAGTATTCATTAGAAATCCAGGACCTAGAAAGGGTGGATGAAAAATTTGTAGAACAATTTTCAAACAGAAAAATGCCAGTTTCAGTTATTTCTTTTAAATTGATTGATTATTTTACTCAAATAATGGAGGTTTATCCAGAAGTTATTACCAGAGAGCTTGAACGCCTCTTCAGGCGTGTTAGTTCCATAGTAAAAAGTAAAAATGGTTTTATAAATCATTTCGAAGGCAATTACTTTAATGCGGTATTTGGACTTTCTCCGAATAATAAAATAGATTATGGCAGCTCCTTCAATGCCGCGATACTTACTGCGAAAGAAATACATAACTGGATTTTAAGAAGAAACAATGAAAAAAACTTTACAGGAGTATCATGGAAAGATGCAATAGGTATAACTTATGGAAATGGAATAACAGGGGTTATAGGAAGTAACATCATAGTCATTGGTAAGGTTGTAGACTTATCCAGAGAATTGATGGAATTAGCTGAAGAATATGGGGTTCACTGTGTTACAGATTCAGGGGGTACGATTGAAAGTGCAAAGTTGAAATACAGGAAACTCGATAGATTAAAGATTAATGAAAAAGAAGAATATAGAGAGATATATGAGGTTTTTTTAGATGAAAATACCAGTATAGATTATGCTATTAAATTGTATCAGCATGGACTTGAGATGTATTTTGAAGATAACTATGAAGTAGCAGCTACAGAGTTTAAAAAGGTAAATAAACTGTTAAACCCTGATTTTCCTTCGCTAAAACTCTTAAATAGAATTAATTCCAAAATTTCACAGGATAAAAGTGAGATATAATTTTAATTGACAAGTTTATGATTGTATGATATAAAAGATCATTGTAAATTCATTATAAGGAGTGGAAGTATGAAGAAAAGAAAGTATTTTATTTTATTGGTTAGTTTTATAGCCATTGTTTCCCTCTTTTTATTTTTCAATGGAGGAACGAAAGAGGAAAAGGGGAAGGCTGAAAAGGCAAATATCAGTATAATATGGGCAGAGTACGATGGTTTAACCCCTGAATTTGCCAAGCAGATGAAAGAAGGATTTGAGAAAAAATATCCCAATGCTACTCTTACGGTAATCTCAACACCATGGAACCAGGTTCATGATAGGCTTGTGACCAGCCTTGGTGGCGACAATCCTCCTGATCTCTCAATTATAGGAACCAGATGGGTACTGGAGTTTAAGGATCAGCTTGAAATGCCTGAAAAATGGGTATCAAAAGAAACTCTGGATAATATTTTACCAAGTATAAAAGAGGCTGTCGTAAATGGCAAGCTTCTGGCTTTGCCTGATGCTTGGGGTCCAAGATTTATGGTTTACAGGTCTGATTTAATCCAGAATCCTCCCTCGACATTTGAAGAAATGCTTGATATTGCAAAAAAAGTAAACAATCCTCCTGATCTCTATGGTGTGGGAATGAGCGGAAAGAAGTACGCAGAGCTGACTGAGTTTGTATACTACTTCTATGGAGCAGGTGGAGATTTCTTTGCCAGGAATCCTGATGGAAGCCTCGGAAAATGTACTGTAAACAGCGAGGCCGGAGTGAAGGCTCTAACTTTTATGAACGATCTAGTCAATAAATATAAAGTAACAGAGCCTGCAGTTACAAACTATACAAGGGATGAACTTCAGGATCTTATGGTTAGTGGACATTTGGCGATGATGATGACAGGTGGATTCACTCCTGCTATTTTGAAGGCAAAGAATGTACCATTCAAATGGGATGTATCCCAGATGCCTTACTTTGAAGGATACAAGCCAATGACGTTAATGGTAACTGATTCCATTGCATTCTTTAATTCTTCAAAAAATAAAGAGATGGTTGGCAAATTCCTCGATTACTTCTATTCAGATGAGGTTCAGATACCGTTCCAGAAGCTTATAGGATTTCCGCCTGTTACAAAATCTGCAAGCAAGGATCCATATTTTCAGTCAAAGGTATACAAGGTTATGACAGAGGCTGGTGCTCATGCAAAAGGATGGCCACTGGTTGCTGAATGGACAGAATGTACAGATATAATATGGAACGCAATTGGACAAGTTTTCCTTGGAAAAGCAACACCTAAAGAAGCTCTTGATAATGCTGCAAAACAGATTGATGCTATAAGGGGAATGTAGCTAATAACTGTAAAAAATGCCCCGGTACACTTAGCCGGGGCTTTTTATTTAAGTTTTAATTAGAATGTTAAAATAGAATAATCGAGGTTACTTAAAAATAATTTTTCATAGTATAGGACGAAATAGGCAAAGCAAGGTATTTATCATTACATAAGGTCTACGTGCCTATCATTTCACTTTTCTAAATACTATATTGGGTAGGTTATGGATACAGCATTAGCGAAGAAGGGCCATTTTTGGACAACGGAATCAAAGCTTGCATATTTGCTTTTGATACCGGGAACAGTATTTTTAATTCTTTTTATGTTTTATCCGATTGTTTATGTCTTTTTAATGTCACTATTTAAAACTAACAAGTTTGGGAAGATCCTTAAATTTTGTGGTATATGTAATTTTAAGCAGATCTTTCTTATTAAGGATTTCTGGGCTGTGCTTGGAAGGTCATTCTTGTGGACAGGTCTTGCTGTACTTACCAAAACACTATTTGGCATTGTTATTGCTTTATTGTTAAATGTAGAGTACAAAGGTAGGCGTGTTTACAGAACCCTTTTAATACTGCCTTGGGCGTCTTCAGTTCCTATTAGTGTTATGCTCTGGCAGTGGGTTTATAATGCTGATTTTGGACTTTTAAACCAGACATTGAAAATGCTGCATATTACACAGCATCCTCCTTACTGGCTCGCATACCCTATACCTGCTTTTTTCGCTGCAATTTGGGTTGATATATGGATTGGGATCCCGTTTATGTCTCTTGTTTTTTTGGCAGGCCTCCAGGCTATTCCAAAGGATATTTATGAATCTGCTGTGGTCGATGGCGTTAATCAATGGCAGAAATTTAGGTTTATTACGTTACCGTTGTTAAAAAATATTCTGGTAATTGCAACTCTACTTTCAACCCTATGGACTTTCAACGATTTTAATACCATATATATTCTTACAAAAGGCGGGCCAATAAATACCACGGACATACTTATAACATTTATCTATAAATACTCATTTAATTTTCTTAGATTTGGGCCAGCTTCTGCTATGGCGGTGATTACATTTTTTATACTTCTTGGAGTAAGTATAATATATTCAAGATTTTATTTTAAAGGTGAGGAGTAATACCTTGGTTGAGAAAAATGTTGGCTTGAAAAAGGCATTTATATATTTTTGGGCAACTGTTATCATTCTATTTTTACTTTTTCCTTTTTTCGTTATGATATCGACAATGCTAAAGGATTTTAATCAGGTTTACTCAAAACCACCATTCTGGATTCCTAAGAGGATAGCATGGGAGAACTTTAAGGTTATTTGGACAAAATACCCTATGGCCAAGTATTTTCTAAATAGCTTTATAATAGCATCTGGCTCAACAATATTAAATACGCTTCTTTGTATTCCTGCAGCTTATGCTGTAGCACGATTGCGATTTAAAGGAAGACACTTTCTTCTGTATATGTTTTTAGTTGTTCAGATGTTTTCGCCGGTTATTGTGATAATTTCTCTCTTTAAAATAATGTCAAAGCTCCATCTTTTGAATACTTACATCTCTTTGATACTTGTCAATTCTGTTTTTACCTTGGCTTTTAATATATGGATGTTAAACGGTTATTTTCAATCAATACCAAAGGAAATTGAGGAAGCGGCATTAATAGATGGATGTAATAGGGTAAGTACAATATATAAAATTATGATCCCGATTGCAATGCCTGGGGTTGTAACCACAGTTATATATTCATTTATAGCATCCTGGAATGAATTTATGTTCGCATTAACCTTTATTAAAACGATGGATAAGAGGCCATTAACCGTAGGTTTGTACAATTTTATCGGAAGGTGGATGGTTCAGTGGCAGTATTTAATGGCGGCTTCTTTCTTTGCTCTCATACCGGTTGTAGTTTTATTTTTCTTGATAGAAAAGCAGCTGGTGCAGGGATTAGCAGGAGGAGCTGTTAAGGGTTAGGTAAAATTCCAACTGTGAAACGAATGACGAAAATATGCATTAAATCCTAACTCTTATGCTACTATTTATTTATAAAATAGATAGGACTGTACTAAAAAATGGATTTTATCATTTCAAGAGTAGCTCTATCTTTTGTTTTCGAATATAACGGAATGGAATGCTCTTTTGAGCAAAGCTACGAAATATTTTATGCAAAAAAAGATTTTTAGCCTTGATTAATCAAGGCACGAAATTACAGCGTTCTACCTTTTTAAGTAGAATCAAAGATGAATAATATTTTTTATTTTAAAGATTTTCGTTTTTCCAGTCGATATCAGAATCCTTTACTCGAATTACAGGGAGAAGAACAATACGCATTATTTCTTCATTATCTATATCTATGCCAGATTCTATTAATAGATTTATTAGATCATCAATATCCTCTTTTTTTTCGACGATTGAATGAACCATTATTGAGTATCTTTCCATCTGTTCTTTAGAGGGGATAATACCTTTAAAGAGGGAAAATTCTTCCTGAAGTGTTTTATCTAAGTTGAATCCTTCTACAAAGGTTGCTTTCTTTATTCCACAACTGGTAAAAGCCAGAAAAAGATCCTCTTTATATTCTTGTTTGAAAAGTTGAATAATTAAATAGTACATTTCTAATCCCTCATATTGATTTCTTGTGCCTTGGTTAATGTTGTTTTTGTAAGAAAAGGTCCTATCGTTTCAGTTATAACCGTTGTAAAAAGTAGTATATTAATAGCTATATTTGCAAGCTCTACTCCTTCTTTACCGAAGGCACCGGTTCCAAACTGTTTTTGTACGGCAAGAGATAGAGCAACTGCAACCCCTACCTGAGGTAAAAGGCTAAAACCTATATATTTTTTTACAACCGATGGGGCTTTGCTTATTATAGCCCCTAATGATGCACCGGCAACCTTTCCTGAAAATCTTGCAATTGTATATATCAATCCAAGGATGCCGATTTTTGTTATTAACGTTACATCAAGCCTTGCTCCAGCATACATAAAGAAAAGTGGTAAAATAATAGGTGAAAAAGTTTCAATTGCCTTTTTAGATCTGTTAGCCAACATCTGATCAGAATTTACCAGAACAGAACCGAGTGTCATTACCGTTAGAAGCTCGGATAATTTCAAAAAATCCGAAAGACCCATCCCAATAAGAATTGTTGCACCTATTCCGAGTAAAAGATCATCATGGAATCTGACCTTTTTAAACAAAACAATATAGGCAAATCCAAGGACCGCACCAATTATAACTGATAGTGCAATTTTATAAATTGGTGTAATAATAATTTTTACAACCGATAAATGAGTTTTTAGTAGAATCGATTGTGCAAAGAGTGAAGCGAATACGTATATTGTTAATGAAATTGCATCATCTATACCGACTACTCCGAGTATTGTTGAGGTTAATGGCCCTTTCGCTTTGTACTGTTGAATAACATAAACTGTTGCGGCAGGTGCTGTCGCAGAAGCAATAGAGCCAAATATAAGTGCACGATAGAGCTTATCAGGTTCAAGGGCATAAAAAACTGCAGATACAAATAAAAATGCTGCGAATCCCTCTCCGAAAGCGATTACAACAATAGAAGAACCCAGCTTGGATAGAGTAGTTTTGTTAAGTTCAACACCAATTGAAAATGCTATTATTGCAAGAGCAAGATCTGATACAACTGAAAACTCTGTTATTACCCTGCTGTTCAAAAAGCCGATAATAGATTTGCCAATGATTATGCCGATTATGACATATCCAGTAACAGAGGGTATATGCAACTTGTCAACGATTCTTTTGATTACATAGGCTATTGCGAGTGATATTCCAAGATAGAGCAAAGTGTTAAGTTCCATTTTGCCGGTCCATTTATATTGATTTTGTTCCAATAAAGGAAATTAAAATTCTCTGAATATTTCAAAAACCTCATATTTGGTTTCAGACTCCATCAATTTTTTTCTGCGTTCTGGATTTTTTATAACCAGAGTTAGCTTGGCAAGGATTCTTAAATATTTCTCCTGTTGATTATCAGGACCTGCTATTAAAAATATTAGATATGCTGGTTTATTGTCCAGAGAGCCCCAGTCAACCCCTTTTTTATGAATGCAGATTGTAATGAAAAAATCCTCAATTTGAGGAAGTTTTACGTGAGGTATTGCAACACCATAACCGATTCCCGTACTCATAATTGATTCTCTTTTTAAAAGAGCCTCTTTGAAAGTTTTTAGATCCTTTACCATATTATCTTCAATCGATACATTAACAAGTTCGTCTATGACTTCTTGCTTTGTTTCTTTTGTTGAAAAAAATATTCTATTCAGGCTTATATATTCGTGTAATGAGATGGTCATTTTCTTTGCCTCACTTTATTTTGTTAAATAAAAGTTAATAAAGTTTATCAAATTATCAACAATTTATTCAAAAAGATTTAAATATTATTTTTTATTTGATTCAAAAATCTGGCTAATTATGATTATATTTGGATCAACAATATAAAAAGATATATCGGATAAGTAAGAATTTTTGTAGAGATTGCCGGGAGGGTATATGAAATTAAATGAATTAATAAAAGATTCTATAAAAATTAAAAATATTAATAATAATCCTGAAATAAAATATATTGTAAATGATTCAAGAAAAGCAGTTAAAGGGTCCTTGTTTATAGCTATTACAGGTTATAAGGAAGAAGGAGTTAAATATATCGAAGATGCTGTAAATAGAGGAGCTGTTGCAGTAATTGCTGAAAATAAATATAAGGGAAGAATTAAGGAGCTAAATGGTATTGATTACGTATATGTGGAAGATACAAGGTATTATAATCTTTTACTTGCAAAAAAATTCTTTAGAAACCCATCTAAGGATTTAGTACTTATTGGAGTTACAGGTACAAACGGAAAGACAACAATTACCTATATTATAGAAGACATATTAAAAAAAGCGGGATTCAAAACCGGGGTTATTGGTACAATCTCCTATAGATATGGCAATAGAGAAATTAAAGCATCCAACACGACACCGGATGCTATAGATATTCAATATATGCTCAAGGAGATGAGAGATAACGGAGTAACTCATGTTGTTATGGAGGTGTCTTCTCACGCCCTTTCTATGAAGAGGGTCGATCCATTGGATTACAAATATGCTATATTTACAAATCTCAGCCAGGACCATCTAGATTTTCATAAGAATATGGAATCATATTTTCAAGCTAAATCTTTACTATTTAGAAAATTGGATAGTAATTCAAATGCTATTATAAATATTGATGATGAATATGGAAAAAAATTAGTAAATTTAACAAGAGCAAGCATAAAAACATATGGATTAAGTCAAAAAGCGGGTATTAGAGGAAGTATAATATCTTTAACGGTGTCTGGTACAAAGTTTTTAATTGATGATGAGGAATTTACAACAAAGCTTGTAGGTGAGCATAATATCTATAATATTCTTGCAGCATATGCAACTGCCAGAGAAATGGGAATTGAAAAGAAATTGATAAAGAAAACAATTGAAGAAATTAAACCTGCTCCGGGAAGGTTTGAAAAGGTTAATAATAATAAAGGATACAACGTCTTTGTTGATTACGCACACACCCCTGATGCCCTGGAACACATTCTTGATGCTGCAAATAATTTTAAAACAGGAAGGATTATTACAGTATTTGGTTGTGGAGGTGATAGGGATAGAGGTAAAAGGCCTTTAATGGGCAGGGTTGTCGAAGAAAAGTCTGACATTGCAATTGTTACCTCGGATAATCCTAGAAGTGAAGATCCAATAAAAATTATAGAAGATATTAAAAAGGGTCTCAGTAAAGAAAACCATGTTATTATTCACGATAGAAAAGAGGCGATATATAAAGCGATTGAGATTGCAAATGAAAATGATATAGTTTTAATAGCAGGCAAAGGTCATGAAGATTATCAAATTTTGAAGGATAGAACCATCCATTTTGACGATAGAGAAGTTGCCTCTGAAGCAATAAAAGACGTGGGTTGAAGAACTTTGCGATTTGATTATTGGTTTTACTTTTAAAATGGGCCTTTTGTAATTTCGAGCGTAGCAGAAAAATATGCTATATAATATATTCATAGATAGTTAAAGATTTCACACCTTGATAAATCAAGGTTCGAAATATTATACTTTATTAAGGAAAACTCATTAATAATAAATAAAAAAAGCCGGGTATCAAAACCCGGCTTATACTTTAAACATAATGGTAGATATAAATCTACTTCTTAATCGATTCAAAAAAATCTTTAACCGCGGCGACACACTTTTCGTTTTCTTCTTTGGATCCAATAGTTATTCTAAATAGACCTTTTCTTCCCTTAAAAGGATTTTGTTTTCTGAGGATGATCTTATGTTTCTCCATTATGTAATCTACGATCTCTTCAGAAGTAGCACCTGTGGGGGAAGCATCTATAAGAATGTAGTTACCATTTGTATGGTAAACTGTAAGGCCTTCTATTTTGGAAAGTTCGCTTTCTATGTAGTCTCTTCCTTCATTTGTCAATCTTACCTTTTCCTGCATTCCTTCCTGATCATTAAAGGCAGCATAAGCACCAAAGGCACTCATTATACTGATATTCCATGAGAGGATTATTCTTGAAATAATATTGATAATCTCTGGTTGACCAAGCATGTAACCAAACCTCATTCCTGCAAGCCCGTAAGCTTTAGAAAGGGTCCTGGATATAATCATATTTGGATACTTTTTAATAAGATGAAGCTTTGAGTTTTTAAGGCCTGAGTATTCAATATATGCCTCATCTACGATTACAACTATATCGTGCTTTGCTAATCTTTCATATACGCTATCTTCAATAAGATTTCCAGTAGGATTGTTTGGATTTGCAAGAATTATAATTTTTGTTTTAGGAGTTATTGCGTTTTCTATTGCATCGATATCATATTCCCAATTGTCCTTTGCAAGTATAGAAACAGTCTTTGCACCAATAACATTAGCTCGTTGAATGTATATACCATAGCAAGGAAGCGACTGAATAAGTTCATCTCCGGGTTGCATAAAGGCTCTAAATGTCATATCAAGCACTTCAGTAGAACCATTACCAAGGACCACCCAATCAGGCCCATCCAAACCATTTAATTCGGCTATTTTCTCTTTAATATTGGTTAGAGAATCAGGATACCTATTTGCTATCTTTGATCCCTCAATAAGAGCATCTAAAACTTTTTTTTGAGGGGGGAATGGTCCTTCATTTGACATCATACGGATTAAATTTGTATCCTGCCATGCCTTTTCAATGTGGGGCGAAAAATAGGGTTTTAATCCATCGAGCCATGGGTTCATAAGTTTTTTTACATCTGCCATTTATACTCTCCTCCTAAATAGAATTTTTCTCAAGATAAATATTTATTAAACATTTGTCAATCTAAATCATCACGCTAAAAAATTACACTACCTGCTTTCCTAGCTTCTTCAATACAATTGAAAAGATAACATGAACAGCCACAACAATAGCGACTACAATGGTGGACATAGCGCATGCGCTCTCAAAATATCCATCATCTATAAGATGAATAATTGTTATCGAAGCAAGATCTACTTTGGGTGAAACAAGAAAGATAACGGCTGAGATGGTAACCATACTTCTTTCAAAGAAAAATAGTACATTGTTCCAGAAACTGATACTGCTTAACGGGAAGATGACATTGAAAAATGTCTTAGGTAAATCTGCACCGAGGGATGTGGCTGCTTCATCTATAGATATGTCTATATTCTTCATATTAGTCATAGTGGAAAGCATTCCGAGTGTAAAATTAGCTACTATTATATTTAGGATAATGATGGATGGTTTATAATAGAGCCAATCTACCTTGATAAAAGCGAGGATATAGCCAAGACCAAGAACAAGACCCGGAATTGCAGCTGGTAAGACTGTTACCAAATACAATAGATGGTGCCCTTTCGGTTTACGTTTTTCAACTATGTATCCTGCTATCAGGGTCAACCACGCACCAAAGAAAGCAACAACAGCCGAAATCCAGAAACTGGTCCATACAACAGAGATAGACCTTCCTCTATGAGCAAAGTCATAATGTCTTGTAGAGAAGGTAGTTAACCATTTAAGAATTTGTTTTGATTGACCGGCTCTGCCTCCCCAAACATCAACTATTGATGTCCAGAAGATAGTAAGGAAAATAGCGATTATTGATACTGATATTAGCATTGATATTGTTGAAAAAATAGCCCTTTTTGATTTGCTAGAAGGTCTAATATATGGTTTAGCTGCACCACTAATCAAAGAGTAGTTCCTTTTTGTAAAATAGTTGTTCAAAACAAAAGCAAGAACTGAGGGAATCAAAAGAATAACACTGATTGTAGCACCCAGATCGAATCTCTGCATTCCTTCAACCTGGGTATAGATTTCAGTCGCGAGCACATTGTAATTTCCACCAATAACAATTGGATTCCCAAAGTCTGTTATTGTTAGGTTGAAACCGAGAGCAGCAGCTGAGAATATACCGTATCTGGCGGAGGGGATTGTTATTTTCCAGAATACTGTTAAAGGTCCTGCACCAAGAGATTCTGCTGCCTCATTTAATCGTGAGTCAACAGCAGATAGGGTGGTAATCAAGATAATAAGAGCATAAGGAAAACAGTAGAATATTTCTGATATGATTATTCCTGTAGGGCCGTATATGTTCCATTTTGCCTGAAACATATTTGTAAAAAGGCCATTCCTTCCAAAGAGAGATATTAAAGCGAGTGCCTGGACTACCGATGGAGCCATTAATGGTAGTGAAGAAACTGCTTTATAGAATCTCTTGAGTCGGATTGTTGTACGTGTAAGGGCATAGGCCACAAGAAATGCAGCTATGGTAGTTACAACTGTTGTTACTGATGCAACATAAAGGCTGTGCCATAGGGATTTCCTGATATAACTCTTTCCGAAATACTCTATGTAATTTTTTAATGTAAATTTACCCTGAGCTATAAAACTTGTTTTTAATATCTGGAACAACGGGTACAACAGCAACATCAAGAAAAACACACCAAAAAATGCTATTATGATATAGGCTACTGTTTGATCAGGTATTGGTGTTGATACAGGTTTTAATTCAAGTTTTTCTGTTTTTTCCATTTGCATTTCATTCCTCCCTAAGCTTGAAAAGCTAAAAAGTCTTCTGGTGGAAAATATAGAGTTACTTCATCATTCATTCTCAGCATCATTTTTTCAAAATCTGTTTCTGTAATATCAACAATTATGTTCTTTCCTTCGACCTTAATGAGAGATCTTACAATAACACCAAGGAATGTAACCACAGAGATTTTTCCCTTTTTAAGGTTTGTCTTTTCGATATCCGCAGGAATATTTGAGCTATTCTTGTAGAGATGGATCTTCTCAGGTCTTATTGAAGCGCTCACGGCTCCTTTTGAGAACGGTAGGTTGCTTACAGCCTCTTTGCTTAGGATAAACTTACCCCAGGGCCCAGAAACAATGTTACCATCAAGATCGCCGTCAAAAAAATTAGAAGTGCCTACAAAATCAGCAACAAACTTTGTTTTTGGATTTTTGTATATTACAAGAGGCTTATCAACCTGTTCTATAAAACCATGATTCATAACGATTACCCTATCAGAGATAGACAGTGCTTCCTCCTGATCGTGGGTAACATATACCATAGTAATGCCCAACTCTACCTGAACTCTCTTGATTTCAGCCCTGAGACTAACTCTGATTTTTGCATCAAGAGCAGATAATGGCTCATCCAACAGGAGTATTTCTGGATAGGTGGCAAGGGATCTTACAAGAGCAACTCTCTGTTGTTGGCCACCGGAGAGCTCTGCTGGATACTTGTATTTCTGGTCTCTTAGGCCCACCATATCAAGAAGGTCATCAACCCTTTTTTCGATTTTATCCTTCGGTATTTTTCTCATTTTAAGTCCAAAACCAATATTTTCGGCTACTGTCATATGCGGGAACAATGCGTATGATTGAAATACAATACCAAAGTTTCTCTTTTGAGGAATTACATCATTGATAACTTTGCCATCATACTTAATTAATCCTTCGGTGGGAATTTCAAACCCTGCTATCATTCTTAAAGTTGTGGTTTTCCCACATCCAGAAGGACCAAGAAAACAAATGAACTCTCCTTCCTTCACTTCGAGATTCATGTTTCGAACAGCTACAATCTTGTCGAATCTCTTGGTCAGATTTTCTAAAACTAGATCTTTCCCCATTTAGTTCCTCCATATATTTTTTATGATTGGTATATATGTTTTCTGGTATCCAATACCAGATTTATGGTTATGGTTTTGTGCATTAAAATCATGGTCTAGCGAAGCTATATCTTTCTCTTTTGTACCAGAATTTTGTGTTTAATTAAAACTAAAAAATAACCATGGATACTTAATCCTAATTTTTTATAGGTATAAAACGAATAGGCAAAACTGGTCTTTATTATGATTGAAAGTCCACTTGCCTATTTTTGAAGCAAAAACTAAGACTTTTCCTTTGGGCATTATTGCTTTTTTGTTTGAATAACATTTATATATGCTATAGGATCCACAAAGGTTAAAAGGTTTAAGACCTCATTATTATTGAGAAGAAAAATTAGAGAGATAATTTCAAACTTTATAATTCTAATTCATCTTCTCAATAATAATTTATTGGATGCGAGATAATAGTTTTTTTAACATTTTCGTGAAATCATATTTCAAAGAACCGGAAATTAGAAGTTTTCAAAAATAAGAGCAGAAACCATTAATGGTTTCTGCTCTATAATGTTTACTATCTGAGGAATTTATCCTGCCATGTAATAATAATGTCTGCTCTATTTACTGACTGCCATTCGAAATCCATTGGAATTAACTTTATGTCTTCAAGGCGTGGCAGATCAGGTCGTGCAGGTGGGATGCCAGGTTTGGTTACGCCGATTTTCCACTTTGCATAAAGGTGCATTGCTTCATCAGATAGAGCCCAGTCAAGGAACTTCTTTGCATTATTAGGATGTTTTGCACCTTTCAAAAGAGCATTAGCCTCGAGTTCATAGGCACTTCCTTCAGCAGGTAGAACCATTTCAACTGGTTTACCCTCTTTTTTCAGGTTAGCAATAACAAATGCAAATGAAGCACCAATTGTGTATTCACCAGCAGCAGCGTATTTTGCAGGTTTGGAACCGCTCTTGATGTACTGTCCCATATTCTTATCAAGTTTTTCAAGGAACTCCCAGCCTTTGTTTTCTTTTACAGGCTTTGTTTTATAATCTGGATCCATCGATTCGAGAATACCTGCAACCTGTAAGAAGCCTGTACCTGAGCTCGCAGGGTTAGGCATTATGACCTGGCCCTTGTAGACAGGATTTGTTAAATCCTGCCAGGACTTTGGCATCGGAAGATTGTACTCTTTCAGCTTTTCGGTATTGACTGCAAATGCTGCCAGGTAAAGGTCGATTGCATACCAGTAGTCATTAGGATCTTTGAATTTTGCAGGAATCTTATCACCATCTTTTGGTTTATACGGTTCAAAGAAACCTCTCTGTACATAATCCATCAGGTATGTAACGGCCCAGCCGTAAACAAGATCAGCCTGCGGATTCTGGCGCTCAGCTATTAGTTTTGCTCCGAGAATACCTGTTGAGAAACGAGTCCAGTTAATTTTAAGACCAGTTGTCGCCTCAGCAGCTTTAATGTAATCCTGGGTCTCATCAGTCTCAAGGGAGGTATAAAGCGTTATTTCATTTCCTTCTTCTACAGCCTTTTTGGAACCCTCTTTTTGTCCTTCAGCAAATAGGAAAGTCGGGACCAATAAAGTAACCACTGCTGCAATAATTAAAAGCTTCTTCATGTTTACTCCTCCTTCAATAAGATTTTAGTTTACAAATAAACAAAAATTGAGAAAATTAGTAAAAAAAATCACCTCCTTCCTTGCCTAATTATTAATTTTATGTTAAATTAATGTTAAGTTATTATTATACTAAATTATAAATAAAATTCAGTCAAGTATTTTTTGGTCTAAAATATAAATAATAAGGAAAATTCATAATAAACCTCCTTCTTTAATAAGGGAGCAGCATATTAATAATGTTGCTCCCTTATATTTTTCTACATTTTAATATTAAAGTTCTTTTATCCAGCTGGAACGTCAATTATCTTTAATTATCTTATCCGTGGAAGCAGGAAAAGATTGTGCAGTGAATTTTGGGCAATAATTTTATTGTAATTCAAGCTTAGTGGATTATTTCGTTGAATGATATTGGATATTTTATGAAGAAATAATTTTTTAATTATCTTAATACGACAATTTTTGTTAAATACTGGTCTTATGCCGTAATAATTTCTCGGGAAATCGTATAACACGAATAAGCACACGAAAGCTATAAATCTTGATTAAAACTCTGCCTTTCTGATCTTTACTCCTAATTTGTACTAAGATATATTGACATCAGCAATAACATGACGTATGATAAAACTATGTACTATAAATCAAAATTAAAAAGTAAA
This sequence comes from Spirochaetota bacterium, assembly GCA_003645695.1. Taxonomy (GTDB): domain Bacteria; phylum Spirochaetota; class B62-G9; order B62-G9; family B62-G9; genus B62-G9. The sequence goes on along the minus strand of QNBN01000005.1, from coordinate 7,990 downwards.
AATATTAATAATTCAAAAAAACTTCATAGAGTTAATAAGGATAAATTTGGGATAGGGGAAAGAAGATACTATCTAACTGATGTAATTCTTCGGGCTGTTGCAACAGGGATTTTTGTTTTTAGCATACTGTTAAATATTGTCTTTATAATAATCATCCTTTTTATGGGCATAAGTCAGCGGAGCAAAGTACCATTTCAACGTAAAGAAATTTTGTATTCAAAAGAGTATGTAAAGGGGGGATCTGGATCAGCAAATAGCTTCGTTATTATAGATGTGAATGGTATTATCTCAGAAGAAGAGGAGAGTAGCTTCTATGGTTTTGCTTCCCGCGAGAGCATGGTAGAAGGAATAAAAAACAGGCTAAGTCTTATTAAAAAATCTCCGGACGTTAAGGGGATCATACTTCTCGTTAACAGCCCTGGAGGCACTGTTACTGCAAGCGATATGATATATCATGAAATAGAAGAGTTTAAGAAGAAACATTCTATCCCTGTAATTACATATATAAAGGATATCGGTGCCTCTGGTGCCTATTATATTGCTTCTGCCTCAGATTATATTTTCGCCTACCCTACTGCGATAACGGGTAGTATAGGAGTAATAATGTATAACTTTAACTTTAAAAATCTTATGGAAAAATATGGAGTTAAATACGTTGTTATCAAAAGTGGTAAACATAAGGACTTGATGTCTCCATTCAAAGATGTAGATCCTGATGAGGTTAAATGGATGCAGAGAATAGTTGATGAGCTACTTGGAAGATTTATTGGAGTGGTGAAACTGAATAGAAAAAATCTAAGTATTAAAGATATAAAATCTCTTGCTGATGGAAGAGTATTTACCGCAAACATGGCCAAAAAAGTTGGATTAATAGATGATGTTGGATACTTTGATGATGCTCTTAAATATCTTGAAAAATTGACCGGAGTTACATCGTATTCGGTATATCGATATGTGAGGGAAAAAAAGCTAAGTGGGCTTTTAGGCCTTCTGGAAAAAACCGGACACTTTTTTGGTAAAAAAAGTCCTCTTCCTATTTTATCGAAAAAAAGTTATGGTAGATACAGCAACAATGGGATTAAGACTTACTATTTGATGGATTCAGGTTATAGAAATGGTATTAATGTAGAATTATATTAATTCAATGGATATATAGGCAAGTACAGCTTTAATCATAATAAAAGAGCAGATTTGTCTATTCGTTTTATACCTATAAAAAAATTAGATTTAAATATCCTTGGATATTTTGCTATTCTAATTAATCATAAATTTTGGTACAAAAAAGCGTAATTTTGATGAATAAAACCATATTTAAAAAATAAGGGATGGTGACCAAAAATGGAAATGAGAAATTATAAAAGATTAATTCTTATTGTAACATTTTTGATATTTTTGGTTTTAAATGGTAATTTATTCTCTGCTGAAATTCCGGGTTCTCAGATTTTTTATCTAGGTAATGGTATATCCTTCTTTCCACTCGGAGGATCAGGAGTTTCAACTTTTATGAGTATGGATTCAGGACTGTACAATCCAGCAGCATATGGTGATACAAAAAGAATAACAGCCGATATTTCACTGGGGGGATTTGGTTCTAGTGATTTTTTGATGAATGGCAGGGTTAGTTTCCCAACAAATTATGGTGTTTTATCAGGTAATTTTGTATCCCAGTTTTCACCATCCGGGATTAATGCAGGAGACATTTTTAATGGTAGATTTAGCTTTTCAAAGTATATAAGCGATGAATGGCTCTTTGGAAGTGCCATAAACTTAGGATATGCAAATGGCCTTGAAAAGGAACTTATAGCATCTCTTGATCTTGGCACAATATACAGAAAAAGTGTTGGAGGTACGGGATTAGGTCTTTTTGATTATTCTGTTGGGGCATCTTTAAAAAATCTGGGGAAGAATGTTTCATATACAGGATACGATACATTTCCACCCATGGGGATTGATGTAGGTGGAAGCGCCGAGGTTGCAAGAAAGGGATTTTACAAAGGTAGAATTTTAACGCATCTTCTGGTTCCTGTTAATCCTTTCCATTTGTTCTGGGGATTTGGAGTTGAAAACATCTTTTTTGATATGGTTAATGTAAAAATAGGGTTGAATTTAGGCGCACAGGATGTGTCCCCCCTATCATTCGGCTTTGATATTAATTTTGGATTAAAGGATTACGATGTACAGGTATCATACTCTCTTCTTCCTGTATCTTACAATGGTAAAAAGGAGTACCTAAATAATGCAGGAGTCAGCGTGGCATTTGGCACATATGATAAGAAACCCCCGAAAATAGCAGTTCTGGCCAGGAATGAATATTTTTCTCCCAATCATGATGGAATAAACGATAATGCACATTTTGATCTTAAAATTACAGACAATACTATGGTCTTTGGATGGAAGCTTGATATCCTGGATCAGGAGGGTAAGCCTGTAAAGAGCTTTGTTGCACAGGATGTTAGAAAAATTAAACACATGACTTTGGAGAAGTATATTAAAAGGATTTTTGCAAAGAAAGAGGAGGTTAAAATCCCTGAGTATATAGAATGGGATGGTGAGGATTCTAAAGGTAGAGTAGTACCTGATGGTTATTATTACTATGTTCTGTCTGCCTGGGATGAAAATAACAACAAGTCCATTACGGATAAAAAATTGATTATAGTTGATACTGTAGTGCCTCTGGTTGAGGCTACTCCTGCTACAAAGGAGCTTCTTTTTTCGCCCAATGGTGATGGTGTAAAAGATACACTTACAATAAATATAAAGAGTAAAGATATTGTAAAGGATGATACGGTTGTATTGAAGATTTTGAATAAGGATAAAAATGTTGTGCTGAAAAAGGAATATACAGGTAGGGCTCCAGATAGGTTTGTTTGGGATGGGAAGAATAATGATGGATTAATAGTCCCTGAAGGAGTATATACATTTATAGTAGAGGCTTATGATAAGGCAAGTAACCGTTCTTCTTCAAAGATAGATGGAATTATAGTAAAGACGAAGTACGAAAAGATATCAGCATCCCCAATATTCAGGGCTTTTTCACCGAATGGAGACGGATTTTTTGATATAGATGATATAAGACTTTTTGCAAGTAGTAAGGAAGGTCTTATTGATTGGGAACTTGATGTTTTGAACGAGGAGAATCAAGTTGTAAGAAAGTTTTCTGGAAAGAGAGATTTTCCTTATGTAATCAGCTTTAATGGAAAGGATGAAAATGGTAGGAGGTTGAAAGATGGAAGGTACATCTTGAAATTTAGGGTAAATTACGAGAGTGGTAACCACCCTGAAGAATATTTTAAGTATATAGTAATAGATACAACACCCCCAAAAATCAGCTTGAGTATGAGTAGTAATGCATTTTCACCAAATGGAGATGGTATTAAGGATACCGTAAGTATTAGCCAGAAGATTGAGGCAGGTGAAGGTGATGTTTTTGAGGCAAAAATAGTAAACTCAGTAGGAGCAACCTTTAAAACCTTCAATTTCGGGACAAATCCACCTTCCGTAGTTGTATGGGATGGCATGGGTGATAACAATAAATCACCAGTTGAAGGGATGTATACATACATAATAGTGGGTAAAGATAAAGTTGGAAACTCTACAACAGCAACAATAGGACCAATTAAACTTGTGACTGGATTTGAAGAAATATCTATTGTTTCCAATTACTTTGCCTTTTCACCGAATGGAGATGGAAATAAGGATACAGTTACTTTGAACCTGAATACAAATAACAAAGAGGGAATTGTAAGCTGGAAGGTAGTGATTAAGAGCAATTCACAAAAGGTGGTAAGGAGTTTCAATAATGAAAATATGGGTAAATTCCTGCCGGATAAAATTGAATGGGATGGTAAGGATGACACTGGCAATGTTGTTCCAGATGGTATATACACTGTCGCTTTCAGTATACTGTATGATTCCGGAAATAACCCAATTTCTAAACCCAAGGATATTAAGGTAGATGTAAAAGCTCCAACTATTGAAGTATATGCAAAAGACCTTTATATATCTCCCAACAATGATGGGAGTAAAGAGACTATAAAAATATATCAGAAAATAGTGGGTGAAGAGAATGATAACTATGAAGCAAAAATAGTAAATTATGCCGGTGAAATAGTTAAGGATTTTAAGTGGAAAGGCCTTCCACCTTCGGAGGTTGTTTGGGATGGAAGAAATGCGCAGGGAGAACCACTCCCGGAAGGTATATACAACTACATAATTGTAGGTAAAGATGTTGCGGGTAATGTTACTAAAAAACAGATTAAAGGAATTAAGCTCGTTACCAGATATGAAAAAGTAACGATCGTATCCGATCAGGAGGGCATATCCCCAAATAATGACGGCTATTTCGATTATCTTGAGATAGTCCCGAGTATATCTTCCGATAAGGATCTGGAAAATTGGTTTATAGGTATAATGGACTATCAGGGAAAGGTTATCAAAAGAATAAAGGGTGAGGGAATCCCGCCTACTATTATAAGATGGGATGGAACTGATGAAAATGGAAAAATAGTTCGCGATGCAATTTATAGCTTTAACATGAAGCTTGAATACAGGAGTGGGAATCATCCTGTAAGCAATAAGCTTACAGTTATAGTTGATAGGACCCCTCCGGATTATAAGTTTGTAGCTTCACCAAAACTGTTTTCTCCTGATGGTGATGGTGAAGCTGATACTCTCTATTTGAATCTTGATGTACATGATACAAATGGTGTAGCCCAGTGGCAGGTTAATATTTACAGAAAATGGAATGATAAAATTGATAAAAGCTCACCTTTCAAAACCTTTAAAGGCAAAGGAAACTATAAGGGCGTTATAAAATGGGATGGATACTCCGATCCTGTGCCTATGCCTTCAAGTTTTAGGCCGCCTGACAACTATACATACAAAAGAGTAAATGGTGATTGGAAGGTGTTGGTAGATTCAGCGAGCAGTTATGCGGCGGTACTTACCACCTCTGACATTTATAAAAATAGTACTGAAGCAGAAAGAGATTTTGATACAGATATCCTTGTCATTAAAACCCCCTATGGTCTTAAAATAATGATTAATTCTATACAGTTCGAGTTTGATAAAGCAGATTTGCTACCATCCAGTTATCCAATACTGAACAGATTAATTCAAATCCTGGATAAGTTTCCAAACTACAAAATAAAGATAGTTGGGCATACCGATTCTGTTGGCCCTGCTGATTATAATATGAAACTCTCCGAAAAAAGGGCTTACTCGGTATATGAATACCTCGTTGAACATGATGTAGATAAAGAAAGATTATCCATTGAGGGTAGAGGAGAAACGCAGCCTATTGATGACAATTCAACTGAATCCGGAAGAGCCAGAAACAGGCGTGTTGAATTTTACCTAACTAAAAAATAAGGTTTAGTTATAAAAGAGGGCTGGATGAAACAATGCTATATACCCAGCTCTCTTTTTATATAATGCATTATTGACAAAAAAAATAGGTATGTTGTATATTAAAGCATTATTATAAATGCGGAGAAATAGTTATGGACAAGCCAACCGTTGTTGCAACTGATCTTGAAGGAGTTTTGGTTCCGGAGATATGGATTGCATTTTCGGAGGAAACTGGAATTGAAAAACTCAAACTAACAACAAGGGATGTCCCAGATTATGATAAGCTTATGAAAGGAAGGTTGGAGATATTAAAGGATAATAATCTAAAACTTAAAGATATCCAGAATGTAATTAAAAGAATTGATCCTTTGCCTGGAGCCAGAAGGTTCCTTGATTGGTTAAGGTCAAAAGTACAGGTTATTATTCTATCCGATACATTCTACGAGTTTGCAATGCCGTTAATGGAAAAATTGGGGTATCCTACATTATTCTGCAATCAGCTCAAAGTGGATGAAACAGACACTATTGTTGATTATCATCTAAGACAGAAGGATGGAAAAAAGAAGGCAGTAGTTGCACTTAAGTCCCTCAATTTTAGGGTTATATCCATGGGAGACTCCTACAATGATACAACAATGTTAAAAGAGGCTGATCTTGGTATACTATTCAGACCACCGAAAAATGTTGTTAAAGAATTCCCACAGTTTGTTGTTTTTGAAGATTATGATAAGCTAAAGGATTATTTGAAAGAAAAAATCTGAGGATAGAGTATGAAAAAAGTTGGTATTGCAATTATTGGACTTGGTACCATTGGGACAGGATTATACAAATTGATAATGCAAAACGGAGATTTAATCAGAAATAAATCTGGAATTAACATAACGATAAACAAGGCAGTTGATATAAATAAAGCCAAAAAGGACGAACTTAATATTCCAAATTCTGTTTTTACCACATCGGTGGATGAGGCATTAAATTCAAAAGAAGTAGACATTGTAGTTGAGCTAATAGGTGGGACTACAACTGCGAAGAATGTAATTTTAAAAGCAATTGGAAAGGGAAAGCATATTGTAACAGCAAATAAAGCATTATTGGCTCAGTACAAGAGCGAAATAGTCCCGTTACTTGTTTCTAAAAAACTTGAGCTTGGTTGCGAAGCCTCTGTTGGTGGGGGAATACCAATAATTAAGACTTTGAAAGAAGCTCTTGTTGGTAATAAGATACATAAAATAATTGGGATTTTAAATGGTACATCAAACTTTATATTAACAAAAATGATAAAAGAGGGGGTAAGTTTTAAAGAGGCATTAAAAACGGCTCAAAAACTTGGTTTTGCCGAAACTGATCCCACACTGGATATTTCAGGGGGAGATGCAAAACATAAAATTACCATTCTTTCATCGCTGGCATTTAGTACAGAAGTGGATATAAATAAGGTGTTTGTTGAAGGAATAGAAAAAATTGATAAATTAGATGTAAGTTATGCAATGGAACTTGGCTTTGTTCTTAAACTCCTGGCTATAGCTGAAAGGGTTGATGATGGTATTATCGTAGGGGTTCATCCGGCACTGGTAAGTGAAAAAAATCCCCTTGCTGCAGTTAATTGGGAGGATAATGCTATAATGGTGTATTCAGATTTTTTGGGTAAATCGATGTACTATGGCAAAGGGGCAGGTGCAAATCCTACATCAAGTGCCGTTGTTGCTGATATAGTTGATATCGCTTTGAAGATAAAAAGTAATTATGAGTACAATCCAAAGGTCTATAGCTTTTTTAATAATTTAAAACAGTTAAATTTTGAGGAAAGTAATTACAGGTATTACTTTAAATTCAACGTTTTAGACCGTCCAGGTATACTTTCTAAAATTTCTGGAATACTCGGAAATCATAATATAAGTATAGCTTCTGTAATCCAGAAAGAGGTGGAAGAGAAGAATGAGTACGTACCATTGATTATGCTTACACATAGGGCTTTAGAAAAGAATGTAAGAAATGCTTTTAAAGAAATCGTTAATCTAAAAGAAGTGAAAGATAAAAACGCTATTATAAGGGTAATAGATGATTGAGGTTTTGACAAGAATACAAAATAATTTTGCTTAATAGATTATAGCCTTGAATTTTTTAATTTAGAAATAGTGTAAATGTTACCTAATTTGGTAGACATTTTTCATTAAACTAGAAAGTTAATACTATCCACTTTTTCTATCATGCGTCTTTCCTCTTTTTGTGCCATTCCCACTTTGTGAGCCTATCTGTTTTTATATAAATCCAATTTTATATAAATCCAAGGTTTTTTTATAAGCATTAATCATATTTAAATAAATACTCAATCGCCTGGAGAATTGGGATTTTAGATTTGTTAAAGATGTGTAGCCTGACTAAAAAAATAATAGTTATGTCATTTCGAACGGAGTGCAATTTTGAGCAAAGCGACGAAATCTTTAATTGTAAGGGAAAAACAAGATTTCTCGCCTTTGGAAAGGCTCGAAATGACATGAGGCCATGCTTTGAATAAATGAGTAAAACTTTTAAGAAAATCGACGTCTTATGTCATTTCGAACGAAACGAAGTGAAGAGAGAAATCTTTAATTGAATCTTTAATTATAAGGGAAAAAGCAAGATTTCTCGCCTTTGGAAAGGC
>QNBN01000004.1 GCA_003645695.1 Spirochaetota bacterium | reverse complement strand
TATTGTTTGAATATTGTACTATAGTATTATATACTATAGTACAATATATAATATTTTTTGTTATTGTCAACCTTTTTGTAAATAATTTATTTATATAATTAATAAATGCTATTCCAGAAAAATATTTAAGAAATAATGTGGTCTGTCAGGCTTTATTCTTTTATTGTAGATTTTAAAAGAAATAAACATGATGTATCTTTAATGTGGAAAGTTAAAATTCAGAATAATTAAGAGTAAAAAATATGGTATATAAAAAAAATGTAAAGGCTACTTTAAAATTATGGAATAAAGAATATAAAAAAGGATTTTTTCCGTATATAATTTTGCTGCTATTAAAGGATAAACAATTGTATGGTATGGAGATAAATAATAAATTATTAGAAATTACAGGAGGAAAGGTATCATTTCAGGAAAGTAGTACATATCATATTTTAAAAAAATTAAATGAAAAAGGTTTTATAAAAGGAATCTGGAAGAAATCAATAAAAGGTCCTCAAAGAAAATATTACACCATTACTGAGTCAGGAGAACAACTTTTGGAAGTATTTACCGAAAATTATATTTTACCTATTAATAATGCTGTGGAAAATTTATTAAATAAGCATTTTCCAAATATAAGTTAGGTGATATTAAAAATTTATTTTTTTATTATTGAGTCTACTCTAAAAACTATTTTTATCAGTTTTTAAAAAAGTTTAATTGATAACTCTTTAAAATATAAGCAATTATATATTATGTATTATGTGAAAATTATGAAAAATAACAATTTAAGGCCTTTTTAGAGTGGACTCAATATTTTTTATTAATTGGATATTGGGAAAAAATTGTTTAATGTCAAATTCGAGTACAAGAGAGAAAGATATAGTTTTGTTAGATCATAATTTCTATGAATAAAAGCGTAATTGAATAATGCAATAGAAGAAAATAATTTGCCTTGTATCCATGTAAATCCTTCAATAATTAGTAAGAATGAGCCTTTTGAATACGATGCAGTATTTACCCTGGTAAAAATGTATATAGCTACTCCCTATATTAGATTATACAAAAATACTCAATACTATACTTCTATTCTTTGAAGATAAATCAAAAAAAAATAGGGACTCCTTTAGAGGAGCCCCTATGGATCTTTTAGAGAGGTTTTACATGAATTGCTTGTAATCCTTTGTCACTTTCCTTGATTTCAAAGGATACTTTTTGATCCTGGGTCAGTGTTTTAAATCCATCAACCTCTATTTCTGAGAAATGGACAAAAACATCCTCTCCATTCTCCATACTGATGAACCCAAACCCCTTCTTCTCGTCGAACCATTTAACTTTTCCTTCTGCCATGTTTGCTTCATCCTCCAAAAATAAAACAAAGATAATTAAATCTAAATTATGGTAGAATTTTTGTCAACAAGTATTTTATAAAAAATATCTGGGTTTGAAGAATTTAATACCTTAGTAGAATTAAATCTCTGTTTAGGTTGCTATGAATAGATCCTCAAATTTCTAATGAATAAATGAAATATAAAAAATACATAATATCGTATTTATATCATAAAATGTTATTGTATTCGTAAATAATAACTAAATATATATTAAAATCCACAATATCTTTGTATATTTAACTTGACATAAAACAGGAAAGTTTTTAAAATTAGAGAAGAGTTTTTAAGTAGACTGTTATTTAGAATAAAAATGATTTAGACTGTCTGATGGTATCTTGAAAAAGTAATCTTCGGAGAAGAGTTTAATAATAATTGAAACCAAAAAGAATTTCTAAAAGAACTTAATGAGGGAATTCAAATGATATATGCAGATAAGTTTTTCGGTAAGGATTTGGAGGAAATTGATAGAGCTGTGTCGGATTTAATTGATTTTGAAGAAATACGGCAGAAGAATAGAATTATTCTTATTCCTTCTGAAAGTATCGCACCTTTTCCTGTTAGAAAAGCGCTTGGGAGTGTATTTACAAATATATATGCAGAAGGTTATCCACCAAAAGACCTTATGCTTGAGGATGATGAAACTTTAAAAGAATACTTCAGAATAATAGCATACTATAGAAGGTATTCAGATAGAAGGTTTTATAAGGGTTGTGAATATGTTAATTTTGTAGAAGCTTTAGCACAGAAAAGGGTTGCAAAACTATTCCAAACTCAAAAACATCCTGCTGAATATATCTACGCTAACGTACAACCTTTATCAGGAGCAGCAGCAAATACTGCTGTATATGATGCTTTTGTTAATAGTGGTGAAACTGTTATGGGTATGTCCTTAATGCACGGTGGACACCTCACCCATGGGAGCGAGTTTAACAGATCCGGAAAGACTTATAGAATAGTATCATACGAGGTGGATACAAAAACTGAACGGTTGAACTATGATGCCATATATGACCTTGCACAGCAACATAGGCCAAAAATGATAATTGCCGGTTACACATCATATCCATGGGCTCCCGATTGGAAGAAGTTTAGAGAAATTGCTGATAGTGTAAATGCCATACTATTTGCAGATATCTCTCATCCGGCCGGCCTGGTAGTTGCCGGAGCCTATCCAAATCCCATTGATTATGCTGATGTTGTAACCTTTACCACTCATAAAACCATGTTTGGCCCGAGGGGAGCTGTAATTCTTACTACAAATTCAGATTATGCAGAGCTTATTGACCAGGCTGTTTTCCCGGGGGAGCAGGGAGGACCGCATGTTAATAAGTTCGCAGCTATGGCAGTTGCCTTTAAAATAGCTGAAAGTGAAGAGTTTAAAAATACACAACGGCAAATAGTTAAGAATGCTAAGCTCCTATCTTCGATGATCGAAAAAAATGGGATAAAACTGGCATATGGTGGAACCGACACTCATCTGTTTGTCCTTGATCTTAAATCAGTAGATACGAAAACTGGATTTGTTTTAAGGGGAGAAATAGCCGTTAGAATGCTTGATATATGCGGAATTGTGGCCAATAAGAATACTATACCTGGTGACCTTATTACTCCTGAAGCCACGGGTGTAAGGATGGGGACACCATGGATAACTCAAAGGGGAATTACTGAGCAGGGCCTTCAAAAGCTTGCAGATGCCATTTCTCTGGTTATTAAAAATATAAGGCCTTTTGAATATACTGGGCTTACAGGGCGGCTTCCAAGAGGAAAAATATCACTTCCTATCCTGAATGATGCACAGACTATTGTAAAAGAGGTAGTGGAAGGGCTTAAGTCTGAGAATGAGAGAAGGCAGAAATCGGATGAATGTTATCCCCATGACTTGTTTGAAATTAATGCTACAAAGGATTATGGTGATCGTTCAATTGTTTTGGTCGAGGGTAAAAGGTCAATACAACTTATTGAAGAATCAACAACACGAAAGATATCAGACCTTAAGTATGGGGATGTTATTGAAACGCTTTTCTTTGATGAAAAAGACAGTTTGATAGCTCATACCTGCCTGATGAAGATAAAAGATGTAGAAACAGGCAATAATATGTTCGTTTTAATTGTTCACCCGGATGATAAGGTTAATCTGGTTAAGTGGTTGAGGGGCCTCTCGGATGGCTACATAGAGTTTAACAAGAATGATATTTATATGAAAATAGAAGGCCCGGTTATTGTAAGGGAGTTTGCAGAGGTGTGTAAGGGAACGAAAAATCTTATAATTTCGACACTTGAAAAATCGGGAATAATTAAGGAGAAAGAAAATCCTATTAAAGGCTTAAACGAAGTTAAGGAAATATTTGAATCGTATCCAGAGTTTTTTGATGTGAAAAAACCGTATTTTATCGGGCATGATAGAATAAGTGCTAATATTGGTTATGAAAATAAGGAAACCTTTAAATATGAAGATAAAGAGGAAGATACAAAAAAAAGTGTTTTGTACGAGGAACATAAGAAACTCGGAGCAGTTATGGTTGATTTTGCAGGCTGGAAAATGCCTGTGCGTTATGAGGGGATTATTGATGAGCACATTACTGTAAGGCAAAACGCTGGATTATTTGACATCTCTCATATGGGAGTTTTTTCTGTATCCGGACCACATGCCACCTCCTTCCTGGATACTGTAACTTCTAATTATGTAGATTGGCTTAAAATCGGAGAATCGCAGTATAGCTATCTGCTTGATCCTGATGGCAATGTAATAGATGATATCATGGTTTATAGGTTGGCCGTTGAAGATTATATAGTTGTGGTAAATGCTGCAAATGAAACAAAGGATTTTAGATGGATGACCGGTGTTAATTCAGGAAAATATATCATTGATAACAGGTATCCTTATAAGGAAATTCTTGGACAAGCTGAGATTCTTAATTTAAAAGATCCAAAAGCAGGACATAAAGCTAAAATTAACATTGCCATCCAGGGACCTAAATCTCTCGATATACTGCTACAGATTATTGAAGATGAGAGGGAGAAGGTTAAGCTTTCTCATGTCAAAAAAACTGAATTTACAAGAATAAAACTTTCTGGAATCGATGCAATAGTAGCGCGAACTGGATATACAGGGGAGAGTATAGGGTATGAGATACTCATTCATCCCGAACATGCACCAAAGCTATGGAATATTATTTTAGATGTGGGTAGGAATTATGGATTAAAGCCAATCGGTCTTGGAGCCAGGGATTCTTTAAGAACAGAAGCTGGTTTACCTCTGTACGGCCATGAACTGGCGGGTCCATACAATATTTCCCCTATTGAGGCCGGATTTGCCCCCTATGTGAAACTGCATAAACCCTTTTTTGTAGGAAGGGAGGCAATGATCGAAAAAATTAAAAATCATACACTCAGTATTGCAAGATTTCAGATGTATGAAAAAGGGGTAAAGATGGTAAAATCCGGTGACCTGGTTGTTAGCAAGAAGAATCAAAAGGTTGTGGGTTTCGTAACAAGCAATGCGGTAAATGGTGAAGGGATACAGGTGGGGCTTGCACTAATGGACAAAAGAGCAGCTGTTGAAGATAACAGAATTGCATTGGTCCCCCTAACGCCAAAGGGTAAGATGACATCTCTTGATTTTAGTAAAGTTGAGCTCGGAGAAAGATTTCCACTATCAATTGATGCGAAAATTGTATCAAGATTTTTAAATAGATAAGCAATTATTGTAAAGCCCAATATTTTACTTTTAAAACTGCTGTAAATTGCTATCTTAGGGTCATGATTTCTTTTGATGAAATCATGGAAAACTCATATTAATAAATAGGAGGAATTATGGCAACAATCAAAAGTTTTAAAGCATTAAGGCCTAAACCAGAGATAGCAGAAAAGGTTTCGAGTGTACCTTATGATGTTGTTAACAGGGAAGAGGCTAAAAAACTCGCCGAAGGAAATCCAATTAGTTTTCTTCATGTTATAAGACCTGAGATAGATCTTCCTGCAGATATTGATCCTTATGATGATGCTGTTTATAACAAGGCAAGGGAGAATTTTCTTAAGTTAGTTAATGAAAATATACTAATAGGGGATAATGAGAAGGCTATCTATCTCTACAGATTAACAATGGGGGATCACTCTCAAATTGGCATAGCTGCATGTTACTCTGTGGATGAATATGATAGAGGCATTATTAAAAGACATGAGTTAACCAGAAAAGATAAAGAGGATGATAGATTAAAGCATATGCTTACCCTTTCAGCACATACTGGCCCTGTTCTGCTCGCTTTTAAGTCAAATAAAGAAATTAATAACCTGCTGAATAAATCTATAAAAAATGCACCTTTATACGATTTTACTGCAGAGGATAATGTAAGGCATACTTTATGGAGAATTACCGATGATGATCCCTTCGTTGAAGTTTTTAATGGTTTGCCTGCACTTTATATTGCTGATGGCCATCACAGGGCAGCAGGTGCAAGTCGGGTTAAAAAGGAAATGATAAAGCGCCTGAGGAAAATTAATGGCGATGAAGAATTTAATTACTTTTTAGCTGTGGCATTCCCTGATAATCAGCTAAAAATTTATCCATATAATAGATATATAAAAGAACTTAATGGTATCAGCACAGAAGATTTTTTAGAAAAGGTTAGAGGTATTTTTAAAGTTGTTGATAATGGTATGGTTGAGCCGGATAGAAAAGGTATTATTTCGATGTATCTAAATGGAAAATGGTATGAGCTTCATATCCCGGAAAATTACTACGATCATAATGATCCTGTAAAATCATTGGATTTATCAGTTTTTCAGGAAAAGGTTCTTGAGCCTATACTTGGTATTGTGGATCAAAAAAAGGATACTAGAATTGATTTTGTTGGGGGTCCAAACAGTTCAGGTCGACTAAAAGTTTTGGTGGATAATGAAGGAGGAGTTGCATTTGCCTTTTATCCAGTTAGCATTAATGAGCTGATGGCAATTGCTGACGCAGGAAAAATAATGCCACCAAAATCAACGTGGTTTGCACCTAAACTTAGATCAGGGTTATTGGTACATAGATTTTAATGTTGTTTTAAATATAGCCGGTATTTATTCTCATCAAAAGGAGGTGGGTAATGAATATTCTTATAGCGGACAAGTTCCCAGAAAGAGGTATAAAAAAAATAGAATCCCTGGGTTGTTGTATCACATATAAACAGGATTTAAAAGATGAAGCTTTGCTCAAAGAGTTAAAAAATAACAGCTATGAATTTCTAATAGTAAGATCGACAAAAGTTACGTCTAAAATGGTAGAATCTTCACCGCTTATAAGCCTTATAATAAGAGCTGGCTCTGGGTATAATAATATTGATGTAGAATCGGCCTCCCGGCACAGCATATACGTGGCAAATTGTCCGGGAAAAAACTCCATAGCTGTTGCTGAGCTTGCTATGGGCCTTATATTGAGTGTGGATAGAAGGATACCGGATAATGTTATTGAATTAAGGAAAGGACACTGGAATAAAAAAGAGTTTTCGAAAGCAAGGGGCATTTTTGGAAGGACCCTTGGAGTAATTGGGACGGGTAGAATTGGAAGAGAAGTTATATATCGAGCACAGAGCTTTGGTATGAGAATCGTTGCGTGGAGCAGATCTCTTACTCCACTGGTTGCCGAGGAACTCGGGGTTGAATATGAAAAATCACCAGAAGATGTGGCTAAGAAGTCGGATATTGTGACCATACATCTGGCACTTACCCCCGAAACCAAAGGTATAATAGGTAAGAATTTTTTTAATGCCTTGAAGGATGGTGCCTATTTCATTAATACCTCTAGAGCAGAGATCGTCGATGAAAAGGCACTAATAAAGGCTATTGAGGAGAAAGGAATCAGAGCAGGACTTGATGTTTTTTCTGGTGAGCCTTCTTATAAAGAAGGATCCATTCAGGACCAGCTGGCATTGAATCCTGGTGTTTATGGCACGCATCATATAGGGGCTTCTACAGAGCAGGCCCAGGAGGCTGTTGCTGATGAGACTGTAAGAATAGTTGAAAACTATTTAAAAACTGGTAAGGTTTTGAACTGTGTTAACATTATGGAAAGACCGCCTTCAAAGGCTCTTTTAACAATCCATCATAAAAATAGAATCGGGGTGCTTGCCAGTATACTTGATATTATAAGGGATGCAAGCATTAATGTCGAAAGAATGGAAAATATTATTTTCAGTGGTGGCGAAGGTGCATGTGCAAGAATAGAGCTTGATAATATTTTACCCGATAAGGATATCAATAAAATAAAAAATCTAACAAAAGATATCTATATGATTACTCAGGTTCCTCTTCAGTCATAAAACTTAAAGTTTTTTAATGAATGGATGTGATCTTGGAAATATTCATGATTTTATAAATAGGCAAGTAGATTTTGGGTAATAATAAAAATCTTACTTTACCTATTCGTTTTAAAGCTATAAAAAATCGGGATTAAGTATCCATATATATTTTGAAAATTTAATTAGACACAAAATATTGTTATTAAATGCAACAGATTGTGCTGGTACAAAAAATAAAGATATAGCTTCGCCAGACTATGAGTTTTATGCATAAAACCATAATACCATACATTTGAAAGGAGATATTTAGATGGAGATACCAAAGGATTTAAAGTATACCAACGAACATGAATGGGCGCGGATTGAGGGTGATATTGCCACTGTGGGAATTACCGATTATGCCCAGGAATCACTTGGAGATGTTGTATATATTGAAACTCCAGAGATTGGAACAAAAGTTAAAAAAGGTGAGGAACTTGGATCTATAGAATCCGTAAAAGCTGTGTCGGATGTTTTTAGTCCAATATCAGGAGAGATAGTTGAAGTAAATGAAGAACTTGCAGACCATCCTGAATATATAAACCAGTCTCCCTATGATAAGGGTTGGATTGTGAAAATTAAAATATCAAACCCGGAAGAAGCCGATGAATTGATGGATAACACTAAATATGAGAAGTTTGTAAAAATGGAAAGCGAGAAACATTAGAGGAACATCAATTGATAAAGTCTATTTAAAAAGGTGTAAAAAACATGAACTACATACCGCAAACTGAAAAAGATATTAAAGAGATGCTTGATGTAATAGGTGTCTCTTCAGTAGATGAGCTTTTTAAAGATATTCCAAAGCTGCTAAACCTGCCGCTGAATCTCCCTGATGCAATATCAGAGTATGAACTTGTTAAGAGGTTAAAGGGTCTTTCAAATCTTAATGCCTATGCGGGGAGATATAGTTATTTTATTGGCGGCGGAGCGTACAATCATTTTATTCCTGCATTGGTTTCCCATCTGTTGAGCAGGTCGGAGTTTTATACAGCCTATACTCCCTATCAACCTGAAATTAGTCAGGGTACACTTCAGGCAATGTTCGAATTTCAAACATATATGTCAATGATTACAGGGATGGATGTTTCCAATGCTTCTATGTATGATGGAGCATCAAGTACGGCTGAAGCTGTACTTATGTCATTTAGGCTTAAAAAGAAATCCAAAGTTATTATTTCAGAAACTTTAAATCCAGAATATCTTTCAGTTGTAAAGACATATTTAAGTGGTAGGGGTGAAGCTATAGAAATAGTCCCTTTTAATCGTAAAACTGGAAGAGTTGATATAGATAAATTAGTCTCTATGATAGATCAAAATACTGCATCTGTTGTAGTTCAATCTCCAAACTTTTTTGGTATTATTGAAGACCTTGCAGAAGTCGAGAAAGCGGTTCATTCTGCTGGTGCTTTGTTGATAGTAGCATTTACCGAAGCCTTCGCATATGGATTTTTAAAACCACCCGGTGAATTCAATGCCGATATTGTAGCTGGTGAAGGTCAAAGCTTTGGCATTCCAATGTCATATGGAGGGCCCTTTCTTGGGATCCTTGCAACAAAGCAAAACTATGTAAGGACAATGCCTGGTAGACTTGTAGGGGAGACCACCGACAGAAATGGTAAAAGGGCTTACGTTTTAACCCTATCAGCAAGAGAACAGCATATAAGGAGAGAAAAGGCAACATCCAATATCTGCTCTAATGAAGGCCTTTGTGCTCTGGCAGCAACAATATTTCTTTCTTCCATTGGGAAAAATGGTCTTTATGAAATGGCAAAGCTCAATCATTTGAACTCAGAAATGCTAAAAAGCGAGTTAAATGATATAAGCGGGGTTAAGGTGGCATATTCGGCTCCAACATTTAACGAGTTTGTTATAGAAATCGAAAGGAGTGCTAATAGTCTTATTGATTATCTAGCCCAGAAAGGAATTATAGCCGGTGTACTTCTCTCAAAATACTTTAATAAGATGGATGGAAGGTTACTGCTAACGGCAACAGAGATAAACACTCCTGATGAGATAGAAAATCTTGTAGAGCATATAAAAAAATTTGTGAAAGGTTGAATAATTTAAGGTTTTTATTATTACCAAAAGTCCAGTTGTCTGTTCTTAGAGAACTAATTGAAGATTCAAAATGGAGATAAAAAATGTCCTATATTGATAAAAATAGTTTATCAGAAGAAGCTTTAATCTTTGAGTTGGGCTCTGAGGAAAGAGAAGGGGTTTTGTACCCAAGAGCTGATAAATCTAAATTAAAAACATCTATATCAATTGATCCATCTCTCTTGCGAGACCGTATTAATGGCATGCCTGAGGTAAGCGAGGTAGAAGTAGTAAGGCATTATACACACCTATCACAGTGGAATTACGGGGTGGATTCAGGAATGTATCCACTTGGGTCATGCACGATGAAGTATAATCCAAAGGTTAACGAAATGATTACCAATTTCGAAGGTTTTTCACTAGCTCACCCACATCAACCCGAAGAGCTAAGTCAGGGCATATTAAGAATAATGTACGAGTTGGAACAGTTCCTTTCAGAAATTACCGGGTTAGACAGAGTTACCCTGCAACCAGCAGCAGGTGCCCATGGAGAACTGACTGGGATGCTGATGATTAAGGCATATCATAAGAATAAAAATAGTGGTAGATTTAAAGTCCTTGTACCTGATACAGCACATGGTACAAATCCTGCCTCAGTTAGTATGTGTGGCATGAAACCGATAAAGGTCGAATCAAATAAACAGGGTGTAATGGATATTGATACAATCAAAAAATTAATTGATGATAAAGTTGCTGCAATTATGTTTACCAATCCTAATACACTAGGATTGTTTGAAAGTAATATTGTAGAAATTTCAGAGTTGATGCACAAAGAGGGTGGATTGGTTTATTGTGATGGTGCAAATCTCAATGCCCTTTTGGGAATCACTAAACTGGGGGACCTTGGTGTTGATGTTGTTCACATGAACTTACACAAAACATTTTCAACACCCCATGGTGGAGGAGGACCGGGAGCTGGACCTGTTGCTGTTCGAGATAACCTCTCAGATTTCCTGCCTATACCAGTTGTAGAAAAGATTGGTGAAAGCTATAAACTAAATTATGAAATACCAAAATCAATTGGTAAAGTTAGAAGTTTTTATGGAAATTTTCTTGTAATGGTGAAAGCTTATGCATATATACTTTCAATGGGTGCCGAAGGGCTTAGAAAGACCTCGGAAGCTGCCGTTGTCAATGCTAATTACATTAGGAGTAAGCTTAAAAACTACTACTATCTACCGTACGATGAAATATGTATGCATGAATGTGTTTTCACCGACAAAAATCAGCATAAGTTTGGTGTTACTACTTTAGATATTGCAAAAAGATTGATTGACTACGGATTTCATCCCCCTACGATATACTTTCCGCTAGTTGTTTCGGGAGCCTTAATGGTAGAACCAACCGAAACTGAACCAAAAGAAACCATTGACAAATTTATTGAGTCTATGATTAAAATATATAAAGAGGCTGAATCTAATCCGGAGGTGTTAAAAGAGGCACCACATTTTAGTAAGGTTTCAAGAGTGGATGAAGTTAAGGCCGCGAGAAACCCAATATTAAAGTGGGAGAAAAAGGATGATTGAAAAAGAGATTAATTAGCAGGGAGATTCTAATATGGAAAAAATGTATATAATGACAGCGTTTGGAAAGGAGTGGCCTTGTATAGTTGCTGATATGACAGAGCTGATATATGAATATGGGTTTAATCTGGATTAGAATCAATAGCAGATGAGTTAAACCTTGATATTGCAATTTCGGGTAATTAATGGGAAAGTCCACTTCGAGTTATAATAAAAGATAGCTCTTGCCTAATTAATATTATATCTGTAAATTAAGCGTTCAGATTTATTGTTGATGAGTTCACTATGAAATATTGAAAAATAGCAATATAGATAAGGTTAAAGGCAGCTTTAGAGTGGTTGACCTTTTTTTTATTTATATATATATTCCCAATTAGTTTTATCTTATGGGTACAGTTCGATCTCCCATTACAATTAGAACAATAGCAAATAATTTTAGGATTATAATAATAAACTATGATTGCCTATAGTATTACATTCTAGGGAGTTTAGGTTTTAGTTTTGTTTAAAATAGGGCTTATCGAACCAAATTTCTTAAAAAATATAACAAACACTCTAAAAAACATAAATAAAATCACTAGAGGGAGCCTATTTATAGATGGATAGGAAAAAGCGTGTATTCAGTGGTATACAACCGACTGGTATAATTCATATTGGTAATTATCTTGGGGCTATTAAACGCTGGATAGATCTTATTCCAAAGTACAATTGTATATTTAGCATTGTTGATTATCACGCAATTACTGTAATGTATGATCCAAAGGAATTTCCAAATAAAATCCTTGAGGCCGCTAAGGTGCTGGTAGCCTCAGGAATAGATCCCGATAAAGCAATACTCTTTGTACAATCTACGGTTCCAGAACATACCGAACTACAATGGATACTTAACAGCATAACTCCCATTGGAGATTTAGAAAGAATGACCCAGTATAAAGACAAAAAGCAGCAAAATGCTGACAACATTAATGCCGGGCTTTTAACTTACCCTATTTTAATGGCCAGTGATATACTGTTGTACAAAGGAGAGGTTGTTCCTGTTGGAGAGGATCAAAAACAGCACCTTGAGCTTACGAGGGAAATTGTTAGGCGCTTTAATAAACGGTTTGGCGATACTTTTCCTGAGCCCCAAACGCTTCTTGGAGTTGCTCCCAGGATAAAAGGGCTGGATGGAAATGCCAAAATGAGTAAAAGCTTGAATAATTACATTGCTTTGGTTGAAGAGAAGGATGAAATATGGAACAAATTGAGGGTTGCGGTAACAGACCCGGCAAGGAAAAGAAGGACAGACCCGGGGAATCCTGATATCTGTAATATTTTTTCTTTCCATAAATATTTTTCATCTGAAGAAGAGATAAAAAAGATAGATAATGGCTGTCGCACCGCAGAGATTGGATGTATAGACTGTAAAAAGATTCTGGCGGAAAATATTAACCGTACAATAACCCCAATAAGGGAGAGAAAAAGAGAGCTTGACAGTAGAGACAACGAGATTAGGGATATCCTTTATAACGGTACTGAGAAGGCAAAATCGATAGCTGAAAAAACCATGGATGAGGTTCGTGGGAAGATAGGGGTAAAGTTTTAGGAAAGATATAAAAGTCATGCCGGCAGAAAGAAGGAAAATTGTAAAAATAGCTGTATAAAATAAAGTAATTGTGTTATCACGGGATTTATTCAGAATATATTAATGTATTAAATTATAGCATTCAAAAGTTTCATTTTTTGCAGGAATAACAATTTTGAATAAATATTATTCCAGCCAAAGAGTCGGTATCTGGCAAGATTTAAATATTAAGTGAGAAGAATATACCCATTTTCTATGGGGTAGCAAATGTTAAATGAATAGTGAGCATAAGGTTAATTTATCTTTAATTTTTCTTTATTTATAATTATATTTAATCAAATTATTATTGGCATTTATGTATTAAATACCAATGACAGTTCATATAATTAGTAAATTGTAATATCGATAAGATGTAGAGGCTGCAAAGAGAGGGGGTGAAGAAGATTGGCAATGGTAAGAGTAGAAGAGGGAGAGAGTATCGATAGGGCCCTTAAGAGATTTAAAAGGGAGTGTGAAAGAGATGGAATCCTCAGAGAATGGAAGAAAAGGGCTTATTATGAAAAACCCGCAACTCAGAGGAAAAATAAGAAGAAGGCAGCAGAAAGGCGAAGGTTAAAGAAACTCAGAAAACTGCAGATAAGAATGAATAAAAGATATTAATTCTTTATTTAAAATAACCCCCTGAAAAGGGGGTTTTATTTTTTATCTGTTGTTTTGCTATCAGATAAATGTAAAACCATAATTCAATTGATCAAGCTATTAGAATATCAGTTAAATAAGAAAAAGAGAGTCTTCTATTATGAACGTTCTAATTTTTGGATTGGGATTACATGGTGGGGGAGTAGGAGTGGCAAACTATTTTCTTAAAAGGGGAGATAGTGTAACCATTACGGATCTAAAGATTGAAAAAGAGCTAAAAATTAGCCTCGAAAAATTGACTCATACAGAGAAACTCAGATTAACTCTAGGCAAACACGACTATAGAGATATTGAACAGTCAGATCTTATCATTAAAAATCCAGCTGTTCCCTGGGATTCCCCTTTTATAAAATATGCTGAAAAACTATCAAAACCTGTGGATACAGATATTGGAATTTTTTTTGATACTATAAGAAGCAGAACTAATAACATTGTTGCTGTTACAGGAACCAGGGGTAAGTCTACAACCACTTCCTTAATCTATGAAATCCTTAAAAAAAGGTATAGGAACGTATCATTGGCAGGTAATATAACGATCTCTGTGTTTGAGATTATTGATAGTATAAAAAAAGACGGCTGGGTTGTCCTGGAGCTATCCAGTTTTCAATTAGGAGGAATAAAAAAAAAGAAATACAGTCCTCCATATGCTATTATTACAAACCTTTATGAAGACCATCTGAATTATTACAGAGATATGAAATCTTATTTCGAAGATAAAAAGCTAATTTATCAGTTTCAGCATCCTGGAGATATACTGGTACTGAATAGGGAAAACAGGATTTATAAAATGGTTAAACCTAATAAAGGGGTAAAACTCTATAGTTTTGGAATGAAAAAGGATTTTAAAGGGTATGGAATATATTTTGATGAAACAACAATCTATTTCAAGGATGAAAATGGTGTAAAAAAGATAATTGAAAAATCTGATATAAAATTAAAGGGAATTCATAATCTTCTTAATATATCTGCATCTGTAGCAATGGGTTTGGCATTAAGCATTGATTCAAAATTAATTAACGAAGCAGTATCCAACTTTAATGGTCTGGAACACAGGCTTGAGTATATATGTAGTATAAATGGAGTTGATGTTTATAATGACTCCGCTTCAACAACCCCTGAAGCTTTAATAAGCGCTCTAGAGAGTTTTAGAGGAAAAAATATAACCCTTCTTATGGGTGGTACTGATAAGAAATTGCCTTTGAAAAGACTCATAAATAAGTTAAACAACAATTCGGAAATTGTAAACCTGATTCTTCTCGAAGGAAGTGGTACTAAAAGGTTAATTGATGAAGGTCTAGCCAGAAAGTTTCATGTATACAACAATCTTGAAAAAGCCGTTCAAATGGCATTATCGCTTTCAAGCCCCGGAATGATTCTTTTATTTTCCCCTGCATTTGCAAGTTTTGAAATGTTTCAAAATGAGTTTGATAGGGGTAAAAAGTTTAAAGAATTGATAAACTCTCAGTTGTAATATACGAATAACTTTGGTATAATTTTATTTCAATTTTGGGGGAGTAATGTATGGTAAAAGGGCGAAACAGTGTTGAGCAGAGTATTATTGAGAAAGTTTATGATGCAGGGCAGGGGCATGTTTTCCGATTCTGGGATGAGCTTTCGGATAAAGAAAAGGATCTTCTGATTGAAGATCTTAAACAGTGCGATTTTGAATTGCTGGAAAAAGTTTTTCAAGTTTCTCTTAGAAAAAAAACTAAAATAGGTAACGTTGGTACCCCTGAAATAATAGAAATACCAAAATCACCTCAGGATTATAAACGGGAAAAAAGGGCAAAAAAGATTGGTGAAGACTTCATTCGAACAGCATCCCTGGCGGTATTTACTGCAGCAGGTGGACAGAGTTCAAGGTTAGGTTTGAACATTCCGAAGGGAGCGTTCCCTGTAACCCCTATAAAGAAAAAAAGTCTTTTTCAGGTTCATGCAGAAAAAATAAGATTTGTACAGAACAAGTATAATGTCTCTATCCCATGGGTGATTATGACAAGTGAAACAAACAATGAACAAACTGTTAAATTTTTTGAAAATAATGGTTTTTTTGGTCTAAATCCAGAAATGGTTAGATTTATTATTCAGGGAATGAATCCGGCAATTGATCATTATGGTAAACTGATTCTTAAGGAAAAATACAGGCTATTTATGAGTCCTAATGGTCATGGTGGTATATTTTCTGCTATGAGAAAAGCAGGCATTTATGACTGGTTTGATCAGCTGGGTATCAAAGAGATATTCTATTTTCAGGTGGACAATGTTATGGTAAAGGTATGTGATCCTGTTTTTATAGGCTATCATATTGAGAATAAGTGTGAGATGTCCTCCAAATGTGTATATAAGGATGATCCAGATGAAAAAATTGGTGTGTTTCTTGTTAAAGATGGAAAGGTTGTGGTGATTGAATATATAGAAATTGATCAGATAAAGGAGTCTATGGGAGATAATGCACCAATGTTTACTGCGGGCAATATAGCAATCCATATGTTAAATGTTGATTTTGCAAGGAATGAGAATGTAACCGGATTAAAGTTGCCATTTCATCTTGCTCATAAAAAAATTCCTTTTATTGATGAAAAAGGCCAGAGGATCGAACCGGAGGCTCCAAATGGATACAAGTTTGAAACTTTCATTTTTGATGCATTGAGGGATGTGACCCGTACAATTATTATGGAGGTAAAGAGGGAGGAGGAGTTTTCACCGCTTAAGAATAAAAGCGGAAAGGATTCTCCAGAAACTGTTCTTAGGGATCAACTTAAACTTTTTGCAAGGTGGTTTGAAGATGCAGGTATACCTGTTCCAATGGAAGGGGGTCTGCCTAAATATAAGCTTGAAGTATCTCCTTTATTTGCTGCATTTGAAGAGGATTTTTTGGAAAAGATCAATACTGATATAAGGATAGAATCGGATGTCTATATCGAATAAAATTGTAATTATTGCTACAAAGAATAGAGGTAAATCCAGAGAAATTAAGGAAATTTTAAAGGTGGATTCTGTCAGATATCTTGATTTAAATGATTTAGATTTCAAAGATGAAATTGTAGAGTATGGCAAGAGTTTCGAAGAAAATGCTCTCATAAAAGCTACGTCAGTTTTTGATAGATATGGAATACCGGTTATAGCGGATGATTCTGGCCTGGAAGTGGATGTATTAAATGGACGTCCAGGTGTTTATTCGGCCAGGTATGCTGGTGAATATGCCACAGATCGAGAGAATAATGAACTGCTTTTAAGCGAACTTTCGAAGGTTCCAGACATTGAGAGAAAGGCAAGATTTGTATGTGTGGCTGTTTTTTATTATGACAGGGACAGATATGCAGTGGAGACTGGTGAGGTCGAAGGATACATAACACACAATCCTGTTGGAATTAATGGCTTTGGGTATGACCCCATATTTTATCTTCCGGAATTTAAAAAAACAATGGCAGAGCTATCATCAAAAGAAAAAAATAGGATAAGCCATCGAGGTCAGGCCTTTCACAGGTTGAAGGATCATGTAATAGAATATTTTAATGAAAAGTAAGGATAAATATGGATATTCATACATTAATAGGAATTTTTGCTATACTGGTAGTTATTTTTATACTTACTACCCTGTTAGTATGGAGTATTCACTCAATAAATAAATTGAACAAGACCAATAAAACACTTCGCGAAATTATTAAAGAGAAGAAAATAAAGGGAAAACGTAATGGAAGATCCGGTAATTAAATCAGAGCTTTCGAGAGAGCTAAACCTCTTTCATATTACAATGATGGGTCTTGGGATGATGATTGGGGCTGGTGTATTTCT
Source organism: Spirochaetota bacterium (assembly GCA_003645695.1). GTDB lineage: Bacteria > Spirochaetota > B62-G9 > B62-G9 > B62-G9 > B62-G9. The sequence continues at coordinate 15,076 of QNBN01000004.1, read as the reverse complement.
TGGCATAGGTAATTCAATCAATATTGTCGGTCCTGGGGGAGCTGTTTTAACATTTGCTTTAAATGGATTGATTGCAATGTTTACTGCAATGTCCTATGCAGAACTTAGTTCGGCGATACCACGAGCAGGTGGTGCTTATAATTTCGCACGAATTGGTTTTGGAAAAGGAACTAGTTTTATTGCTGGCTGGATGGAGTGGTTTGCATCTTCAGTAGCAGGAAGTGTGTATGCACATACATTCTCAATTTATACATTGAGGTATTTTGAAGGGATTGGCCTTTTATCATGGGTACCTTTTTCAATGGAATTTTCTGTAAAGATTGTTTCTGTTATTATTGCAGGAGTTTTTTTGTACATTAATTTTAAAGGAGCTCAGGAAACTGGTAAGTTTGGAGCATTTTTTACAATGGGTCAAACCCTGTTTATGATTGCTATTGGAGTAACAGGTGTAGTAGTAGCAATAACAGATCCTGTCAGATTTAGTAATTTTAAACCTTTTATGCCCAATGGCTGGACAAAAATTCTGGTTACCATGGGGTTTACCTATGTAGCGTTTGAAGGATTTGAGGTTATATCTCAGGCTGGTGATGAAACAATTAGGCCTAGGCAAAATCTGCCTAAGGCAATGTTGTTATCTGTTTTTATAGTTACTATAACCTATATCATGGTTACTTTTGCCTCAATTGTTTCAGTAAAACCTGGAATGCCAGGCGTTACTGAACCCATATGGAAGTGGATTGGCAGTCACAGGGAACGAGGTTTTGGTGAAGCAGTTTCTCATTTACTACCAATGGGTAATATCCTATTAACAATGGCTGTAATTTTTGCTTCTACATCTGCTCTTAATGCAACAATTTATTCAGCTTCAAGAGTTGCTTACGCGCTCGGTCGGGATAATATGCTTCCGCCATTTTTTTCAAAAATTTCTGAAAAAACTAAAACTCCATATATAGCAATTGCTTCTACAGGGACTATTATTGTGCTTATAGCTCTATTTTTACCCACCGTTCACATAGCATCATCCGCCAGCATAATGTTTTTGTTTTTGTTCTTACTGGTTAATATATGCGTAATCAAAATAAGGTGGAATCTTAGTGATGAGTTAATTTACGGATATGTAATGCCGCTTTTCCCGCTATTTCCTATAATTGCAATTATAATGCAGCTTACATTGTCAGTATGGCTTATTCACATGAGCCTTATTGCGTGGATAATAGCCCCATTATGGATACTAATAGGTTTTTTTCTATTTCAAGTTTATGCAAAAGCACATGCAAAACCTTCACCTCATGATATTCAGATTTTAGAAGAGAGTGAAGCAGTGCCAATAGAGGAGGGAAAATACAAAATAATGGTGGCTCTTTCCAATCCTGACAGTGCTATACCCATGGTAAGGGCAACTTATAAGATATGTAGTTCAAAAAATGCCCATGTTGAACTTCTACATATGGTTCAGGTTCCAGATCAGGTACCATTGTCTGATGCTCATCTATATTTGCTGAAAGGTAAAGAGGCAATAATAGAGGTAATGCTTTATTTAACTCCTGTTTTGCCGGTAAGTTCAACTATAAGGTATTGTAGAAGTATTAGCAGAGGTATAATAAATGCTGTAAAAGAAAAAAAAATAGATTTATTGATTATTGGATATCCTGGAAATATTAGTCATCATGGTTGGGGATTTGGGAATACAGTTGATACAGTTATAGAAAAAGCTCCCGTTAATACGCTGATTTTTAAGAATGTATCTGACTATAAATACAGGAAATTATTGGTTATTCCAGGGGATGGAGGTAATTTCCACCTCTCTATTGAAATTGCTTCCATCCTTGCTGAAAACCGGGCTGATATAGATATTGTATATTTTGAAAAAAACCGAAGAGACTTTGAGATTAATAGGTTAAGAACAGTTAATAATGAATTGGATAGTCTAATAAGGAAAAAAAATTTAAAGTTTAAAATGAATGTGTTAGAAGAGAGTGATAAGAAAAATCTAAATACAATAATTATAGGAAAATCGGGGTGGTATGGCCTTGTAATATTAGGACTTATTAGAAGACAAAATAAATCCTGGGATTTTTTATCCAAAAAGTATATCGATATAATTGATAAACCTGTTGTGCTTGTGCGAGCTACTTCGAGAATTCACAATATTCTGGGAAATATACTTTAATAGTAATGTATAGGTTTTTTATTTAATAAAATAATGGATTTAAGTTATTCATTTTATTAACTTTAATTAAAATTTTTTGAGTTGGGTGGGAAAATGATTGAAATTAAAGAAATAAGGACAAAAAGAGAATTAAAAAAGTTTATAATGTTTCCATTTAAACTTTACAGGGATAATCCCTATTGGGTACCTCCTTATATTCCAGATGAAGTTAAGACATTAAGATGGGATATTAATCCTGCTTTTGACTTTTGTAAGGTTAAATACTGGATGGCATACAAAGATGGAAAACCGGTTGGCAGGATTGCTGGTATTATCAACGATATTTATATAAAAAAGTGGAAGAATAAGTATGCCCGTTTCGGCTGGATAGATTTTATAGATGATGAAGAAGTTTCTAGAGCATTGATAGATAGGGTAGAAAGCTGGGCAAAGTCGAATGGAATGGTGGGGGTTCATGGCCCTTTGGGCTTTACAGATTTTGATCCTGAAGGAATGCTTGTTGAAGGATTTGAAGAATTGAGTACTCTTCCTGATATATATAATTATCCATATTATCCCAAGCATATTGAAGCCATGGGTTATAAAAAAGATGCTGATTGGGTTGAATATGAGGTTAAAGTTCCTGATAAAATACCGGAAAAAGCGGCACGTATATATGATATTGTGGTTAAAAAGTATAATATTAGGGTTTTAAAAGCAAAGAAGCCTAAGGACCTTTTAAAATACGGTCATGATATCTTTGACCTAATTGACGTAACATATCAAAATCTTTACAGTTTTACACCATTGCCTGAAAAACAGGTAAATTTTTATATTAAACAATATTTTCCAAATATAGTTCCTGATTATGTTAAAGTAGTTTTGAATGAAAAAGATGAAGTGGTTGGATTTGTTATTGGAATGCCTTCTTTATCAAGAGCTCTTCAAAAGGCAAAAGGTAAGTTATTTCCCTTTGGATTTGTCCATCTATTAAAAGCATTAAAGCATAACGAGTATCTTGATCTTTATCTTGGTGCTGTAAGAAGGGATTATCAGGTAAAAGGTGTGGATGCACTTATGATGGTAGAACTTACAAAAACCTGTATTCAAAATGGAATAAAGCTTGTAGAAACGAATAATGAGTTAGAAAATAATCTTTTAGTGAGAGCTCATTGGAAGTATTTTGAATCAAGGCAGCATAAAAGACGGAGATGTTATCTTAAATTATTTGAATAAAACTATAATTATAATAAAATTTTAACAATATTTTTCTTGACTTGAAGCTTTATTTTTTTTAAAATAGTTCATGAAATTCTAAATTAAAGGATTAATGAATTGAAAGATGATGCATACGAATTACATGCTCATCTTTGTGGGATTTTTTCAAATCCGAAAAGGTTAGAGATTCTAGATATCCTACGAGATAGAGAGTTGAGTGTTACGGATATTTTAAAAAAAGTCCATATTAGCAAAACTAACCTATCTCAGCATCTAGCAATAATGAAGGATAGAGGGGTACTTAAAAGTAGGAGGAAGGGACAGCGAGTCTATTATTCAATTTCTAATACAAAAGTTATTGAAGCCTATGATTTAATGAAAAAAATATTATGTGAAATTATAGATGATAGAGCTACACGCTTAAAAAGGTGATTGCTTTGTTTTAAAATGTTAAGAATTTAACATTTTCATTATTTATATTTTTAGAAGCTATCAATTTTAGCAATGTAGCATATCAAAGTAAGTAGAAGTGGATACTTTTTGTGGAAATTAAATATTAGGATTGTAATATGAGAAAGATTAAGAGATTCATATTATCTTTTATTTTTTTAATGATTATTTGGATTTTTTTGACATCTGCAATTCAAGGTGATGATCTTATATTAGGCCTTTTGGTATCTTTTATTGGATCTCTTCTTTTTTATAGATTTAGTGATATATATGCTGATGTTAAGATAACACCAAAATCTTTATTCAAACTTGTAATATATATTTTTGTATTTATTAAAGAATTAATAAAAGCCAATATAGATGTTGCCCTGAGAGTTATTAATCCTGCGTTGCCCATAAATCCTGGGATTGTTTCTGTTAAGACAAAGTTAAAAAGTAGGCTCGCAAAGCTTATTTTAGCTAATTCAATTACATTAACTCCAGGAACGCTAACTTTAGATGTTAAAGATGATGAACTTTTTATTCATTGGATTGATGTGAAAAGTATGGATGTTGAAGAAGCTACAAAAAAGATAAGTATGCGTTTTGAAAAAATTTTAAAGGGGATAATTGAGTGATTAATTATATCTCATTGATATTAATTGGGATTGCTGTGTTTTTATCGTTTATAAGGTTGCTTATCGGTCCGACGTCCTCGGATAGATTACTTGCTTCAGATACGCTTGCCACTATTACTACTGCACTGTTGGTTTTTATGGCTGTGTTTTTTGATAGGTTAATATATATGGATGTAGCTATAGTTTATGCTGTGTTAGGGTTTGTTGGAATTGTTACTGTTGCACGATATATGGAAGGAGGCATTTAATTGGCTATTATTGGTGATGTCTTAATTATTATTGGTGCGACTTTTCTTATGCTTGGTGCACTTGGAATAATTCGAATGCCAGATGTTTATAATAGGCTCCAAGCTGGTACAAAAGCTACTACATTAGGGGCGATGTCTTTAATCTTGGGAGTTGGATTTATTAATACATCTTTCTTATTAAAAAGTTTAATATTAATCGTGTTCATTGCACTTTCAAATCCAATTAGTAGTAGTACGATAGCAAGGGCGAGCCATAAAGCTGGGATTTCATTATATAAAAAATCTGTAGTTGATAAATGCAGGGATAATACAGATAAAGAGGTAAAATGATGATATATATGTTATTCTTTTTGGTGATTATGATGTTGGCTGCGGGCGTTGGAATTATTTTTATAAAAAATGTCTTAAATGCAGTGATAGTAAGTTCGGTGATAAGTTTAGGTATTTCTATTATATTTGTTTTTCTCGCTGCTCCTGATGTTGCAATAACGGAAGCGACAATTGGATCTGCTCTTACCACTGTTATTTTTATCATTGCCATAAGCAAAACGAAAGGTAAATATTCGGAGAAGAAGGAATAAGGCATGAGAAAGTTAATTGGATTAATTCTAATATTTGGTTTTGCATTTTATATGTTTACTATTGTAGCAGCAATAGTAATTCCATCTGATAGCTCTGAGAAAAAAAGTGTAGGCATTGATATTTTGCAGAATTCTGTTAGACAAACAGGGGCTGCAAATGCAGTTACCTCTATTGTTGTTCTATATCGAGGATTTGATACATTGGGAGAGGTTACTGTATTGTTTCTATCAGCTTTAGGAATAGCGCTCCTTATGAAAGGAGGTAGGAGTTTTAAGCATAAAACTGAAGATGAAAGTTTTATATTGAAAACAGGTAGCCATTTGTTATTTCCTTTTATGTTTTTATTTGGAATATATATAATTGCTCATGGGCATTTAACCCCTGGTGGAGGTTTCCCTGGAGGGGTAATCATTGCAACAGGATTTTTTATAGTTCTTATGACTTCTGATGTATTCAAATTTAGAGATTATTTCTTAACTATTATTGAAGGATTTGCGGGCCTTTCATTTATAGTACTTGGTATTGTAGGGCTTTTTACCCCAGAAAAATCTTTTTTAGTTAATTTTATGAATAAAGGTGTTTTTAACACTGTATTTAGTGCGGGGATTATCCCTTTAATTTATGCAGCAATTGGTATAAAGGTATCCTCTGAGCTATCAGGAGCGGTAGGTAACCTTTTTGTGAGTAAATATGGAAGGAGGAGTGAAAATGAATAATATTATTAATATAGAAACGCTTATTTTCACGGCTTCAATAGGTTTGGTAGTAATAGGTATATATCTGGTTATTGCCGAAAAAAATCTCATAAAAATTATTATTGGTCTTAACCTTGCCGATTCCGGAGTTAATATTTTTATAGTTTTTTCTGGATATATTAAAAATAAAACAGCACCAATTTTCTCTAAGGGTTCATTGGGTTTTGAGAATATGGTTGATCCATTACCGCAGGCACTTGTTCTTACTGCCATAGTTATTGGGTTTGGGGTAACAGCACTATCTCTTGCCATTGCAATAAGGTTGTATAAACATTATGGTACACTTGATATTTCTAAAATAAGGGGGCTTAAGTGGTAAACCCAATCTTACTAATAATTGTTCCTATAGCAGCGGCTTTCTTTATTCCAATAATTTCTAAAGCTGCTAAAAGTTTAGCAAAGTATATAGCTTTTTTTGTAGGATTATTTAACCTGATTGCAGCTATTTACATTTTTATGCATACTATTAATACACCGATTTCAGTAATAATTGCCGGGTATAAGCCTCCTGTAGGTATTAACCTTTATGTGGGTCCGCTTGCTGCTGTACTTTCCATTGTTATTACATTTATTGGTTTTCTGTCAATGATATACTCTTTTAAATATATCAATGATGATTCTTCCCCTCTTTTTTATTCAATGTTCCTGCTTCTTCTTACAGGAGCAATCGGAATGGTTTTAACTGCAGATATATTTAATTTATTCGTTTTTTTTGAGATACTATGTATTTCATCGTATGCACTTGTTGCGTATGACAGAAATAGAGACGGGCTTGAAGCTTCTATGAAATATCTTATACAGGGGTCTATTGGTTCTGTACTGATTCTTTTTGGTATTGCTCTTATTTATTTTTCAATTGGTACCTTGAATATGGCAGATATTGCATTGAAATACCAGAATGCTAATAAGAATCTAATAACTATTGCAATCATTTTGATGATAACAGGTTTTGGAATAGAAGCAGCAATATTTCCTTTAAACAGCTGGCTTCCAGATGCACATTCATCTGCTCCTTCTTCAATAAGTGCAGTACTTTCAGGTTTTGTTATTGAAGTGGCTTTAATAATAATTATGAAGATAATCTTCTTAATATTTAGTGCTACTTATTTCTTAACTTTTTTTGCGATTGTGGGCGTTATTACCCTTTTAATGGGTGAATTATCTGCTTTTAAACAGGAAAATATAAAGAGAGTCCTTGCATATTCGAGTATTGGCCAGATAGGCTTGATTTTATTTGCATTTAGTATTAATACCCCGCAGGGAATAAGTGGTGGTATTTTCCAGATAATAAATCATGCTGTTTCTAAGTCATTACTATTTCTAAGCGCTGGATATGTCATACATAAAACTGGTTCAAAAAATGTCTCAGATTACAAGGGAATAGCTAAATCGATGCCCTTTCTAGGAATTGTGTTTATAATTGGTGCTCTTTCACTAATTGGTATACCTCCTTTTATAGGTTTTTTTAGCAAGTTTAATATTATACTTGCTGCCATAAGTAAACATTCAGTTTTATATATAGTTTTAACTGCACTTGTCTTGTTAGGCACAATTTTTGAGGCATCTTATTTCTTTAAAATTGCAAAAATAATGTATACAGGTAAGAAACGAAAAGAAGGATATGCTAAAGTGCCGTTTGCAGTTTTATTTCCTCTGGGTCTGCTTGCAATTATCATAGTTATAAGTTTCATATATACGAACGGTATTCTTAACTACACAAATAAAGCTGGTGCTGATTTAATAAATAAGATTGCATTTATTCATGCAGTGTTGGGATAAGGGGGAACCATGGGTTTTTACGTTTTTTTGCTTTTACCTCTTGTAGGTGCATTATTAAGCCTTTTATTCTATAGGGTAGAAAGTGTTAAGAAATCAGTTGCATTTATAATATTTATAGCAATTTTTTATTTTAATATTAAGTTAATTGGCCAAGTTGGATATACATATAAAATACCATTTGAAATCTGGGGAATAAGGCCAGGGTTTAGCGTAACTTACCTGGGCTTGTTTTTCAGCCTTATGATTAGTGGTATCACTGTCTTAACTGTTTTGTTCTCACTTCGCTATATGGTTAATAAAGAAAATAGCAGAATGTATTACTTCTGGCTTTTTCTAAAGACGTTTGGCATGTTAGGTGTAGTTTTATCAGGTGATTTTTTAATGTTTTTTATAATGTGGGAGATGATGAGCTGGAGTACTTTTTTCTTGATGGCTCAGTCTGGTGGAAAGGCATATGAATCCTCGTATCGTTACCTTGTGTATGCTGTTGTGTCAGCAATGATGCTAATGTTTGGAATTATGTTAATGTATAGTTATGCTGGAAGTTTTGAATATGATATTATTCATAAAAGTTTGGCTTCAATAAATAAAGGAATGTTGGTGCTAATATCTATTCTTTTAATTACTTCATTTTCAATCGAAGCTGCGGTATATCCTGTACATAAATGGCTTCCAAAGGCATATTCTAATACATTTACGACGTTAACGAGCTATCTTGCAGGTATATCAACTAGAATGGGTGTTTATGGGATTATTTTTTATATGTTTAACATTTTAGGAATGCCTTTGTTAGATAAAATGCACATTATAGGTGCAATTAACTTTAGGTATATATTTGCCTTGTTTGCCGCATTTACAATGGTAATACCAACATTTACAGCGCTTCTTCAAAATGATGGAAAAGAGCTGATGACCTGGCATGGTATTGGGCAAGGTGGATATATGTTGGTTGGAATTGCCTCAGGAACTAGCCTTGGGATAGCAGGTGGAATGTTTCATGTTTTAAACCACATGACGTATATTACATTAATATTGTTTAGCCTTGCTGCAGTGGAGTATAGAACAGGCACAACAAACTTAAATAAACTGGGTGGATTGATTAAAAAACAACCAGTAGCCTTTCTAGGAGTCCTTCTTGGAATAATAGGACTTGCTGGAATCCCTCCAATGAATGGTTTTGTATCTAAATGGTTTATATATAAGGCATTGATTTCTTCTCGATATCCATTCCTGGCGACGGCAGCTTTTGTCGGAACTCTTGGGACAATACTATCTGTATATAAGTTTATTCATAACATCTTCTTAGGACAGCTCCCTGAACGTTATAATGATGTGAGGGAGGTACCTTTTGATATGCAAATACCAATTTGGATATTGATGTTAGCGGTATTTGGTCTTGGTGTATATCCTGGACTTGCAGTTTCTTTTATAGCAAAGGTTCAGGATAGTTTAGGTATAGCACCTGTTAATTATACATTACATGGAGTTATGCAGACTGTTGGTAATCTTAATATGGGGATAGTTTCGATTGTTTTTATGGCATCGATGTTTATTGGATTTATCGTTTACCTTCTTGGGAATAGAAGAAAGCATGTAAGTCAATATGATAATTATGCAGCAGGTAATTTTCTGGACAGTTCAGTACCATATAATTATAACTATCATTTTTATGCAGGATTTGAACATATAATAAAGCCAGCGTATGATTATGAACCAGTTCAAAGAACTGAGAATAGTATTATAAGGTTTACTACTGAAATAGCAGATTATTTTAGAAGACTCTATACAGGAAATATTAATACTTATGGTATGTACATATTAATTGGATTATTAATAACTATACTAATTTTGTTATAGGGGATTTAAGGTAATTAAATGGATTACACTATTGTGAATTTTTATGGAAATAAAAGATAGATTGTAATTCAATCATAATAAAGAGTTGTGTTATCAGTTTTATAAAATGAATTTAAAATAATAAAAGCTTAATTGGAGCTGTTATGAGCATAGTACTCTGGATTATATTATTGCCATTTATTGCTTTTTTTATTGGTATATTTTTTATGGCTTATAGTAGAAAATATACTGCTAGACTTCAAAGAAGATATGGTCCTCCATGGTTTCAGCCGCTTTATGATATTTTAAAGCTTATGGCCAAGAGAACTAATATATCTCATGGCTATATGCATGATGTATCTGCTATAATGCTTTTAGGTGGAACCTTGCTGTCTTTATATTTTGTCCCAGTTCCAGGATTTCACTTTTTCTCAAAATATGGTGATATGCTTGTACTGATGTATTTGATTCTAATTCCGCAGTTAGGAATGGCGTTAGGTGTTGGAGAGACAGCAAACCCAAACGGTAGTATTGGGATATCAAGGGCTTTAATGTTACTTGCAGGTTATGATGTTCCATTTGTTCTATCGTTTATAGGTATTGCAATATTAAATAATACAACTTCAATCTATCAAATAATGGTAAATCAGCAGGTAAATGGATTTCATAGTTGGCACTTATTTACACATCCATTTTTAGCTATTGCTGCATTTATAGCGCTTTTTGGAATGATGGGAGAAAAACCATTTGAGGTTTTTATAGCGCCTCATGAAATTGCTACAGGACCAATGGTTGAAATGGGTGGAAAATATTTAGGCATAATGTTTATTCAGCATGCTATTTCCATTTTTATTGAGCTAACTATTTATATTGATTTATTCCTGGGTGGTGGTGGAAACTGGATATTCTTACTAATAAAAATGTTTGTTATTTTTACAATATTGATTAGTGTAAATGGAGTTTTTGGGAGATTTAGAATAGATGACGCTATGCGGTTTTTGTGGAAAATACCGGTTTTACTTGCGATTGTTGGTGTAATAATTGTGTTAGTTTAATCCAATGATTATTGGGTAGAACTAATGATTTTGTGTTAAATATAATATATTTTTAAAATATCAGGGGGATTGTGATTTATTTGCTATAGTGATCAGGTGATATTCTTTTTGAAAACGGATATTTGAAATTATAAAGGGAGATTTGAATGGGAGATTTAAAGAAAGGAAAACTAACCCATAGAACAGTTTGGGAAAAAATAGCTGATAAATTAAGAAAACGATCATTATGGATGCTTCATTATTGTACAGGTTGTGGGGCTGTCGAATTACCTCCTACTATGACATCAAGATTTGATATGGAACGTTTTGGAATTGTGCCATATGTAACCCCAAGGCAAGCTGATATTTTGCTTGTTACAGGTTATTTGTCTGTAAAAACATTAAAACGTTTAATTTTAGTTTATGAACAAATGCAATCACCGAAGTGGGTTATTGGGTTTGGTTCATGTACAATAAATGGTGGTATGTATTGGAACTCTTATGCCACAATTAAGCAATTAGATAATTATTTACCTGTTGACCTATATATTGCTGGCTGTATGCCGAGACCAGAAGCGATAATAAGGGGTTTTAACAGGTTGATTGAAGATATTGATAATGGTAGTGCGCAGAACTGGAAGAAATATTATCTTAATTATGAATTTTATAAAAAGAATCAGGAGTATGTCTTTGGTGAAGTTAATACTAATCTTGATATTAAGTCTGATATAAAAAGATTTAAAATAAAATAAGTTTTGTAATGGAGTCAGCAGTGGATTACGAAAGAGAAAATGAATTCATTAAAGATATAAAGTCTGTATTTAAAGAGGTTGTTTGTACTGTAAAAAGAGAAAGAAGAATTGAAATTGAGCTTCCTTCTGAAAGGTTATTTGAATTTGCAACAAGAATGCAAAAAAATTGGGACTACCCTCATTTATCTGCAATAAGTTGCGTTGATTGGATAAAGGAAAATCAATTTGAGCTTGTTTATCACTTCTGGAGCTATAATAAGAAGATATTAGTGAGTGCAAAAATTAGAATACCAAGAGAAGATGAACCACATTTTGAATCTATCAGTAGTTTATGGCAGCCTGCAAAATTTTTTGAAAGAGATATTCATGAGATGTTTGGTGTTGTTTTTGATGGAAATGATGATCTAGAAAAGTTTATTCTTACAGAATGGAAAGGATCTCCTCCGATGAGAAAAGACTTTATAACTAGAAAGTATTCGATTGAATTTTATGGTGAAAGAAAATATAACCCAGAATGGATGAAGGAATTAAAAAAGTTAGGAGATTCGAATGACAAGAACTAATGATGAGGTGCGAGATTATAACCTTTTTATAGGTCCTAATCATCCTGGTATATCTGGTAATTATTCTGTAATTTTGAAGTTAAGAGGTGACAAGATTATAGAAGCAAAAGCAGAAGGTGGTTTTTTACACAGAGGGTTTGAAAAGTTAATGGAGGAAAGGTTATATTTGCAGAATGTTGCAATAGTATGCAGAATATGCGTACCTGATCCTGATCCAAATGAAGAAAATTATTCAAGGGCAATAGAGGAAATTGCAGGAATTGAGGTTCCAATTAGGGCAAAGTATATTAGAAGCATGATACTTGAGTTGTCCAGAATAGCATCACACCTACTTGCGTTTGGTAGCCATGCTGGAAGTATTGGTTTATATACCTTGCCAAACTGGACTATTTCTGATCGTGATAGGATATTAGAGCTTTTTGAGGAATTAACAGGAGGAAGGGTATACCATATATTTATAATACCTGGTGGTGTTAGAAGAGATTTACCAAAAGGTTTTAAACGTCGGGTGTTAGAAGTTGTGAATTATCTTGAATCAAGACTTCCAGAATATGATGATTTGTTTATTAATAGTAAATTAACAGTAAAAAGAGCAAAAGGAATTGGTATTTTAAGCAAGGAAAATGCTATAAAATGGGGTGCAACAGGTCCGAACTTGAGAGCGTCTGGAGTTAAGGCAGATATAAGGAAGGATGATCCTTATGAGGCTTATCCATATCTGGATTTTGATATACCGACTCAAGTGGAAGGTGATGCATATGCAAGATTATTAGTACGTAGAGCTGAAATTGAAGAAAGTATAAAAATTATTAGACAAATTATTGAAAATATACCAGAAGGTCCAGTTTGGAATAAAACACCAAATCCACTTAAATGGAGAATACCTAAAGGTGATGCATATGTAAGAACTGAATCATCTAAAGGAGAGTTCGCTTATTATTTTGTAAGTGATGGTGGAGTAAGACCATATCGTGTACATGTGAGGGGGGCATCAGTAACTCATGGGGTTCACATACTTGAAAATTTATTGGTTAATGAAAGGATAGAAGATGCATCACAGATTATATTTAGTCTTGATGCATGTCCACCAGAAATTGATAGATAGTAGATGAAAATTATAATATATGCAATGTTATTTTTTTTTGATATTTTTTATACTTACAAATTATCGAAAGGATTCAATGAGATATGTCAAATAAGAATAAGGGGAGTTTTTTAAAGCCTTTTAAATCACTAAAATATATAGGTGAAAAACCTGTAACGATTAGAGTGCCCTATGAAGAAAGGCCAACAGCGGAACGTTATAGAGGGTTTCATCTTAATGATTGGGAAAAATGTATAGGATGTGGTACATGTGCTGAAATTTGTGATAATGAAGCAATTAAAATGATTGAAATACCATACCTTAAAGAAGAGCCTGGGAAAACAAATAAGAGACCTTCAATAGATTATGGTAGATGCTGTTGGTGTGGTCTTTGTGTGGATATATGTACTACAGGATCTTTAACGATGACAAGGGAATATACTCATATAGATGAAGGCCTGGATAGTTTTTATATTCTTCCTACAAAAGAAGGAATACATAAGGTAGATTTCCCGCTGGGTTATGTTGCTGATGAAAAGGTTAACTTTCTTGATCTTGAAAGGGTTGAAATGCAGCAACTTACAGTTGAAGAACGCATTACTTCTTTTGTAGAAATTGTTAAGGGATACACAAAAGAGGAAGCTATAAAAGAGGCATCAAGATGTGTGGCTTGTGGTTTGTGTACGGAGGTCTGTCCAGCTCATATGAAAATCCCTGAGTATATACAGGAGATATGGGAAGATAATCCCTATGGTTCTGTGGAGAATATGTATACAGAAAATCCGTTACCGGGAGTTTGTGGTAGAGTTTGTACACATAAATGTGAAACTGTTTGTTCCATTGGGCATAGAGGTGAGCCTGTTGCGATCAGGTGGTTAAAGAGATATGCAGTTGATCAGTTGTCCGTGGATCAAATAAAGGAAATAGCACATATTTTTGAAGGGGGTAAAAAGCAGAAGAAGGTTAGCATAATCGGGAGCGGTCCTTCAGGGCTGAGCTGTGCTTATTATTTATCAGTTATGGGTTATAAAATTACCATATATGAAGCTAAACCTCTTGCTGGTGGGGTAATGCGGTATGGAATACCTAATTATCGTTTACCCGATAAAGCTCTAGATAAAGATATAGAGATTATACAATCTATGGGTGTGGAGATAAAAACAAACACTAAGGTTGGAGAAGATATAACAATTAAAGAAATTAAAGATAAATCTGATGCAGTATTTATTGGTACTGGATTTTCAGAATCAAGGTCCACAGGAATAAAGAATGTCGATAAACCTGGTTGTTTCAGAGCACTTGATTTACTTGCTAAAATCTCAAGAGGCGAAAAAATTGAACTACAGAGGAAGGTTGTAATTATTGGAGGTGGAAATGTAGCCTTTGATATTGCAAGATCAATTGCAAGGTTACAGAAAACTGAGTTTGGTGAAGTTGGTGTTCACCTAACTTGTCTTGAAAAACGCGATGAGATGCTTGCTGATGAAGACGAAATAGAAGAAGGACAGGAAGAGGGTATCGTGATACATCCTGGAAGATCTCCAAAAGAGGTTCTTCTGGATGAAAATGGAAAGTTAAAAGGATTAAGAACAGTTAAATGTTTATCGATATTTGATGAAAGCGGCAGGTTCAATCCAAAAGTTGATGAATTAGATATAGAGGACTATGAAGGAACAATGGTTGTAGAAGCTATCGGGCAGGCACCTAACTATGATTATTTAGGAAAGGATATTTTGGATAGACTTGAAATAGTAAGAGGGAGAATTCTTACTGATGAATACGGAAGAACTCCTATACCCTGGCTATTTGCAGGCGGCGATATCGTGCATGGGCCCGACATTATACATGGTGTAGCTGATGGGCATAGAGCAGCTCAGGCTATTGATGAATATATTACGAATGAAGTTAAAAAATAGGGTTTGGTCAGAAAAGCTTTTTGCAGATAACTTTAGAGTTATAAAAAATTATAAACTGGTGATTGATAAAAAGTAGTTGAATATTATTATCTT
>QNBN01000003.1 GCA_003645695.1 Spirochaetota bacterium | reverse complement strand
TTTATGAGGAACATTGGTCTCTGTTATTATCTTTACATGGGGTGCTACTGCATCAAAAATTAATCTAAAGAGTTTTACAACTTCGTGCGTCTGAGGGAGATGAATACAAGTTGTTCCTGATTCTTTCCATAGATATGCAATAGCATCCAGTCTAATAATAGAGGCACCCATAGTTACATAAAATAATAGAACATCAGTTATGTATAGTAAGACTTCCGGATTTTTATAGTTTAGATCAATCTGGTCTTCGCTGAAAGTGGTCCAAACCTTTTTTGTTCCGCTTTCTGTTTTAAACTCTGTAAGCAGAGGCAAAGCCCTTGGTCTAAATACCTTTGAAATATCATAATCCTCATCTACTACGATAAAAAAATCTTTATAGGGTGGAATATCTTCCAAAAAAGCTTTGAATTCCCTGCTTTTAGCTGATATATGATTAATGACAGCATCAAACATCAAATTAAAATCTTTTTCAACTTCTCTAATATCTTCCCATGAGCCAAACTCTGGATTAACCTCCTTATAGTTTATTACTGAAAAACCATCATCCGATGAGTATGGGAAGAAGGGGAGAATATGAATTGTTGATATCTTATCCTTCAAAAATACTTCTAGAAATTTCCTGAGAGTAATTAATGGTTTTTCCCCTTTCTCTCTAAAACTATCGCCATAGGTAATGAGAACTGAATCTTTCTGAGATAGAATAAAGCTTTTCAAAGGGATAAATTTTTTGTATTTTTCTAGTAGTTTTAACAATTTGTCGTATACTTTTATACCTATGGATTTTCCATACAGGTATTGAAGTTTCTGTTTCATTTTATCACTATCTTTCATTATTTACTCCTTCAAAAGGATAATTAAGCCTATTACTTAAATCATAGTACAGTTTGTATCAATTTTACAAGTAAAGTTTTAGGTAAATATCCAATCGGAAAATATTACAATTATCTTGCGAAAATTTTGGATTTGGTTTATCCTATATAATAGATGCAGGAGGAAAAATATGGCAACATTGTATGATGTGGAGAAGAAAGATAAGGAGATGTTACAGTATGGAATTGAACAACCATCATACATTAAGAAATGGATAGAAAGAAATACATTCCATCACTCGAGGTACGCTGATGTTAAAAAACTTTTAAGAATGAAAAAAGAGGAAGGGGTTACGATAAGTCTATGTTTTCCTACCCTCAATGAAGAAAAAACAGTTGGAAAAGAAATAACTGTAATGAATCGATATTTAATGAAAAAGTATCCGCTACTCGATGAGATTGTTGTCATAGATTCAGGCTCAACCGATAACACCGAAAAGGTTGCACGAGAGGCTGGGGCGGATTTTTACTACTCTTCAGATATACTACCTCAGTATCGTTCTTACAGAGGTAAAGGAGAAAATCTCTGGAAAAGCCTCTATGTATTAAAGGGTGATATAATTTGCTGGATTGATGCGGATATAACCAATATACATCCAAGATTTGCCCTGGGTTTGATTGGACCTCTCCTTGAGTTTAATCATCTTAAATATGTTAAAGCATTCTACAAAAGGCCTATCAGAATAAAAGGAGAGCTACATTATACAGGAGGGGGTAGGGTTACAGAGCTTGTTGTCAGACCATTCTTTAATCTACTATTTCCTGAGCTTACCGGGATTGCTCAACCTCTTTCAGGAGAATACGCAGGTAGGAGGGAACTTCTCGAACATCTTCCATTTTTTACAGGGTATGGTGTAGAAACCGGTCATTTAATTGATATTCTACGTATATATGGCCTTGATGTTATTGGGCAGTGCGATCTTGATGTTAGAATCCATCGAAATCAGAATATTGAAGCCCTGAGGTCTATGGCATATAGAATCCTCAAAATACTTCTACAGAGGGCAGATGATATGGGTCGCATAGAGATTTTTCAGGATATATCTGACTCCCTTCAGGTGCTTACCGGTGTAAAAAATGAGTACTCTATAGAAAAGATGAAAGTATGGGGGATAGAGCGACCTCCAATGATAACTATCCCTGAGTATAGAGAAAAAAGAGGAATAAAAATGGAGGGGGAAAAAGCTTTTGGATGGGATTTTCTCAAACCCTTGCCATATACTGCTTCCCTTATGTTTCATAAAGACCTCGTTGTTCCCAGGTTAAAGGGAGAAAATAAAGAAGAAGTAGTAGAAGAGTTGATAGCTGCTGCACATGAGAGGGTGACAGATATAGAAAATGCTAAAAAGAAACTTATGGAAAGTGGAGAAATAGTAACAACACCTATTGGAAAAAATATTGCCTTCTTCAGTGCCTTTGGCGATTTTGTTGATGATATCGTGCCGATGTTGGGGCTTAAGCCAGAGGGTGTAGAGATCAAGCCGGATGATCCAAGGCCTGTTCATATAATATTTGCTTTTTTAGCACCTGAATATCTTGGTGAAATATACAACAAAATGATTGATTCATTAACCAGAAGTTTTTCCAGAATGGAGCATTTTGAATGGCTTTTAAAATGTAAAACTCCCAGCGAGATTATTGCTTTTATAAGCTATCTGGAGGCAAAAAACAAAATAATGAAGATGTTAAATATAGAGAATATAGAGAATGTCAATATATAGCAAATACAAAAAAAGTGGTTTATAGTTTTATTTATTAATATTGATATTACATCTGGCGGAGCTATATCTTTTTCTTTTGTACCAGCTTTCTTTGATATGTATAATACCAGCATGTAAAGTTTTAATTAGAAGGCCAAAATATTGGGCAATTCTTGTATATAACTTTTTTATAGGCATAAAACGAATAGACAAATATAGTTCTTTATTTTGATTGGAAGATTGTTTTAATGAATAAAACTATTTAGAGATTAATGTAAAAGGAGGTTTGATTTTATTGGGGAAAAAGCTGGGGGAAGTTCTAATTGAAGCTGGCCTTATCGATATTGATGATATAAATGAGGCACTTGAGATTCAAAAATCAACTGGTCAAAAGCTTGGGGAAATTCTTGTTAATCTCAGTATTGTTACTCAAGAAGAATTACACATGGCACTGGATTTTCAGAATCAATCGATAGAATAAATTTTATCAATATCTATTCGGATATGGTTATTGCTCTATAAGGACAAGCCGGTACGCATAATCCACAGGCTATACATTTTTTCTCGTCAAAGGTTATCAACATGTTGTTTCTATCAGGAATATAAAGCGCTCCAACGGGACATACAACAGTACATGCGCTACAATGGGTACATTTATCTTGATTCCAATTAACAACCTTGGATATTGGTTTGTAGGTAACACCAATTTCCCTGAGATACTTTAGCCCATCGTTAATGTTTTCTGATGTTCCCGATATTTCAATTATCATTGTCCCTTCTTCATCCTGATCAATTCTCGCTTTTGAGATGTTCACTGTGAGATCATAATTCTTAATAAGATTTGAGATTATTGGTTTGTCTGTAAGATTTTTAGGGTAATGAAGCAGTATATTTCTTGATTGAGTTTTTGTCATATCACTTTATCCTTTCAGATCTTATTTTTAAAGGATAAAAACCCTGACCGGATTCAACTCCTGGCAATGATGCAACTTTTTCAGTTAGCAAGAACTCGCCTTTAAGGATCCAGGTTTTTAATGTGTTTGCAATTTCTCTCGCTATCGGGTAGCTTGAAAGAGAAGCAGTCGGAACCTTTTTCCCCTTTATCTCTACCTCACCGCTACGTAGATCTCTGTAATTTACATAGCTCAATACTTTTATCTTATTGCTTGGATATGCCATTGAGTAATCTACAACTGGAGCGAGAATATCTTCATCTTTTACCGTAACAAAACGAATCATATCTTCATCGATAATAGGTATTGGTATACCGATTCCTACAGCCATGCTTGCACCATATCCCATAACAGAGACACCGCGAATGTACCTTGCATTCATCTTTTTCATATCACCTGTAACTGCTATTGTGCCAGCACCTTCTTTTGGAACTCCATTTTCACCTCTCGGCGCGGTTGGGTTGTGCTGAGTTCCCTCCCATGAAACAAAACCCTGTGCACCTCCTAAGAAAATTTTTGTTCCAATTCCTATGGTTCTGTAATATGGATCATTCAAGAGCGGGCTCAGTTGTCCTGCAGAGGAGAAGTTTGCATTCCCAAGGTTTGGTTGCAAAACTCCAAGGTATGTATATATAACCTTTTTGGAAAGGTTTACTGCTACATTATAGTTCTGATAGCAATTTCTTGGATTATAAATATAAGCCTGGTTTAAATCCCGTATATTTATATAGGTTTCAAGTTCTTTCCTGGGGTAGCAGTCTGTTCCGTATGAGACAGCTTTCAGAAATATATCCTTACCCGAGATCAGATCCTCAATTACATGTCCTCCCCCATATTTAAATAAACCGGGATGTATCCTGTTAGCAGGGTCATCATCTGGTATTTCAGTGGCACCTATAAACAGGTCTACTGCCGCTAATCCCCCATATGCTAAAACACCATTAAGCCATGCCCTTTGTATTTTCATCCTCGGGGTAGTATGCCCCAAATTTAAGAATGCACCCGATGAACACATAGGCCCGAATGTCCCTGTAGTGACTACATCAACTCTCTCGGCTGCCTTTTTATAACCGACTTCTTCAACATAGGGTATAATTTCTTCTGCAGTAAAAACAATCGCTTTATTCTTTTTTATTTTTTCATTTATCTCTTCAATACTTCTTTGCATAGGTGAGCCCTCTTTAATTTTAGAAAAATACCAAAACTGTAAATAGGCAAGTACACTTTCAATCATAATAAAAGGCTAGGTTTGCCTATTCGTTTTATACCTATAAAAAATTAGGTTTAAATATCATTTAAATACCCATGAATATTTTGTTATTCTAATTAATCACAAATTCTGGTACAAAAAACTGTAATTTTAATGAATAAAACCATAATTACCAGAAGCAAAAATATAAATTGAAATTGATACTGGTTATATTAAAATATAAATAAAAGGCGAAAACATAAAGGAGAAAATTATGTCTGGGAAGGTAGTTTTGGTAGCAGGGGCATCCTCTGGAACAGGCAGAGCTACTGCACTCTACCTGGCAGAAAAGGGGTATAGGGTATCTATATGTGCAAGAAGAAAGAACTTAATAGATGAAATTGTGCGCAAGATAAATTCTGAAGGGGGTATAGCTTACAGTGAAACTGTGGATATTACATCATGGAATGAAGTCGAGAGATTTTTTGATAATACGGTGAAAAAATTTGGTAGATTAGATGTAGTTGTCAATAATGTAGGAGCAGGTATCCGGTATACTAAGTTTGAAAATCTCACTATTAATGAGATTGATGATGGTATTAGAATTAATCTTATATCCGTATTATATGGATGTAAGGCAGCAATACCAGTAATGAAAAAGCAGCGTGAAGGGTACATAATAAATGTTAGTTCAATTCTCGGGAAAAGGTCAAGGTCAGGACTTGCTGTTTATACAGCTGGCAAACATGCAGTTGAAGGGTTTTCAAGAGCTTTATGGAATGAGGTTAAAGAATACGGGATAAAGGTAAGCATTATTGCTCCGGCTATGATAAACACAGAGTGGGCTAAGAAAGCAGGAATAGAAAAACCTTTTACCAGCGGTAAGATGATAGAACCTGAGGATATTGCCCATATAATTGAATTTTTAATTACTCTGCCTAAGTACTACAATGTATGGAGCGTTGATTTAATGGCTCTATCCCAGACCATCGATCCACTTTGAACATGGCGACCCTTACCATATTTTGTTTTAGCTCCTGGTCAATATTCTGAAGTTTTTTATGAGCTATAAGTTAATGATTTAAGGTAAATGTTACTGTATTAACGTTTATATCCGAATTTTTTCAATAGTTCGATTCTTTCATTAACATCCTTATCGTTTTCAATTCCTTTGGGAGAAAACCCGTCTACAATACCCAATACTCCTCTTCCCTGTTCGGTTTCTGCCACGATTACTTCAACTGGATTCGCTGTCGCACAGTATATTCCTACTACCTCTCTTACATCTTTTATGGATGGTAGAATATTTATCGGAAACCCATCTTTGATATAGATTACAAATATGTGACCTGCTGAAATTTTGTCAGCTGTACGGCAGGCAAGGTCAATTAACTCCTGGTCATTTCCATCCTTTCTTATAAGACATGGTCCAGAAGCTTCGTTAAAAGCAATCCCAAATTTTATTGTTGGTGAGCTGTTAACAACTGCCTCATACAAGTCCTCAACTGATTTAATGAAGTGAGTTTGTCCAATGATTACATTTGTTCCTTCAGGAACATCAATTTTAATGTTTATAATTTCCATAACAGCCACCTCCCATGAAAATTTTGCAAATAGTAGTGGGAAAACTCATGATTCTACATTCAAATACTATGTAATGATAAATTGTCTATTCTTCTTTATCTTGTTAATAATATATTACAAATGAATAGGCAAGTACACTTTCAATCATGATAAATGACTAGGTTTGCCTATTCATTTTATATCAATAAAAAATTAGATTTAAATATCATTTTAATACCCATGAATATTTTGGTATTATAATTAATCATAAATTCTGGTACAAAAAACCATAATTTTAATGAATAAAACCATATATTAATATATCAATCTTAAAAATATTTTATCTATTTTGAGGGGAAAAATGATTGCAATTACAGGGGGAGGGACAGGAGGGCATATTTTTCCAATTGTTGCGGTTGTTCAGGAACTTAGGGAGAGAGGATTCAACGATTTTATCTGGATAGGGCAGAAAGGTGGAAAGGAAGAGGGTTGGGCTAAAAGAATTGGAGTTTCCTTTAAAGGTATTCCTTCAGGAAAGCTAAGAAGATATTTTTCATTAAAAAATTTCCTGGATTTATTTAAAATTTTTGCGGGGTTTATCAAATCTCTCTTGATTCTAAGGAGGTACAACATTGACATCCTATTTTCAAAAGGTGGATTTGTTTCGGTGCCTCCTGTAATAGCTGCAAGGATTTATGGTATACCGGTAGCAACTCACGAGAGCGATATCACACCCGGGTTGGCAAACAGAATCAATTCGAAATTCTCAAAAATAATATTTTTATCCTTTGAGGAGACAAAAAGATACTTCAAAAACTGTAGAACCTCTCTGACCGGTAATCCAATAAGAAGCATTATCAGAAATGGAAATGCCGATAAGGGAAAAAGGTTTCTGAGTTCTTTTCTGGATTTAGATGAAAAACTCCCTCTGATACTTGTTTTGGGAGGAAGCCTTGGTGCAAAATCTATTAACAAGGCCATTTGGGATATGGTGAACAAACATGAGCTGGATTTTTACCTTATTCATCAGTGTGGGTCCGGAAATATGAATAATAATATCTCTAATACTAATAGGAAAAAGTATCTTCAGATTGAGTTTATTGAAGAAGAAATGGGGGATGTTTTAAATGCATCGAATTTAATTGTTTCGAGAGCAGGGGCAGGAGCGATTTATGAGATAGGGTATGCGGAAAAGCCCGCGATTTTTATCCCCCTTCCATTATCGGGGAGCCGGGGTGAGCAGATAAAAAATGCTTATTATCTTAAAAAAATGAATGCTGCTGAAGTTCTTGATGATGAAAAACTAAACGGAGATGTATTGTATAAGATGATAAAAAATCTTCTTTCAAATCCTGGTTTGATGAATAAAATGGCTTATAATTTTAAATCCCTTATAATTGAGGATGCAGAAAAAAGAATAGCTGATGAAATTGTTAGTTTTATTAAATAGAACTTTTATAAAACTTTAGAAAAGTTTTTTTCTTTATAAAAGTATAATATTTAATTATATTGTGTACAAATAATACTATAAAAATAAATGAATTATAAGGAGGAACAAATGATTGATGTAGAAAAGCTTCTGGGTGATGAAGCTAAAGATTTGCTTGGGTACAAAGCAAAGTTCCCGAAGGAACAACTTCATCTTCCAGGTCCCGATTTTGTAGATAGAGTGGTCAGTCATTCTGATAGGTCACCTGCAGTACTAAGAAATATGCAGATGGTTTATAATCATGGAAGGCTTGCAGGAACTGGTTATCTTTCAATACTGCCCGTAGATCAGGGGATTGAGCATTCTGCAGGATCAGCTTTTGCCCCGAACCCTATCTATTTTGATCCTGAAAATATTGTAAAGCTTGCTATCGAGGGTGGTTGCAATGCGGTAACTTCGACCCTTGGCGTTCTTGGTGCAGTAGCTAGAAAATATGCCCACAAAATTCCGTTTATTCTCAAGATAAACCATAATGAGCTGTTGACTTATCCCAATAAATACGATCAAATTCTTTTTGCCAGCGTTGATCAAGCTTTTAAGATGGGCGCTGTAGCAGTTGGGGCCACTGTATACTTTGGTTCACAGGAATCAAGCAGGCAGATACAAGAGATAAGTAAAGCATTTGAGTATGCTCATAGTCTTGGTATGTTTACTGTACTATGGGCTTATTTGAGAAACAGCGCTTTTAAGAAGGACAAGGACTACCATCTTTCTGCTGATTTAACAGGACAGGCAAATCATCTGGGTGTAACTATACAGGCTGATATAATCAAGCAAAAACAGGCAGAGAACAACGGTGGATACCTTGCCCTTAATTTTGGGAAAACCCATGAAAAGGTATATTCTGAACTGACCTCGGATCATCCAATAGACCTTACAAGGTATCAGGTAATTAACTGCTACATGGGTAGAGCAGGATTGATTAACTCAGGTGGTGCATCAGGCAAAAATGATCTTGCGCAGGCTGTGAGAACCGCTGTAATTAATAAGAGGGCAGGTGGTATGGGCCTTATATCTGGAAGAAAAGCTTTCCAGAAACCCATGAAGGAAGGAGTTGAGCTTTTAAACGCCATTCAGGATGTTTATTTAAACAAGGACATAACAATTGCTTAAAGAGAGTAACAAAAATTAGGTTTAAAGTTTAAAAAAAGGAGAGGGTTTTGCCCTTCTCCTTTTTTATTATAATTCAAAGTTATCCTTCCTGGCAAATATCCCAGATATGCTTTTAAATAAAAAATGTGTAATGTAGTAATAAAGTTATAACTGGTTTTGTGATTTATGGAGGTGTCGGTGGCAAAAAAGCCATTTATCTATTGCTTGAAATTGACCCCGATTCTAAGGTGTTGGTATCGAGGGGTTATTCAATGGATACTTTGATTGCAAATTCTAAAAATTATGGGTTTGGAGATTGCATAATAAAGACTTTTAAAATCGAGGAACTAAAAAAAGCTTTATTAGAAGTTTTAAACGATAATTAGGTTTCTGGGTTAAAAATTCTTTAGATAGATAATTTGAAGGATGTAATATATCTATTTTCCTTATTCTTTTTAGAAAATTTCGGAACTTTATAATGGGATATAAGTATATTTGAGTACAATTTGTAGGGCAAAAATCGTTTAAGAATAAATACTATTCTCTGAGAGAGACTACCAGGCATATATCTGAATCTTCTATGTTTTGATCTTATAATTTTCAGAATTTTTTTTGCCACAACTTCAGCCGGTAACCCACTTTCCTCATCTTTTTCTATTATTTCTATTGTTTTCCTGAAGCTGTTTAAATAAGGGGTTTTTTCCTTTTTTCTATGCCTATGGATGATCCATCTGTTACTGGTGAAGGGAGTAGCTATATCTCCCGGTTCAACAATAACTATATCTACCCCAAATTGCATTACCTCCAGCCTCAAAGCCTCTGAAAATCCTTCTACTGCAAACTTACTTGCACTGTAAAACCCCTGGAAGGGTAGTCCAATTTGACCTGCCATGGAAGCAATATTTATAATAAGACCACCACCTTTTTCCCTCATTACTGGGAGAACCTTCTGACAGGTTTTGACTACTCCAATAAAGTTTATTTCAAATTGATGTCGCACCTCGTCAATATAGGTATCTTCTATTGGACCGGCTACACCTACTCCCGCATTGTTGATTAAAATATCAATTTTACCCTCTTTTTTTACTATGTAATCAATAGCATTTGAAACTGACGTGTCATCAGTTACATCCATTTGGACCATCTCAAAAAAATCGGATTTAATATCTTTTCTAGATGTGCCATACACCCTGTAGCCGTTTTTTGATAGAAGCTTTGCTGTGGCTTTCCCTATTCCGGAAGATGCGCCAGTTATTAAAACAACCTTTTGTGAATCGTTTCCCATAACTAAAAACTCATATTAAGTTCTAATTATAATAATAGTATAAAATTAAAAAATATTCAATGTTTTAATGCTATAATTGTCTACTATAGCCACTTCCGTTTGATAAAAAAGATAATTCCAAAAACAGTGAGAATTAGAGACATACCTATAGTGATTAAAAATGCATGAGGTGAATTTTGAAAAGGTAGTTTCACATTCATACCGTATATACTTGCTATAAGTGTTGGTATCATAAGGATAATTGTTATTGATGTTAAAAATTTCATTACAACATTAAGGTTATTGGAAATTACAGAAGCAAAAGCGTCCATCATACCACTTAGGATGTTGCTGTAAATATTCGCCATTTCAATAGCCTGTTTGTTTTCAATAATTACATCATCCAGAAGGTCCTGGTCTTCCTCGTTCATTTTCAGTTGATTGGATTTTTGAAGCCGTTCCATCATGAACTCGTTGGATCTTAGTGAGGTTGTAAAATATACAAGACTTTTTTCAATGTTAAGTAACTTTATCAACTCTTCATTTTTCATTGATTTATGAAGTTCATTTTCTATAATGTCGGTGATTTTATCAATCTTTCTGAGATAATGCAGGTATAAGGAAGCTGTTTTTAAAAATACCAGGAGTAAAAAATGATTTTTATTACTGGTTTGAAACCGCTTGATTTTATTATTTATAAAGTCGACGAATATTTTTGCTTTTTTTACGCATACTGTTACTACAAAATCTTTAATAAAAAGAATACCAAGGGGGATCGTAATATAGGGGGTTTCATCATTATTCATATCGTAGTATGGGATACGAAGTATGGTCATTGTAACATCATCCTCTATTTCGACCCTTGCCCTTTCATCTATATCCAATGGGTAATTTAAAAAATCCTCAGGAATTGAGGTTACTTCGCTAATTTCTTTAATCTCATCCTTTGTAGGATTTATGAGGTTTATCCATGAACCTGGTTTGTATTCTTCGATTTTCTCAATATCCTTATTCAATTCTTTAAAATAGACGTTTATCATTTAGAACCACCTTTCTTTTGAAATAAACTTGATTAAATAAATATTATAGCATTTAAAGTAATTTATGTATCAATATATTTCGTTATTTTTTTGTAATTAAAGTTGATTTAAATATATAATAATTATGATAAATTTAAATAGTTTTTTATATATTATTCTTATCTAAAAATAAAGCACTGGTTTTTCATGTAAATGTGAGATATTTTTTGGGTGTAACCTTGATTTTTTATAGTAAGCTCACCGATTAATAAAATAACCCCTCTTTAATTAAATTTGACATAAAAAGTATAGTTAATTATGTTTTTTAAAATTTTAATCTATAGATGATAAACATGGTGGAAAGTAATATGAAAATGGCGAAAACGTATAATCCAAGAGAAATAGAAGATAAGTGGTATAAATACTGGGAAAAGAGCGGTTTTTTTCATTCAGAAGTCGATCCGGATAGAAAACCTTTCACAATTGTTATTCCACCTCCTAATGTTACTGGGGTACTTCATATGGGACACGGTTTGAATAATACAATACAGGATATATTAATAAGATGGAGAAGGATGCAGGGATATAACACATTATGGGTACCAGGAACTGACCATGCCGGTATTGCTACCCAGAATGTTGTTGAACGACAGCTTGCAAAAGAGGGTAAGACTCGCCATGATGTGGGTAGAGAAGAGTTTATAGAACTTGTATGGGAGTGGAAGAAGAAATATGGTTCTACAATTATAAATCAGCTAAAGAAGCTTGGGGCTAGTTGTGATTGGCAGCGTGAAAGATTCACAATGGACGAAGGGCTTTCAAGGGCTGTCAGAGAGGTTTTTGTAAGATTGTATAATGAAGGACTTATATACAGAGGTAAATACATCATTAACTGGTGTCCGCGATGTCAAACAGCCCTTGCGGATGAAGAGGTAGAGCATGAATCAGAAAAGGGATACCTCTACTACATTAAGTATCCTTTTAAGGATGAAACCGGCGAACTTATCGTTGCAACCACCAGGCCGGAAACAATGCTTGGAGATACGGCACTTGCTGTAAATCCAGATGATAAACGATATAAAAAGTACGTTGGGAAGGTTTGTATACTCCCACTGGTTGGACGAGAGCTTCCCGTTATTGCAGATGATTATGTTGATCCTGAGTTTGGTACAGGCGTGGTAAAAATCACCCCCGCTCATGATCCAAATGACTTTGAAGTCGGAAAAAGACACAATCTTGAACAGGTAAATATTTTTAATATAGATGCATCAATAAATGAAAACGGAATTCCTGAATGCATTGGAATGGACCGATACGAGTGTAGAGAAGTAATCATTGAAGAGCTAAAGAAAAAAGATTTCCTGGTTAAAACAGTACCCCATGAACATGAAGTAGGACATTGCTATAGATGTCATACTGTAATAGAACCGTGGTTGTCTGAGCAGTGGTTTGTCAAGATGAAGCCACTTGCTGAACCAGCAATTAAAGTGGTTGAAAAGGGGAAGATAAAGTTTTATCCGGGACGCTGGAAAAAGGTTTATATGAACTGGATGAACAACATCAGGGATTGGTGTATTAGCAGACAGATCTGGTGGGGCCATAGAATACCCGTTTATTACTGCAACGATTGTGGTTACAGTTTCGCTTCAACTGAAACCCCTGAAAAATGCCCAAAGTGCAGTGGCAATAGTTTGCGTCAGGACGAGGATGTACTGGATACCTGGTTTTCTTCCCAACTATGGCCATTTTCTACTCTTGGGTGGCCCGAACAAACCGAAGAATTAAAATACTACTATCCTACTGATGTGCTGGTAACGGACCCTGGAATCCTATTTTTCTGGGTTGCCAGAATGATAATGAGCGGTATGAAGTTTATGAATGAAATACCTTTCAAGGATGTTTTCATTCATGGTGTAGTGATGGATGTCCAGGGTAGAAAGATGAGTAAGTCTCTTGGAAATGGTATAGATCCAATCGAAGTCGTAGAAAAATACGGAGCAGATGCGTTGAGATACACAATTATAAATATAACCCCATTAGGACAAAATCTCCTTCTTTCAATGGATAAGTTCGAAATTGGTGCTAGATTTGCCAACAAAATTTGGAATGCTTCCAGATATATACTATCCAATATTGAAGGCATCGACATTAAAGATATAAACGATGTTGAGCTTGATCTTGCTGATAGATGGATTTTGAGCAGGTATCACAGAACTGTAAAAAAGATGAATGATTATCTTGAGAAATATAGATTGATGGACGCTTCTTCTCTAATCTATGAGTTCTTCTGGCATGATTTTTGTGATTGGTACATAGAAATTTCTAAAGTTAGCCTGTACAGAGGAAGAGAAGAGGATAAAGTTAGGGTGGCAAGTATGCTTAGCCATATTCTCGATGGTTCTTTAAGGTTGCTGCATCCTATAATGCCCTTTATTACCGAAGAAATATGGCAGAAACTTCCGATTAAAAAAAACAAAGAGAGCATAATGATATCCGATTATCCGGAGTATGATAAGAGAAAAATCGATAAGAAAAGCGAGAATCAATTGGAAGTTTTAAAGGATCTTATATACAATATACGAAATATCAGGGGTGAAATGCATATTCCGCCCGAAATTAAAGCTGATATTCTTGTAAAGATAGCGCAGAGTGATGTTTATAATATTATTAACCAGAATGAAGAGATTGTTAAGTTTCTCGCAGGAGTAAAAGGCATAACCATTGGCGATGGGGTTTATAAACCCGAAGGGAGTGCATCAGCTGTTGGGAGCGGGTTTGAAATATACATACCTTTGAAGGGGTTAATTAATATTGATATGGAAAAAGCCAGGCTGAAAAAGGAGATACAAAAGCTTGAAGCTGAAATAGAAAAAAGCAGTCAAAAACTTAAAAATAAAAACTTTATAGAGAGGGCTCCTGCTGAAGTTATAAATAAGGAGAAGGAAAAGTATAATTCAAACAGCGGAAAATTGGAGAGAGTAAAAGAAATTTTGAAAGGGCTTGATTAATGGGAAAACATGTTTTTTTATTATTACCAAAAGTATAATTTCCTATTATTTTAAGTTAAAAGATTTACTTGACTTTTAATGAAGGCCGATTATTACACAGAGTCTACATTCCTATTATTTAAGGTGAAAATATGGTACCAATAATTATTGCGATAATTGTAGCTGGTTTTATAATTGTTATGGTTAGAAGGAACAAAATTTCCAACACGCCCGAGTATTTAAGGGGGAAACATCTTTCTAAGTATATTGACGAAATTACAGGTAGGAGCGTATGGATAGCATCATATAAAAACGCCTACGGTACGGGATTTGTTGTTGAAGCATTTTATGCGGATGATGATTCCGTGTGTGAAAAAGCTCTCTTCAGGCAGGTCTATGGTTTTATGCTGTATGAAGATGGGAAATTATCAGTTGTTAGAAGGTCATATGCCCTGGATCTGCTTGATAAGTTTGTACGGAAGAGGGAAGAGAAGAAAAAATTAAAAAAAGAAGATGCGCAGCAGAGTACTGAAGTAGAAAATGAAGAAGGAGAAGACAAAAGCTCAGAATAATGCGCTGGATATATGTTTTATCCCTTAGGGCGGCAGTAATAATTCTAATATGTTTGTTCATTCCCATCGGGTACTTAACGGCAGAAATAATATCCTCAAATGATAGTGACAAGATAAACAAAAGCATTGAACTTGGTATTGAATGCCACAGTGGAACACCCCCTGTGTTGGAATTCGTTTTAAAAGATCCAAAGGATGTGGTAAGAAAAATAGATTTTGATTTTGATGATGATGGCCTTGCCGAACTGGAACTAACTAAAAGATACCCTAAGAATGTAGTAGTCTTTAGAGGTGTCCCATTTAGAAAACCGGGACTATACCATTTTACTGCATTTATTCATACAGAAAACAACATATACCTAAGAAAGTATGAACTAGCTTTTACAAAATTCACCTGGGGGAAAAACAATTTTAATTTTGCCAACGACGGTGAGTTTGAAGATAAGATAAGTTTTGTTTCAAGAACAATACTCGATTGGGGTAAGGATCGATTCGGAGATTTAAATAACAGGGAAAGGCTGATTCTGCTCTATATTATGTATTCTCTTTATAAAGGAAGTATAGGAAGATGCTATGGTTTTTCAGGTGGTGAATTATTGTATATTAAAAACCCCGATTTATTACCCTGGCCGTACAATTATGCTTTTGAAATTCCAGAAATTGATCCAAGAATAATCAGGGATATGGATTTTGTTCAAAATGACATTGTGTTTACCAACTTTGTTAATAAAAGAATAGTGATTGATAAAAGACAGAATAATGTAGATCTTAAAAGACAGTTAAGGTTAATCGAAAGTACAATTAAAGGTAATGTGCCTATTATACTTGGTTATGTAAGCAGAAAAATGCATCATTCGATGGTAGTGTATGGATATTGGAGGAATCTTTATCGTAATAAAACAACTCTTTTAACGGCAAACAACTGGGAACGTAATCAGAATAATAATATTTATAGTGAAGATGCAGAAAATATTGTGGTAACCATGAAAGGCAATACTCACCGGATTATTTGGCATGATCTGACCTATAATAGATACAGATATCCGGATATCCTATTTGGAATTGAGCCAAGAGCGAAGTATATACTAAAAAAAGATGAGTTTCGATCTTTGATAGATAGATATGAGAAATATATTATTGAGAAAAATGTTAATATCCTCATGATTGAGAAAACAGAAACTGCCTATGTAGTTGACAGAGAGGGAAGAAAGGTTGGGTTTGATAAGCCCGATACGTATTATGGGATATACGACGTTAAGTTTAAAAAGATTGATTACAACTATCTGTTTGAGATCCCTGCAAAAAGGGATGTTACCCTTGTTTTGAAAAAGAGGCGATTTAATAGTATCAAGTCCATGTACAAGAAGGTGAATATATTTATAATATCTCCAGGATGCTCTCTTTCAACTGGAGAATACTATGATGTAAAAATCTTCGATAATAAAGAGAGTTATTTCAAGATTGCGAAGGGCAGACTTGTTAGGAGAGAATCTTTGGAAGGTAGAAATACGATAGATAAACAAAATAAAACACTTCGAAAATAGTGTTTGTAGACCACACTAGTATAGGATCATTATTAATTTTACGCTTAAAAGGAATCAAGATAAGTATTGGACTCTTAATTTTGAATTGATTTTTACTTTGCTTAAATATATATTACATACTGCTGAAAAAATAAGGAGAGATGTCCGAGAGGCCGAAGGAGCACGCTTGGAAAGCGTGTGTACCCTAACCGGGTACCGAGGGTTCGAATCCCTCTCTCTCCGAAAATCTGGTAAGTTTGCCGGTTTAGTGAATAATTGAGGCCTATTTTAAAGTGCCTGTGATGATAATCGGGCGCAGCTCAAGGCTCAGGCACCCAACCCCGCCAGGCCCGGAAGGGAGCAACGGTAAGTGTACTGGGTCTGTGAGACTGTTAGCTCGGTTGGAGCAGGCACTTTAAAATAGGCTTCTTTTTATCAATCTGCTTTTTAAGCTTCTGTCTTTAGGGATTCGAGAATTTGAAAGAACTCTGGAAAGGATATTTCAACGCACTCCGAGTTTTTAATCACGTTTTTTCCTTTTACAGTCATAGCCAGTACTGAACCAGCCATTGCAATCCGGTGGTCTCCGAAGCTCTCAACCTGAGATGGATGCGCCCTTTTTCTGCCCTTTATGATAAAACCATCATCTTTTTCCTCTATACTTCCACCAAAGGATTTTATCATAGTTGTGATGGATTTTATACGGTCGCTCTCCTTTACTCTTAATTCTGATGCTCCCGTTACAATAGTCTCGCCACGTGCATAAAAAGCAATAGCAGCAAGAGCAGGTATTTCATCTATAATTAATGGGATTTCCAAACTGCTTATTCTGGTACCATTTAACCTGGAGTATGTAACTTTTATATTTCCAACAGGTTCCGGAAACTCTTCAGTTTGCTCAATATCTATTTTTGCACCCATACGTTTTAAGACTTCTAATATATGTGCTCTGGTTGGATTTAAAAGCACATGATCAATGGTTATCTCCGAACCAGGTATTATGAGAGCTGCAGCAATAAAGAAAATTGCCGAAGAAATGTCTCCTGGAATTTTAAAACTTAAAGGTGTAAGCTCCTTTCTGCCATTAATAATTATGTTCTTACCATTCAGGAGCCTTTTGATCATTATATCTCCATCCATTAGTAGGAGCATTCTTTCAGTATGATCCCGTGTCTCCTGGGGCTCAATTATTGTTGATGTCCCATTTATAAACAGGGCAGCAAGGATCATGGCAGATTTAACCTGGGCACTTGCAACCTGAAGGGTATAGTTAAAAGGTACTGCCTTACCTCCAATTATCCTTACTGGAAGATGCCCCTGGGTTGATTCTATTTCTACTCCTATCCTTTTTAATGGTTCAACGACCCTATCCATTGGCCTCTGACTGAGCGAGTTGTCTCCCGTAATCTCTGCTTTAATTCCAGCCCCGCCGAGTAGCCCCATAATAAGCCTGGCGGTTGTACCCGAGTTACCACAGTAAAGTTTGTATATCTCTTTATCACTTGATTTTCTTAGCTTTTCAAAACCACCAATGCCAATACCATCAATGGTGAGACTCTTTTTATCATCTTCATCATTACTATTATTGAACTGTATGCCAAGTTCTTTAAGTATGTTTTTTGTAGTTTCTACATCCTTTGCAGTGGATAATCCGGTGAAGTTGCTTTGCCCCGATGACAGAGCACCAAATATTAACGCTCTGTGTGATATAGATTTATCCCCGGGGACGGATACAATTCCTCTTATGGGTGAGCCACCATATATTATTTTATCCATGCGATTTATTTCACCTCTTTTTCAATTTCTTTAGAAAGTTTAAAAATAATTTTGTATATAGTTTTGATTTTGTCCTCGACATTTGGATTATCAATTATATTCCCTATCGTTTCGAGTATTTCATTCTCTCTCTGTTCATTATCTAAAGGTAAATCTGCTAAGTTTTTAAAATGACCTATCTTTTTAACAAGTTTAAATCTTTTTGAAAGAAGCATTATTATTTTACGATCGATTGAATCAATTTTTTTTCGGATCTGATTTATATTTTTTGTTGTAATGATAATGTCAGATTTTTTTTTATTACTATTGTCCATAGATCCCCTGTAATTATTGAAACCTTTGTTTGAATATAATGTATAATGAAGGAAATGCAAATTGGGAATTAATCCATAGTATTTATTGGAATTTCTGCTTATGTATATCTAAAAATTGTAGAAAATATAATAGAGAAGAAGTTATTTGTAATTCTCTTTTCTATGCATTTCATAGAGTGATTATAAGAATTAATTATCTAATTTGTTATCAAGAATAAAACCTTAAGTAAAAATTTAGACCTATGAAGGTAAATCGAATGTTAGAAAATCGGCCTGGGGGTAATGGATGAAAAAAATTGTAACATTCGGTGAATTGATGCTTCGTTTAAGACCTCCTGATCATGAAAAGTTCTTTCAGAGTCCAACATTAGAGGCTACCTTTGGCGGTAGTGAAGCGAACGTGGCTGTTGGACTTGCAAGATTTGGCTTAAAGAGCTATTTTGTTTCCATTTTGCCTGATAACGATATTGGTGATGCTGCAATTGGTGAATTAAGAAGGTATGGTGTTGACATTTCACTTATAAAAAGAAAGGAAGGGAGGATTGGAATATATTTCCTTGAGACAGGAGCAAATCAAAGGTCGTCAAAGGTTATTTACGATAGGAAATATTCGTCATTTTATAACATTGAAAATGGTGATATAGATTGGGGGAAAATATTTGATAATGATACCTGGTTTCATATTTCCGGGATCACCCCTGCAATTTCCAGAAAACTGGCTGATGAAACAATAAGGGCCATTGATATAGCAAGGGAGAAAGGGGCGATAATATCCTGCGATTTAAACTACAGGAAAAAATTGTGGGATTATGGTGTCTCTTCTGTTGAAGTGATGAGTAAAATTGTTAGCAAAATAGATTATGTGATTGCAAATGAAGAGGATGTTCAGATGACTCTGGGTATTGATGTTAATGGAATTGATATCGAAGGTGAAAGAATAGAAAAGGATAGGTACAGAAAGTTAACTGATATAGTATTAGATGAATATAGAAATATTAAAAAGATCGCAATAACTATTAGAGAGAGTTTCTCAGCGGACTACAGTGGTTGGTCTTCGGTTTTAAATAATCGAAAAGAGTTCTTTATCTCAAAAAGATATAATATTAGAGATATCATCGATAGGGTTGGAGCTGGGGATGCTTTTGCTGCCGGTTTAATATATGGATTGAATAATTTTAAAAGGGATAATGAAGCCCTTGAGTTTGCAACGGCTGCTTCATGCCTGAAGCATTCCATACCTGGCGATTTACCTTTGCTTTACCTTGAAGAAGTTATTAATCTTATGAGAAGTGCGGGATCGGGTAGAATCCAGCGCTAGAATTTTAGAAAATTATTAAAAACAATATTGGAAAAAATGTTTGCTTGATGATGATAAACATAAAAATTAATTATAGATTATTAGTGAGAGAGGAAAATGATAGTAGGATTTGGTATTGATATAATGAGCACTGAAAGAATAAAGAAAGCGATAGATAGGTTTGGCAATAGGTTTATTAAAAAGATCTATACCAGTAGGGAGATAGAGCTGGTTTCCAGAAGAAAAAATCAATATGAAGTCTATGCTTCCTACTGGGCGGTTAAAGAAGCTACTATGAAGGCCCTTGGTACGGGTAATAGGATGGGAGTGTATTTTAAAGATATAGAGATCCTTCATGAAAAATCAGGAAAACCATACCTCAAACTTTACAACTGGTCAAAGAAACATGCAGTTAAACTGGGTGTTAAAAATGTAGTGGTAAGTATGTCCCATCTAAAGGATATAGTGGTGGGAAGCGTAATATTTGAAGATTAAAATATAGTTTAGAGGGGTTACAATGACAAGAGACGAAGCTTTTGCACTTTTGACAGAGTATACAAAAAAAGAGAACCTTATAAAGCATGCCCTAGCGGTAGAAGCGGCGATGAGAAGGTATGCTGAAATTTTTGGTGAGGACCCGGAAGAATGGGGGATTGTTGGTTTGCTTCATGATTTTGATTATGAAAAATTTCCGGATAATCATCCTTATAAGGGAGTAGAGATACTAAAAGAGAAGGGTCTTCCTGAAGAATGGCTCGAGGCTATTCTTGGCCATGCGGATTATACGGGAGTAGAAAGAAAAACCCTTCTTGCAAAAACATTATTTGCCGTTGATGAACTTACGGGATTTATTGTAGCAGTAGCTTTAGTTAGACCATCAAAGAAGATAGAGGATGTTGCAGTAAAATCTGTTAAAAAAAAGATGAAGGATAAGGCTTTTGCTGCTGCTGTAAATAGAAAGGATATTGTTAAAGGGGCTGATGAGCTTAATGTATCACTGGAAGAACATATTAAAAATGTTCTTGAGGCTATGAAAGCAATAGCACAGGAATTAGGCCTTTAATGTACAAATATGTCATTCCTTCTTTAATACCAGTTGTTGGGTTTTTTATAAGGGGAATAAGTGGATTTGGTTCTGCTCTTGTAATAACTCCGCTATTGCTTTTCTTCTATGACCTGAGAACTGTTGTATCGGTTGTCGCTATTCTGGAAATTATAAGTACCGCATATTTCACAGTAGAGGTATTTAAAGATGTTGACAGGAGATACATAAAATCACTATTGCCTATAAGTGTAATCGGAATTGTTGTAGGTGCATTTTTTCTAATTAATATAAAAGCAGATCTTTTAAAGAGAATTTTCGGAGTTTTTGTTGTATTTTTTGCAGTAAGGATATTCATCATAAATATAAAAAGTTTTGGTCACAGCAGAAAAAGATGGCCTCAATCAATTACATATATTGCAGGAGCACTGGCTGGTTTACTGGGTGGTTTATATGGCACTGCTGGCCCACCCGTGACAATCTTACTTGAAAACCAGATGGAGTCAAAGATCAATCTCAGGGCAACTCTAACTTTTTATTTCTATATGGTAGATATAATTCGGATCGTTCCATATCTTTATGCTGGTATGATTGGGAAAGAACAATTAAAGATATGTGCTATTTTGCTGCCGGCTGCTTTTGTCGGTATGATTACAGGAAGGCTGGTTTACCTTAAGTTCTCAGAAGTTTTTTTCCGAATAATTGTTGGTATAATTTTACTGGCAAGTGGAATACTTCTTACCGTATTTTAGTTAAAATACCTCTTATTTCTTTTATTACAAACATTAAAACTCTTGACATGGTGACCTCAACTCTGCATAATGGTAATATAAGCAAATCAATACAACAAAGGAGGTTTCAAAATGAAACTATTATCTGTTATCATTTCATTGTTATTTTTGGTAGTTCCGGTAGTAATATTTGCTGATTCAGTACAGGTGTATGATACCTTCGATAACCCCTCTCTACCTGGTTGGATGAAGGTTAGTGGAAACTGGCAGATAATTAACGGAAGGCTTGTCCAGACTGATGTCAATGAAAAAATGGCGATGATTACAATTCCGGTTCACCAATCTGGGAAAATTCTCTATCAATTTGATTTTAAGTATGTTAAAGGGGCTGAGGATGACTATGCAGGTTTTGGCATTCATATCTGTGTAAATAATCCGAGCAAAAAGAGAAGTTGGGGTAACGGAAAGTCTGTTTTGGGATGGATTACCTGGGATCCGAAACATTACGGTTATCCAGGATTATTTGTTCAGGTTTATAAGAGCGACAGCTCAACCGATATGGTTCTATTCCCCGGATTATTCCCCAATCCAAGTCCACTCGTAGCTGGTGATATGTATCCTATAAGAGATGAATATCTAAACCCGGATTATTTAAATTATACGATACCCGTAAAAATCCTGATTGATACCAAAACAGGGAAAGGAAAATTTTATGACCCTGCAAATCCTGATAAGTATTATTTTTCATTTGACCTTGGGGCTCCAATAAGATCTGGTGATTATTTCAGCTTCAGAACAAACAGCGTTTCTGTAAGCATTGACAATCTTAAGATCACAGAGGTATATTAAATGGAAACTAAGTAATTGGGTTAATATGAAACTTGAAACTTGAAAGTTGGGATTACTCCAATATCCAGATAAACTGTTGGGGTAATCCTTTTTTTAATAATATGAAATATTTGATACCTATAACAATTTGTGTCCTATTTATACTTTTCCTGTTTTATCCCACAGCTCTGTATTCCTCCACAAAAAAAGAGCTCTATGGAGATTTCTTTGAAGCAGATATAGATGATATCCTTGAAAATATGAGTTTAAAAGAAAAGATAGGCCAGATTCTGATGTTTGGTTTTAAAGGATACGATATTGATGATGATTATAGAAAGTGGATTTCCAGCGGTGAGTTAGGAAATATCAAGATATTTCTTCGTAATGTGAGGTCAAAAACACAGCTTTCCACTCTTGTTACAGATATTTTAATATATAATGACAATACGAGGTTGAGAATACCTCCTTTTATAGCTACTGATCTGGAAGGTGGGATGGTGAATCATATTAGATACGATGGGATTCCACTTGCTCCATCGGCAGCCCTCGTTTCAGCCTCAGGAGATTATAAGCTTGCCAGATTAGCGGCAAAATTGATTGCCAACAATCTGTTAAGTGTTGGTATAAATATGAACTTAGCTCCATGCTTTGACGTTCTTACAAACCCCGAGAACCGGGTGATAGATACAAGGTCATACAGTTCCGATCCTGAAGTGGTGTATAGAATAGCCAGTATTTTTATTGATGAACATAGAAAGCTGGGTATCATTACAGTACCGAAGCATTTTCCGGGGCATGGTATGAGTAATTTTGACAGCCATACCACAGTTGGGATCGTCGATATTGATCTTGAAAAAATACTAAAAATTCATATTCTTCCTTATCTCGATGCTCAGGGAGATGGAACTCTTGATGCTTTAATGGTTTCCAATATAATTTATAGTTCGATAGATGAAAAATATCCAGCTTCTCTTTCTACTCCTGTTATTAATGGTTTGCTAAGGGATTATTTAGGTTTTAGAGGGATTGTAGTAACGGATGACCTTGAAATGAAAGGAGCTGAAGGTGTAGCAACTGATCCAATAAATGCTTTCATTTTATCTTTTAACGCTGGATGTGATATTTTACTGTTTGCTCACTCAAAGGAAGTACATAAAAAATTGGTAGACGAAGTTCCAGTTCTTTTTACATCAGGCGTATTAAATGAAAAGATACTCAATGAGAAAGTAAGAAGAGTCTTATATCTAAAGAAGAAATATCTAAAAAAGTTTTATGAAATTAAAGAAGGTAGAGGTGCAAATGAACTTTTGGTGAATACTACAGAGAAACAGGTAAGAGATAGAATCGGGAAGGGGATTACCCTGCTTTTAAATAAAACAGGTAAATCAACCAATGAATTTTTTAGGGAAATGAGAAATAATAGTGTTAAAGGAATTATA
Organism: Spirochaetota bacterium; assembly: GCA_003645695.1. Classification (GTDB taxonomy): domain Bacteria; phylum Spirochaetota; class B62-G9; order B62-G9; family B62-G9; genus B62-G9. The sequence goes on along the minus strand of QNBN01000003.1, from coordinate 8,807 downwards.
ATTTCTCCTTCAGGTACCTTTACATCCCTGTCATCTAAGTACCTTCCTGATTGGAAAGTTATAGATGCCTGGTATTTGTATAGAAATAGAAAGAACAAAAAACGGATTAGATATCTTACGAATAAAATAAAGGGGTATAAGTTTGCCATCGTTGGATTTTCAAATGAAAAACACCTTTTATGGTTGAAAATTCTCGATAAATGTAAGGTGCCCTATGCCTTGTTTATAGTAGATCATCCTCTTTTAGCTTTTAAGGTTATTAATAATGCAAAAATTGCTGTAACATCATACGGTTCATTTTTGACCTCAGTAGATGCTATGTTTAGAAGGGTATTTGAAGTAGGGGAATTTACTGGAGTGTTCCCATATAAGTTTTATAATTGGTTACCTGCGAATTAAGGGTTTCTTATGATATTTTTTCCGCTGACGGGCATAGATGATGGACCTTGCAGATTCCACAATCCGGTTTTTTTGCTTTGCATGTAAACCTCCCATGAAATCCAATAACATGTGAAAACTTTGTTCTATCCTTCTCCTCTATTAATTCATTTAAGTCCTGCTCTATTTTATCAGGATCTTTGTTTTCGGTTAAACCAAGCCTCTGACTAACTCGCCTTAGATGAGTATCAACTATTATAGCAGGTTTGTTGAAACAGTTACTTAAAACTACATTGGCAGTTTTTCTTCCTACTCCAGGAAGGGATGTTAAGTCATCAATATTCTCGGGAACCTTTCCATTGAACTTTTCTATAATTGCTTTAGATACACCAATAATATTTTTTGCCTTATTGCTGAAAAAACCTGTAGGTCTTATAATCTCTTCAACTTCTTTTCTGTCAGCATTTGCAAGCTTTTCAGGATTGGGAAACCTTTCGAATAGCTTTGGTGTAATCTGATTTACCCTTTCATCAGTACATTGTGCAGAAAGGATGGTAGCAATAAGTAGCTCAAATGGGTTCGAATAGATTAGAAGAATCCTTGCATCTGGATATTCCTTTTTAAGTATGTTAAAGATCTCATATGCCCTTTGTGATTTTTCTATTATTGATTCATCTATATTTACATCTTGCATTTCTACTCCTCCAAAAAGCAGTATATAAATTATTTCAAGGATTCTATTCTGTTCTGAGCCTTATCCAAACTTTCACCTGGGCTTTCACCATTAATCATTATCTCTTCTACTGCATTTTTAATAATTTCATTTATTTCATAGTAATGTTTAATTTTTGGAAAGACCCTACCTCTATCTAATTCAAACATAGAAATGGAATAGTTGGGATTGTTTTCATAGAAAAGCAAAAGCACCAGGGAATCCTTTATACTCTTTTTTAATGGAGGAACTCCTGTATGGGTAAACCATTTTATACTGTTTTCTTTGTTCACAAGAAACTCAATAAGGTCAAATGCATCTTTTTCATTTTTAGAATTGTTCTTTTTAATTATAGCAAGACAGCTACTTTTTATATATGTTCCTCCTTCTTTTGCAGGCATTTTCCAAACATCAAGGTTATAAGGAAAGTTAGAGGTAGTATAAACCAGATTGGAGCTTAAAGACATCATAACGCTGAGTTTACCGCTTAAAAAAATAGATTGAGCCTCGTTTAGGGTTGTTTTTGGTGGCATAATTTTTCTTTGATATATAAGGTTTTGAAGAAACTGCATAGCCCTTATTGTGCTTTTACCATTAACAGTAATGCTATCTTCCTTTACTATATCTTCACCAGTATAACTTTTAATATAGCTCGAGAATTCTTCAATATTTTCAAGAGGTATAAATATCCCCCATTTTCTTGTATCAAGATAGTGTATTTTGGATGCTATTTTCTCTATTTCTTCCCAGTTTGTAGGTTCCCTGTAATCTCTTAAACCGATATCCCACAGACTATTTTGATTTACAAAGAGCATAAAAACATCATACATAAAAGGAAAACCATATACGCCACCCGACAGCTCTACCGGTTTCCAGAATCTTTTATCTATATCTTGATACTCTTTTTTTGGGATTAATTTTGAAAGATCAACCAGAATATTCTTTTTTGCAAGGTCTTCTATATATTGAGTTGATATCAGCACTATATCAGGAAGTGAATCCTTCTTCATTAGATTAATAACCATATCCTTATCGTTGCTGTAGAAGACTGTTCTAACGGATATTGAAGGGTTATGTGTGTTGTAATCCTTTGTCAGGTTTTTTAAAACTTCTTTATTATAGCTACTGAGGGTATGCCAGACAATGAGCTCTTTATTTTTATTCTTTTCTTCCGAACTACTATCCTTTCCTTTAGATGCCAGCAGACCCTGTTTATGACCTATGGTTAAGATAGCTGTCAATATAAAAATTAGAATGATGAAGAGTTTAGTAATTTTAAGACTCAATTGAACTCCTTTTAAAAACTTGTATAATAAAAAATGGATTTTTTTAAAACAAATAAGATTTTGATTTCTCTTTTAGTATATTTTACAATAATATAATTAAATATGGTAGAGTTAAATAGAAATTTTAAACAAGCAATAAATGACCTTGTATGGTTGCTTGATCGGGGATACCCTAAGAGACCTTCTATTGAGCTTGTGGGAAATAGGTATATGTTAGGGAAAAATGAAAGGCAAATACTGCTGAGAGGAGTTTTTGACAGAGAGACCTGCAAAATAAGAAGAAAAAAAATAGTGAAATCATTTGATAGGATTATCAATGCAATAATAATTGATGGGCTTAATGTTCTTATATCAATACATAGTTATCTTCTGGGAAAGATTGTATTTAAATCACTTGATGGTTTTGTAAGAGATATTTCTGGTGTATATGGAAATTTCACATATGAGGATAGGACAAAGAAAGCTTTTGATCTTTTGATAGGAGTATTAACTTCAATTCTAAAAATTACAGAAAAACAGATTGCTGTATATCTTTTTTTGGATTACAGGGTATCAAAAATTGGTGATTTTGCAATGTATATGCGATCTGTTTTTTCTGATTTAGAGATAAATGGGGAAGTAACTGTTGATAGAAACTGCGATTATCTTGTTGTGGAAGAAGCCAAAAGAGCAGGAGCGACAAATCTTGTCGCCACCTCAGATACAGTTATTATTGATAAGGTTAACTGGTTAATTGATATACCTTATCTTGCTATAGTTGGTTTAATGAAAAAGGATATCCTAGATATAAAAGACATTTCAGGACTCAAATCTATTGGCTGAAGCTATCGTCTTCTAATCTTTTGATTAAACTTTCAAATTTTTCAATGTTTACGCTAAGCAGCCCCTTGTTTTTGATTAAATCCTCTTTTTCAGGAGAGTAAATAATCTTATTCAGTATACTTAGGGAATTCTTTAATTCTTCCTTTAAAGCTTCATCTAAATTGCTTTTTTCTATATTCTTTATAGTTACCTTCCCGCTGGATATTCCTAACCTGGCGCTTAAGGCATAGGTTATAGCTCTTTTAATTAAACTCGATGCTTCAGCAACATTATCATTTAAGAGCTTACTTTCAGCTTCTGCCATTAGTAGCCTTATATTTCTTAAATTTTCATTAGTTTCACTTTTATTTTTATTAATCTCATGATTTCTAAAATTGGATTTCTTTGTTTTAAAAAGGAGGTATACAAGAATGGCTGTAAGAATAGAGAAGGATGAAATAACAATAAAAAGTAGATTTTTATATTTTGATTTTATATCTTTGTCCTCGACTGTAGTTTTTTCTGTTTCTGTGTTTATGTTTTCTGATGTGGGTACTGGATTAACATCGAAGTATAGCGGTTTTATGTTAAGAGAAACATAACTTTTTTTGTCTGTATCAAAATACAGAAGTTTTTCAGCCTTTACTACTAGCTTTCCATTTTTCTCAGGAATGATGGTATATTCAAACTTCTTTGAAAAGTAGTAGGTACCGTTTAAAAGTTTTTTATCATTATAGATATCTGAAAGGATTATTTTACAATTTTCTGGATGAGAAAAATGTATATCTTTTATATTATTGAGATTTCCGTTGCTTTTAACCGTTATATAAAACCTTGAAGATTCCCCCTGGTAAATTGATTTTGAATGCTGCGCTACATCTACCTGAAGTTTACCGACTATACCGGTAAAACTGTATTTTCCATTGTATTCAGGAAGGGGAATCACCTTCACAGCTAATTCCGGAGTCTTCAAAATAAGGGTGTAAGGAAGAGCAAAAAGGTTCGGAAACTCCCTGTTTCTTATGAGAGCTGTTACCTTTGTTTCAATTGGGGAAATATTAAAATTCCCAGGGTAGAGTGGATATAGAACTAGTTTTTTTATAACAGAATGTTTGTAATTTTTTCCTTTTGAATATAGATTATTGTACTTTAACCTGGATGGATTTTCTATATCAATCCTGTAAAAGCCCTCCATTTTTGGCATGCTTATAATCGATATTTGTTCGATCTCGTGAGTGGAAAATATCTCGTAACGAAGACTCAACTGCTCGCCAACATATGCTGTTTGTTTATTTATTTTGGCTTTTACAAATATCTCCTTTTTTAGCTGTATAGGGTCTATTTTAAGCCCTTCATCAGTTATGTATTCTCTTTCAATGTTTTTTTCTGTAACGGTTATTACTATTGGGTCAGTTTTATACTCCTTACCCTTATAGGTAACAGAGATTGGGCTTATTAAGAACTTTCCGATTTTACCCGGTTTTAAAGTGTACTTATACCGATATTTTTTTACCCTTGAAGTTTTACCATTTATAAAGGATATCTCTGTCGATGTGCTGCTATTCTTGCTTACAACTTTAAAGGGCGAGATATCAGGAATGGATGGTTCTAAGACCTTTGAGATGTTTTTGGTCTCTATGGTTACTGAAAGGGTGAGTGTTTGGTTAATCCCTATTTGATTTTCATCAACAGAAGAATAAATTTTAACAACCTTTTCAGCAGAGCTAATCGATGGTGCTGCAATAAGAACCGAAAGAATAAATACAACAAAAAAAGCTATTAAAAATAGTTTTGGTTTACCATCCATTTTCATTATTCGTTTCCTTTTCCAATCTATTCTTAATTATCCTCTGTAGTTGATATTGATCCTTCTCCTCAAGGGATCTGAGAATCTTCTTAGCTTCCTCTTCGGTTAATGCTTTGCCTGTTTTCTGATTTTCAGGTTTTGTGGTTGGGGTTTCATTCTTACTTTTTTTCTGCTCCTTCATTTGGGATTTTTCCATCTTATCATTGGTGTTCTTTCCATGTTGTGAAGGAGAGGGGGGTTCACCTTTATTTTTTGCTTTTTTTAATTTTTCTGCAGTAATCTCCAGATTTTGTTTTATTTTTACATTGTATGGTTCTAACTCAAGCGCTTTGAGGTAGTCTTTCATAGCCTCTTCATAATTGCCAAGTTTAAAGAATGAATTACCCATATTATAATAGATCATTGTTCTTATTTTTTTATTTTTTGAGTTTAGAAGGGCTCTTCTGTAATAATCTATAGCTTTTGTATAATTCTCAAGTTTGTATAAACTGTTAGCTGCATTAAATATGGCTTTATTGTTGTCAGTATTCCTGGTAATTTCAGATTTATATATGTTAAGAGCATCAGCATAATAGCCTTCTTTGTATGCATGGTTACCTTTTAAAAGTTTGAAGAGACCCGCATTGCATTTTGAAAATGGTAAAATGGTAGTCCCAATCAAAATAATAATCAAAAATATGATGGTTTTCGATAACTGTTTTTTCATTCTTTTGCTTCTCCGAAAAACTCCTTATTTTTAAATACAATAGACAGATATAGGATTATAAAAATAAGGGAGAGAACAAGGGGAATCTGGTATAGCTCCTTTCTGATGATAAATTCCTTTTTGACAATCTTTGATTTTAAGTTCTTATAGCTATTTTTTATTTTTTTTGTATCATAAAGTGGGTTCTTGGACACGATATAACCACCGCCTGTTTTTTTAATTATCTGCCTGATTTTTTCAGTATTTAGTTTTGTTAGGATTAAGTTCCCTGAACTGTTTTTCAAATAGTGTATGCTTCCATCTTCGGTTTTTATTGGGATTGGGGATCCAAAAGGAGTTCCTATTACGACAAAAAACAGTTTGAAGGGCATTCCTTTTAATCGTTTTAATCTTTTATTAAATCTCTCATAATTATCTTCACCATCGGTCAATATAACAAGGAGTGTAGAATTAGCATCGTTTTCGCCTGGTTTTGTGACCCTGGTTTTTTCTTTCAGGAGGGTTTTTGTAAGCAATATAGGGCTGATGATATTTGTTTTGGTGTTTATTGTTATTTCATCGGAAATTGCTTGTAAAATATTTATAATTATATCATAATCGGTTGTAGCAGGACTTTGCAGAAAAGCATTGTTAGAGAAGAATATCAATCCGACCTTTTCGTTCTGGAGTGTGTTGATAACCGAAAGTACATCCAATTTTGCTCGCTCTATTCTGCTTGGGTTTACATCCTTTGCACTCATGCTTGAGGAAAGATCAATTGCAAAATAGATATTCTTAAGCGGTTGACTTATAGTTACCTTTTTTGTCCCGATCTGGGGCCTCGCGAGGGATAAAATTAAGAAAAATAATGCGATAGAGATAAATAGATTTCTATAGAGGTATTGTTTTTTTATATTTGTTTCCCTGTATTTTTCAATAAGTTTAATGTCAAACTTTTCGGATAAGGCATTTACCCTTTTTTTAAATAAAATCATAGAGATCACAAACACCAATAGGGGTAAAACTTCAAGAAATAGAAAATAACTGTATTCGAATCTCATGGCTCACTTTCTTTATCATATTTTTTAAAGTATCTCTTTTTGTGACCAGTCATTAATAAAAATATGCATCATTATAAGGAGAATGCCAACTATCAGAAAATAGTAAAATACCTCTTTTCTTTTTAAAAACTCCCTTGTTTCTATCGTGGTTTTTTCCATTTTATTTATTTCTCTGTATATATCTTCAAGTTTTTTCTGATTGGTAGCTTTAAAATATTTTCCACCGGTAATTTCTGCAATATTTTTTAGTACCTTCTCATCGAGAGAGATATCCACATTCACATATCGTTTTCCAAATATGGGGTCATCAACCGGATAAGGAACCTTACCAATACTACCTACACCAATAGTGTACACCCTGATTCCAATGAGGGCAGCTGTTTTTGCTGCAGTGAGGGGGTCTATATTACCGCTATTGTTAATCCCATCCGTAAGAAGAATAATAATTTTGCTTTTAGCCTTCGATTTTGATAGTCTTGTTGCTCCCTCAGCAATTGCAGTTCCTATAGCTGTCCCATCATCAATGATTCCCGATTCAAGGGATTCTATAAAGTTTTTTACAACGCTGTAATCAAAGGTGAGAGGGCATAGGGTAATAGCAGCCTTGCTGAATATTACAATGCCAATTCTATCGTTAATCCTGTTATCTATAAAACTTAAGGCAACCTTTTTTGCAGCTTCAAGCCGATTGGGTTTGAAGTCTTCCGCTTTCATACTGGATGATGTATCCATTGCAAGAATGATATCAATGCCTTCTTTTACGCTTTTTTTGTACATATAGCCTGCCTGTGGTCTTGCAAGCGAAACAATTAAAAATATGATGCCTATAAATATAAAAGATCTCTCTAGATATAGATATATCTTCTTCCTATTTACATGATTTAATCCGAGTTCTGGCAGAGGGATATGCAGACTGTTTTTGTAAATTTGACGTTTATAAAGATAAATGAGAGCAGGTATTATAATTAATAATCCAAGGAGGTAGTAGTTTTTTAAAACCATAATTATATCCTAACCTCAACCATCTTTCTGTAATGAGCCTTTAATAAGCTATAGAGAAATAAGAGGAGTTCTTCGGTTTCTTCGGGAAACTCCTTTTCCAGATTAAATTTATATTCTGTCTCAAGACTCCTTTTTGAGTATTTTATTTCATCGTATTTATCTAATTTTTTTGAAAGATATTCGTAGAATTCTGAGGAAAGATTTTTATGCAGCAAATCTTTTATCCTATTTGTAGTTAGAGGCATGAGGTTCAAATCCAGCATTTCCCCCAACAATCTTTTAAGCAGGCTTGAAAGTTTGTAGTATCTATCTTTAATTGAGATTTTGTGGTTATACCTGATTGCATAGATGGAGAGAATCGATGTTAGAATCGGGTCATATGTAATATTTCTTTCAATATTATTAAAATTTATCTTCTTTTTCCTTAATGAAAAGTTGAACTTTTTTCTGTAAAAAAGGATGATTATAAAAATGATAATTGCAAAGAATACTATGATGAAGATATATTTTCCATTTCCAAGAGGGCCTACAATATCATTGATATCCCGTTTATCATCCTTCTTAATATTGGATTTAACATATATATCAATTGGGCTAGTTTTAACTAAATTACCGTTGATTTTTACAGTAAGAGGCGGTACCAGGGCTTTGCCAGCGTATAGCGGTGTTAGAGTATAATAAATGAAAATTGACTTTTGCTTTTTTCTTTTTTTCTCTTTTACCTGGTAGTTGTTTAGGTGAAAGGGGTAGAAGCTGCTGTCATCTCTTGGGAAATCGATGTTAAAATCCCTATTAGTATCTATTGATAAAATAATGTCTATTGGATCTCCGACGTAAACAGGAGTGCTTGTTAGAAGTTTAATATTAACTTTATAATTATCTTTGCCATCTACAAAATTAACATTTGTCGAATCGTTATCTAAAGGTATTTTAGATGCCGAAATAGGTTTTGAGGAGCTTACCCCCTCAAGTGGGCTTGTTAAAATCAGAGAAAGAAATAAGGCGATAATTGTGTTAGTTATAAGTTTGATTTTCATTTTTTTGGATAGTTTACAATTATAGTTTATTAAGATCT
>QNBN01000002.1 GCA_003645695.1 Spirochaetota bacterium | reverse complement strand
CTTTTAAGTAACCTTGAATATTTTAACATTACTAATTAGAACTTAAATACTATTATTAAAGACAACAGAGAATTCTGGTACAAAAACCGTTAATTAAATGAATAAAACCTTATGTAAAGATTAGTTACAGAGGGTTTACAAATTAAAGTGATTCTAAAATTAATAATTTTTTATCTTGCAATATTTATTGTATAAAGGTATTATTAAGATATATAAAACATTGGAGGACTAACATGCTTGGAGGAATAGGTGTTCAGGAGATATTAGTTATTTTAGTCGTCGGATTGCTAGTTTTTGGTGCGTCAAGACTTCCAAAAATTGCAAGATCATTGGGACTTGGTATTAAAGAGTTTAAGAAAACGGTAAAAGGTATAGAGGAAGATGATAGTGAAGAAACACCAAAGGTAAATTATTCTCAAGGATCCAATCAGAATAACCCTCCACAGCAGGAACAGTATAACCAGCAGTACAATCAATGGCAGGGTACTCAACAGGCTTCACAGGGACCAAATATGTACCAGAATCCTCAACAACAACCACCAGCAGGAGGAACAAATCCGTATCAGGCTTCACAGCAACCGTACAACTCTAATAAGTCCCAGGCAGAAGCTGTGCAATCACAATCCCCTTATGGTAATCAGTCCAGTCAGGCTCAACAGCAGCAGGGGAGTGAGTTTGATCAGGGTCAGCAGGGACAACCTCCAAAACCTGGGGTATAGTAAAATAATGTTAAAGGAATATGAATAATTTTTGTTCTGCTTCAGATGTGTAATAATGTTGAAAATAGAGAGAGTTTAATTATGAATATCTAGTAGGAAAGAATATCCTCCTGAAAAAAAGTTTAGTTATTATGGATCCATTTAAAAAACAAAGTACCTATTTAAGGGATTTGTGATGAATATGGCATACATTTTAATATGTTCTATCAGGGGGACAAACATCTATTTGAGAGAGGGATTGAGATATTTTCAGGTAAGAAATGGGAAAATGGGGTTGATAAAGATAATAGTGGAATTTTTGGATGTTGATGTATTTTTAATAAAGTGAGAGTAAATGAAATTTTTTTAAAGATACAAGTTGTTTTGTATATAATTTCTAGGAAAAATCCAAAGAAAAATACGAGAAAATTATTAATAATAGAACAATATAACTTATGAATAAGAAATTAGATATAGAGGCAATATAGGATATGTTAAAGGATAGATATGGTTTAGCATATTTTATTTAGCGAGGATTTTTATTGGGTTATTGAGGTATTGTTTTTACAGTTTTATAAGCTATGTGTTGCATTAGAATCATGTAGATAGTTTGTTATTAAATAAAATATAAAGCCTAATTTAAGCCTAATTATGCATTCTGTTTGTTGTATTTAATTTTGGATAATATAATATGGATACAATAATATTCATTTTTGTTGTTATAGCTTCATTTGTAATATTATTTATAATCAGATTTATAGTAAAAGTAGTGGGTAGTTCTTTATACAAAATAACTGAACCTAAAGACACTTTGAAAAAAGTTAAAAGGGACGCTGAATTAGAATCATTATTCGTGAATAAAGAAGAAATTAAAGCAAGATATCGAGAGCTTGCTGCTCAGCATCATCCTGATAAATTTGCAATAATGGGAGAAGAAATGCAAAGAGTAGCCGAAGAGAAAATGAAAACAATAAATCAAGCTTACTATGGATTAAAAGAATTAGGAATAATATAACTAATAAGTACTTTAATTATATGATAGCAAAATCTATTTTTTAGTTGCAGTTGTACTTAATCCTCGAACCTGTGAATTAGATAAAAAATAATTAGATAGACTTTGTGAAAAAATGTTAACCATAATTTGCATGCTTGACAATCCGGATTTTACCCAAAATGTTATTCCGGTTATAAAACCGGGATTTACGAATTTTGGTGAAAAATGTTCTTATTTACTGTATTAAATCTTAGAGAAAAGTTTATATTAACTATTTTTTAATACTTTGGAAAAACTAGATCTATATGCCTTATCTATTTTAATCCATTTTTTAGAGCTTTATATATTTTTTGACTGTATCTTTTACCTATCCCCGGGATACTTTCCAATTTAGTTAAATCAATATCAGATTCAATATTATCAATAGCTCTCAGTATACTGAAAATTCTCTTTTCTCCAAGACCTTTGATAGTTTCAAGTTTTGAACGTAGTGACTCTTTGTCTCTTAACTTTAAATGATAGCTATTCGCGAATCTATGAGCCTCATCGCGCACTGCTATTAAGAGTTTTAAGGAATCGTTTGTTTTATTTAAAATTATTGGTTTACTTTTACCAGGTCTAAATATGTGTTCCTTCTTTTTTGCAAGACCAAGGATTACTGGTTTATCAATTCCTAATTTATCCAATACTTCTTTAACAGCATTTATCTGGGGTAACCCTCCATCTATAAGAATTATATCTGGAAGTTTGGATTTTTCATTTAATAATCTCTGATATCTCCTGGCGACAGCTTCCTTCATCATTTCAACATCATTTTGACCATTACTATACCTGATTTTATATCTTCTGTAATTCTTCTTTGAGGGAATCCCATCTATAAACTTAACCATAGAAGCAACAGAAAAGTTCCCCAATAATGTTGCAATATCAAATCCTTCGATAGTTTTTGGAGTAGATGTTAGATTAAGAATTTTTCCTAATAAAAAAAGTCCATTTTCTGGATTATACTTGAAAGTTCGTTCTCTTATCTTGTATAGGGCATTCTTTTTTGCCATTTCAATCAATTTCTTTTCATTGCTGTAATACGATAGATCTATTTTTACCACCTTTTCGCTTTTTTCGGATAGAAATTTTGATAGAGTGTATCTATTGGTAATATCAAAAGGTATAATAATTCTATCAGGAATATCATAGTTATCTGAATAATAAAGTCCTAGAAACTGTTCAAAACTATCTTTTTTATCCATTTTTGCTGTATATTCAAAATCCTTGAGGCCAACTATTTTTCCCTTTCTTTTAACCAGAATCGAAACATGTGTGGTATCGCCATCATCATATATTGCTATAATATCTTCATTTGCATTGCTGGTTGATGTTATCTTTTGCTCCTCCATGATAGAGTTAATTGCCTTTAATCTTTCTCTTAGCTCAATTGCATGCTCATAGTTATAATTTTTTGCAGCTTCCTGCATCTCTTTTTCTACAATATCAATCAATTTTTTACCCTTTCCCCTCAGGAATAAGAGTACCTGTTTAACCATTTTATTGTAATCCTGTTCATTTATTTTACCAGAACATGGTGATTTACACTTGCCAAGGTAGTAGTTAAGGCAAGGTGAATAATCTTGCCTATCGATTTTCCTATTGCATCTTCTGAGGGGAAATATATCGGTTATAGTTCTAATTGTATTGTTTATGGATTTTACACTTGGGAAAGGTCCAAAGTAGTATGATTTATCATCCTTTTTAATTCTTGTTTTGATTATTCTTGGAAATCTCTCATTGGTTATTTTTATATACGGGTATCTTTCATTGTCTTTTAATTCAATATTATAGTAAGGTCTATGTTTTTTTATAAGATTATTCTCAAGCATTAATGCTTCTATTTCATTATCCGTTAACACTATATCGAAAGTTTCTATCTTTGAAATAAGAGCTCTAACTTTTTCATTATATTGATTTGCTGTTTGGAAGTATGACGAAACCCTATTTTTCAAATTTTTAGCTTTTCCGATATATATAATTTTACCATCTTTCCCCTTCATCAAGTAAACTCCTGGTTTAGATGGTAATCTTTTAACTTTTTCTAATAATTCAGCATTGTATTCAATCATATAAACTTGACTTGTTGGATTAATATTTATAATTTAATTAAACTTAAATTAAATGTAAGTTAATAGGCAAACAAACTTTCAAGAAAAATTCATAGTATTAGCGTACCTATTTGTTTTATACCTGTAAGAAATATAGAAATTAAAGGTTGATCCTTTATATTATCTTTAATATATATAAAATCTGGTAAAAAAAACAAAAGATATTACTTCTCTAGTCCAGAAAGTGCTGGTACAAAATGTTATAATTTTAATAAATTAAATCATAAGTCTGATTAAGAAAAACCTTTTAAGGAGGTGTATTTTTGGCAACACATAAATCAGCAATAAAACGGGCGAGGCAGAATCAAAAAAGAAATCTGCGGAATAGAATGTGGAAATCAAGGATCAAAACTTATAAAAACAAATTGGAAAAAGCAATACAGGAGCAAAATGCTGAGCTGATTGATCAATTTATGAGAGAATATAAATCTGTAATAGATAAAGCTGCACTGAGAGGCGTAATCCATAAAAACACAGCCTCCAGAAAAAAGAAGAAGATGATCAATAGGATTAGAACATCCGCTAAGTAACAATAATATAGTACTAATGCTTTCACCCAACATTCTTACCGAAAATTATGTTTTATAAGTTGGTGTAATTTTGATTTTTTTCAGTTTATAATAAAATTATAAAATTTTGTATTGATATTTATTTTGAATAAGATATAATTATCGACTAGTGAAACATATTAATTTATCCGTATATGTACATCGACAATAGCGGGGTAACATAATTATAATCCAGATCACTTTTGGGATTAAAGGAGGAGGGTTTGACGAAGGCTGAAATTGTTGAAGAAATCTACGATAAGCTGGGATTGACCAAGAAGGATATTGCAAGAGTGATTGATCTATTTTTTGAAATAGTAAAAGAAGGCCTTAAAAGGGGAGAACATATTGAACTGAGAGGTTTTGGTACTTTCGAAGTAAGAACGAGAGAAGAGAGAAGTGCAAGAAATCCTAAAACAGGTGAATCTGTTGTGGTACCAAAGAGAAACGTTCCGTATTTCAGACCGGGTAAGGACCTTAAAGCAATATCCAAAAATAGAGTTAAATAATCGGTTAATTCTAAATCAAAGTTAAAATGACTTTTCATGATTAAATCCGATTTTAAAAAAAGTTATCTGGCGCGTACTCTTTTCAGCTGGCCTATCCTGAGTCTTTTATCATCATTTTTATTAGTTCTTTCTTTCCCAATCCCGGGAATTTCGATTATTGCGTGGATCGCTCTTGTCCCATTCTTCATCGTTATAACTAGGGAAAACTTATCAAGAGTAATTTTTTCAACAATTATAGTGAATTTTACCTTTAATTTTTTTTATTTAATATGGCTGAAAGAATACAAACAACCTCTTTCATTTCCCCTTTCCCTTGTGGCTGAATTGATCTATCTAATGCCACAGGTAATTTTTTCATGGGTAATTTATCATATTACTCCACGTTATTTAAAAACTCTGATGTTGGCTTCAGTCTGGATATTCTTTGATTATTTAAAAACCATTGGATTTTTGGCTTTTCCCTGGGGAATAATTGGTTATACTCAGTATAGAAATACTTTGCTGATTCAAACCTCCAGTATTTTCGGTGTTTGGGGAATTGATCTAATAATAGTACTTTTCAATTCTTCCCTTGCAATGTTTATAATCAAAATCAGAGATGAAGGAACGGATTTTTCTAACTGGAAGAGCTCTGAAACGCTCAACCTCGTTATTTCCATCTTATTAATCATTCTTTCTGTTGTATATGGTTTATTTGTACTAAAGGATGATAGATACTCAGGAGAAAAGTCTATAAAACTCTCTTTGATTCAGCCTAATTTTGATCCATGGAGTCCAAATTTAAATAAAAGCCTTGAAAAAGAAGTTTCGCTGACAATGAAATCTTTAAAATATAATCCGGATATGATAATTTGGAGTGAGTCTTCTGTCCCTTTTCCTTTTGATTATTACCTTGCAAAAAAAAATGTATATGCTCTCAAGATTGATTCTTTTATAAAAAGAATGAAAAGGCCCTTTATTATCGGAAGCCTCAGCTTTCAGGGGATTTACAAAAAAGGGAGATTTAGGGGTAAGTTTTACAATGTTGCCTACTACTATGAACCTGGTAAAGGATATGATTATTACAGAAAAGTGCATCTGGTGCCTTTTGGGGAATGGTTTCCCTATAAAAAATTGTTTCCTTTTGCTGCCAGAATTCTTGAAAAGGCAGGAGCAGGTGATTTTAGTCCGGGCACAAGTTTTAAGGTATTTAAATATGAAGATCTGGCGTTTAATGTTCTAATATGTTTTGAGGATGTATTTGGAAATCTAGCACGTAAGTTTGTTCAAAATGGTAGTCGATTAATGATTAATATCACAAATGATGCATGGAGTGGAAGCGAGAAGGCTGAAGTTCAGCATTTTAGCATTTCTGTATTCAGGGCGATTGAGAACAGGGTTCCACTTGTTAGGGTAGCAAACGGAGGTGTAACGGTATATTTAGATCCATACGGAAGAATTGTTGAGAGACTTCCCCTATTTAAGTCTGATTATCTTGTGTGTAATGTAAAGTATAAACCAACTGTATCTATGAAAAGTCTAACATTTTATACAAAACATGGCGATTTTCTACCCTTTTCAATGATTGCACTGGTAATTTTTGTTCTATTGGTGGAATTGTTTATAAAAATTGTTGACATAATTCTAAATAGAAATAATATGTAAATATGGATATCGAGTTTAATGGAAAGATATTAGTTGCAGATGATGAAAAGATAAATGTTGAGTTTTTTCAGATTATGCTGGAGAGGCTTGGATTTGAAGTAGAGGTAGCATATAATGGCGAAGAGGTAATTAAAAAGGTTGAACACTTTTACCCGGATATAATATTGCTTGATCTGTTGATGCCCAAGATGAGTGGGATTGAAGTTACAAAACTACTAAAATCCAATCCTGAAACGGATAGCATACCTATAATCATTCTTACAGCTATAGATGATATCAAGGAAAAGGTTGATCTTTTCGAGATAGGAGTTGAAGATTATATAACAAAGCCATTCAATTTTATAGAAATTTTGGCCAGAATAAGGAGTATTTTAAAAACTAAGAGATTTAAACAGTTAGCAACCACTAATGAAAAAAAGATTGAGACCCTTAAGAACTATTTTAAAGAATCCGGTAAGTTGATAGATAATTTTAATAATGCTCTAGCAGAGTACAGTTCGAGTATAAAACAAAATTTAATAAAATCTGAGTACTCTGTGGTTTTAGAAAAACTTATTAAAAGGCTAGAGAAGATCAAAAATGAGTTAAATGTTTTATATAAAAATGTAAATGAAGAAATAGAGATATATTAAATAGGTGGGTAAACCTTAAATAATAAAATCTTTAGATTGAATAATTGTTTTTAGCGATTATCGTTTCGGTCGAAGAGCTGGAATCTAGGGGAGATTTTAGAAACCTCAAATAGATTTATCAATATTAAAGTGATATAATTATATATTTTATTTAGAGTGCAATTTTATTTTATTTTTAAAGTTTGAGTTTAGTGGAGAATGAAATGTTAACGAAGAATAAATTAAAAATGCTTGAGTATTACGAGAAGGGGCTTAAGTTGTATAAAGAAATGAAGTTTAAGGAAGCTTTAAAGCAGTTTCGGAAGGCTCTAGAATACGAACCATCGGATGGCCCTACCCGACTCTATATTGCAAGGTGTATAGAATTAAGTAAAAATCCTCCTCCACCAGACTGGGACGGGGTTTTTACTATGACTACAAAATAGATGAGGTGTTGAAATGGCTAGAAAGAATGAATATGGGGATATCAAAGAAGCTGAAAAGGTAAATACTGTTCTAAGTGATACTACCTCATTTAATGGTATTATGAAGTTTAAAACTTCGTTGAAGATAAATGGAAAGTTCAATGGAGAGATTATCTCAGAAGGATTTCTTATTGTAGGAGAGAGGGCAACTGTAAAAGCAAATATAAAGGCCGATTCAGTAGTAATAGCCGGAGAAGTTAAAGGGAATGTTGAAGCAAGAGAGAGACTTGAACTATTATCTACTGGAAAACTATACGGTAATATAAAGACTAAAAAATTAAAAATGGCCGATGGAGTGATTTTTGAAGGAAAATGTGAAATGATAAGGCCTGATATGGATAAACAGGTAGATAGAAGTGGAATTCTATCAACTTCATCGAATAGTATTGGTGTTGTTTGAGAGTTATAATTAACAATGGTAGGCTGCGGTACAGCTCATGCTGCTCTACAAGATATAAATCCCTTGACTTTTGTATAATATTTTATAAATTAGCTTTCTGAATTCTATTTGAATTTTGGTGCCCACATAGCTCAGTCGGTAGAGCACGTCATTGGTAATGACGAGGTCACCGGTTCAATTCCGGTTGTGGGCTTATTTTTTTAGAATCTGGTTCAAAAAATAATAAAAATTAAAAGAACTATATTAACGGGTTTAAACAGGAGCAAAATAAATGAGAGAACTGATAGCCCTTGCATGCGAGGTATGTAAGCGTAAAAATTATACAACAACGAAAAATAAAAAAAATACACCATCGAAACTCCAGTTTAAAAAATACTGTCCTTATTGTAACAAACATACGATTCATAAAGAGACCAGTATAAAGTAGCTCTGTAGGTGGAGTTTACCTGTCCATAGTCTGGGTTTAGAAGATTTTAAAAATTGATTTAAATTTCGCTGTTTATTATATTATATATCAGCGTTAATAAGCCAATTTAAAAACTTTTATTTATAATTTTTAGATAGGCCAGTAGCTCTAACTGGTAGAGCGCCGGTCTCCAAAACCGGATGTTGCGGGTTCGAATCCTGCCTGGCCTGAATTTTTTTATCAGGGGGATCTCTTGAAGAAGATTATAGCGTTTTTAAGAGAGTCAAAATCAGAATTGAAGAAGGTTAACTGGCCTTCTAAAGAAGAGGTCTTTACTTCCACAAGAGTTGTGATCATATCAATACTTGCTATTGCTGCAGTTTTAGCTTTGATAGATTATGTAATTAAAACAGTAGTTTTTGCAATACTTGGTGGTTGATAATGGCAAAAAACTGGTACGTACTACATACTTATTCGGGATATGAAAACAAGGTAGAGAAAGCACTTAAAAATCTTATTGAAAGTGGAGAACTCAAAGATACAGTTTTCCAGGTTAAGGTACCATCCGAAGATGTAGCTGAAATCAGAGAAGGCAAAAAGAGGGTCTCACGTAAAAAATATTTTCCTGGGTATATTCTTTTGGAAATGAATATCCCGGATCAACCTGAGTACGAATGGAAGAGAATACTCTACCTGATTAAAAGAATTCCAGGTGTAACAGGGTTTGTAGGTTCAGGAATTAACAAAAGGCCTGTTCCGCTTACAGGCGATGAGGTTAAACAGATTTTACAGAGGATGGGCGAGCTTAAAGGTGATAAGCTGGTTTCACCAAGGTATCTCTACAGTGTTGGAGAGACTGTAAGAGTAATTGAAGGTCCTTTCAAGTCCTTTACTGGTACGGTAGAGGAAATAAATAATGAAAAACAGAAATTAAAGGTTAGAGTTGAGATATTTGGAAGGTCTACACCAGTAGAACTTGATTTTGTTGAAGTGGAAAAGCTTTAAAATTGAATGTCTGCTTAAATAAATCCAGTTAACCAATATCAATCTAAAAGGAAAACTTATATTAATTTGAATGTTGAATTATTAGGTTTAGCTATCTTATAGTAAATTTAAACTTTAAAAGCAGAGCTCTACTGACCAATTTCGATAGATAGTATTTTTTTATCTTGGTATACAAAGACTTTTAAGTAATTTTGAAAATTATTAAAAAGTAGAAATTATCTCTATTTGTTATAAATAATTTGACTGTACAGTTTTATATAATTATATTAAGCTCCCAATATGCGGATTGAAATTAATTAACATACAAATTAGGAAACAAAAATGGCTAAAAAAAAGGTAAAAGCTATAATAAAACTCCAAATTCCTGCAGGGGAAGCAAATCCTGCTCCTCCTGTTGGTCCTGCTCTTGGACAGCATAGCGTCAATATAATGGAGTTTTGTAAGGCATTTAATTCTAAGACAGAATCGCAAAAGGGTACAATAATACCAGTTGTCATAACGGTTTACGAGGATAATTCTTTTACCTTTATCACAAAAACGCCACCGGCGGCAGTGTTGATAAAAAAGGCTTTAACTATTGAAAAAGGATCAGGAGAACCTAATAAAAATAAAGTAGGTATATTGAAGCAGGACCAGCTTGAGGAGATAGCAAAGACTAAAATGCCGGATCTTAATGCAAATGATATTGAAGCTGCCAAAAAAATCATAGCTGGAACTGCCCAAAGTATGGGCGTTGAGATTGAAGTTGCTTAACCAATAATCAGGCATATATAAGGAGTATCGAAGTGAAGCATGGAAAAAAGTATAGGGATGCTTTAGAAAAAATAGATAGAACAAAGGCATATGAGTTGGGCGAAGCTATTAAATTATTAAAAGAAATTCACTATGTCAATTTTGATGAGAGTGTAGAGATTGCTATTAATCTTAATATACTCCAAAAACATACAGTCAGGGATACAGTTGTTCTTCCTCATGGAACTGGAAAAGAGATAAAGGTTCTCGTATTTGCTAAAGCTGATAAGGCAAAGGAAGCAGAGGAAGCAGGGGCAGATTATGTTGGAGATACTGATTTAATCGAGAAAATCAAATCAGGATGGTTCAATTTTGATGTGGCAGTAGCAACTCCGGATATGATGAAAGAAGTTGGTAAAATAGGACAGTTATTGGGTAAAAGAGGTTTGATGCCAAATCCTAAGGCACATACTGTAACAAATGCTATTAAAGAAACAGTAAAAGAATTAAAAAAAGGTAGAGTTGAATTTAGAGCGGACAAGACCAAGATAATTCATTTAGGAATCGGAAAACTATCAATGGATGACAATGCGTTAATAGAAAATTGTACCACCCTTTATGAAACTGTTCTTCAGAAGAGACCAGCAGATTTAAAAGGGGAGTTTATTAAGTCTGTCTACATTGCTTCAACCATGAGCCCGGGAATTAAAGTGGATTACAGAAAAATTGCTTAAAAATCATCATAGACGATATATTTATGATATTTAAGTTTAGGAGATAGGAATGCCTCATAAATACAAGATAGAGAAATTGGAAAAGCTAAAGAATGAGCTCAAACAATACAGAAGTTTTATATTTACAAATTATAGAGGTTTAAATGTGGAGCAGATCACAGACCTTAGGAATAAATTGAGGGAAAAAGATGCGCAGTACCATGTTGTAAAAAATAGATTTGTTAAAAGAATTTTTAATGAGTTTGGCTATGAAGGCCTTGATGGTTTTCTTATCGAACCAACAGCTCTGGCTTATTTTAACTCGGATATAACGGAAATTGCAAAAATTATTGTTAAATCGGCTGATGAAACTAATCTTGAGGTTAAAGGAGGATATTCAGACGGAAGTATATACTCATCAGAAGAATTATTGGCCATTTCAAAATTGCCATCAAGGGAAGTTCTCATTGCACAAACAGTTGGGCTGATGAATGCCCCGATTTCAGGCCTTGTATTTACGTTGAGTGGAGTTTTATCCAAGTTTGTTAGAACCTTAAAGGCAATAGAGGATAAGAAACAAAAGTAATTGAATTAATAAAAAAATATCAGAATAGGATGTCTTCAAAAGATTTGCCTGCATCCGCTTCTGTAATAAATTAGGGAGGAGAAGATAATATGGCAAATGAAAAACTCACAAAAGAAGATTTAATTAGTGCAATTGAAAACATGACAGTTTTGGAACTGGCAGAGCTTGTTAAGGCTCTTGAAGAAAAGTTTGGGGTAAGTGCACAGGCTCCGGCTGTCGTCGCCGCTGCTGGCGTAGCTCCAGCCGCAGGGGCAGAGGGTGGTGGAGAAGAAGAAAAAACTGAGTTTTCAGTTTTTATAACCGCCATCGGAGATAAGAAGATACAGGTGATAAAAGAGGTTAGAGCAATAACGAGCCTTGGACTGAAAGAGGCAAAAGAACTGGTAGAGAGTATGTCAAAACCTGTTGTTGAAAATGTTGATAAAAAAACCGCTGAAGAGGTAAAGGGAAAACTTGAAGCGGCAGGTGCTACTGTAGAATTAAGATAAATAGTTTTTTAAGAAAAATCTGTTTGATACTATGTTAAAAGAATTCACACAAAAGGGTGATCCCTTTTGTGTGAATTCTTTTATCTAAAGAAACACAGAAATATTACATGATTAAATGGCGATAGATGTTAGATTTTGTAGAAAAATACAAAATATTTTGAAAATTCATTATTTGATAATCGCCTTTTTATAAAAAATTTATTATATTTTAGTTTGTTTGAAATTTTACGGTACAATATTTGCTGTGTATCGCAAAAATTGTAAAAAGGCACTTCTTTTGATAATTATGATTGGACAAACACCAATTTTAACCTTCCTACAAAACAAAATAGTACTATAAGAGAGGTTTTTATGAAGCTAAAGAGAAAAAGAGTACATATAGGTAAACCAAGTAAAGAATTACTTGAAATACCGAACTTAATTGAAATACAGCTTAAATCCTATGAAAGTTTTCTTCAGAGGGAAAAACTATTTAATGGGGAGCCACTTGAAGACCAGGGGCTTGAAGCAGTTTTTCGGACAACCTTTCCTATAGAATCTCCAAATGGAGATATGGTGCTCCAATACGGTGGTTACTCCTTTGATGAACCAAAATATAATGAGATGGAGTGCAAAGAAAAGGGTTTAACTTATGCCCTTCCATTGAAAGTTACAATAGATTTAATATTTACTGAAACGGGAGAGATAAGAAGAAAGATACTATATATGGGAGATATCCCTCTTATGACTGATAGGGGGACGTTTATTATAAATGGGGCTGAACGGGTTGTTGTTAGCCAGATTCATAGGTCGCCTGGTGTTGTTTTTGGGTACGAAGAGAAAGACCATATGCACACAGCCAGGATAATACCTGATAGAGGATCTTGGCTTGAATTTGAATTGGAAAATAGAAAAGAACTGCTATACATAAGAATAGATAGAAAAAGAAGAATATTAGCGACTACCCTCTTAAGGGCTATCGAATATGAAACAAGAGATGAAATCATTGCTCTTTTTTATAAAACTCAAAAGGAAAAGATTACTGAAGATATTATTGCTGAGGGAACTCTCAACAACATGTATTCTGCTAAAACATATTATGGTAAAGGGAAGGATGAAAAGCTTGTAAGAGCTGGAGAAAGGTTAATTCCGACCACATTGGATACTTTATTGAGGGCTGGAATCAATGAGATAGAGGTTATAGATTTTGAGGCTGCGGATAGCCTGAATTCAACGGTTATTATAAATTGTTTGGATAAAGAAGATTTTCCCAAAGACCCTGATAATCCTTTTAAAGATGAACCTTCAAGGGAGGATGCTATTATAAAGGTTTATTCAGTAATCCATCCTGGGGAACCAACCACTCTTGAAAATGCTCAGAATGATATATCTACGATATTCTTTGATCCCAGAAGGTATGACCTTGGTGAAGTCGGAAGATATAAACTGAATAAAAAGTTTGAATATGAAGAAGAGATCACAGATAGAGTTTTAAGAAAAGAAGATATCATAAATACAATGAAATACCTCATTAAAGTTTTTATTGGTGAGGGGGTTATTGATAATATAGACCATCTTGGAAACCGGAGGGTTCGATCCGTTGGTGAACTTTTGATGAATCAACTCAAGATCGGTTTTGCGAGGATGGAAAGAATTGCAAAAGAGAGAATGGCAATAAAAGAAGCAGATACAATAAGACCTCAGGATCTTATAAGCATTAAACCTATTACAGCTGCAATAAAAGAGTTTTTTGGTTCAAGCCAGCTTTCACAATTTATGGATCAGGTTAATCCTCTTTCCGAATTAACACACAAGAGAAGGTTAAATGCATTGGGGCCAGGAGGGCTCTCAAGGGAACGAGCAGGGTTTGAAGTTAGAGATGTTCATTACAGTCATTACGGTAGAGTTTGCCCTATCGAAACACCTGAAGGCCCTAATATAGGGCTTATAGTTTCTTTAGCCATCTATGCACGGGTAAATAAGTATGGATTTCTTGAGACCCCCTACAGAAAGGTAATTAATGGTAGGGTAACCGATCAGATTGAGTATCTAACGGCAATGGATGAAGAAAAATATAACATCGCACAGGCTGGTGCTAAGGTTAATGAAAAGGGAGAATTCGAGGATAAATATATAGCCGCAAGGCACAGGGGTGAGTTCTTGACTGTTACCCCACAGGAAATACACTATATTGATGTATCACCAAAGCAAATTATCAGTGTTTCTACCTCGCTAATTCCATTTCTTGAACATGATGATGCAAACAGGGCTCTTATGGGTTCAAACATGCAGAGACAGGCTGTTCCTTTATTAAAATCCGAAGCGCCAAGAATTGGAACTGGAATGGAATGGAGGACTGCAAACGATTCTGGAGTTGTTGTAAAAGCAAAAAGGGCTGGAAAGGTTGTGTATGTTTCCTCTACAGAAATAAGAATTAAACCTGAGAATTCAGACAATCTTGATATATACAGGTTAATTAAGTTTAAAAGAACAAACCAGGATACATGCTTCAACCAGAAGCCCATAGTAACAGAGGGAGAAATCGTGGAGAAAGGTGATATTATAGCTGACGGGCCGGCTACGGATATGGGGGAGCTCGCTCTTGGTAAAAATGTTCTTGTTGCTTTTGTGCCATGGATGGGCTATAACTATGAAGATGCTATCCTCATGAGTGAAAAGGTTGTAAAAGATGATCTTTTTACCTCAATCCATATAGAAGAGTTTGAAGTTGAAGTAAGGGAAACAAAACTGGGAATGGAAAATATAACCAAAGATATTCCTAATGTTAGTGAAGAAGCGTTTAAAGATCTTGACGATGAAGGTATAGTTAGAATTGGTGCTAAGGTAAGGCCAGGATCAATACTGGTTGGTAAAGTTACACCAAAAGGCGAAACGGATGTTACACCAGAGTATAAATTGCTTAACTCTATATTTGGTGAAAAGGCCAAGAATGTAAAAGATACATCTCTGAGGGTTCCTCACGGATCTGAGGGTACGGTTATAGATATAAAAAGGTTAAGGCGTGAAGATGGAGATGAACTTCCACCTGGGGTTGAGGAAGTAGTAAAGGTATATATCGCAACAAAGAGAAAACTGCAAGAAGGGGACAAGCTTGCTGGAAGACATGGGAATAAAGGAGTTGTTGCGAGAATACTACCTGAAGAGGATATGCCATTTTTGCCTGATGGAACACCGGTGGATATAGTTTTGAATCCCCTTGGAGTCCCGTCAAGAATGAATCTTGGACAGATTCTTGAGTTAAATCTTGGCTGGGCAGCGGATAAACTCGATATACATGTAAGTACGCCTGTATTCGAGAGTGCATCTGAAGAGCAGATCCATGAGTATATGAAAAAAGCAGGTCTGCCTTTGAACAGCAAAACTATACTATACGACGGGTTAACTGGAGAGCCATTTAAAAACGAGGTAACGGTTGGAGTTATCTATATGTTGAAACTTGCACACCTTGTTGATGATAAGATTCATGCGAGATCAACCGGACCTTACTCGCTTGTAACACAACAACCTCTTGGTGGAAAAGCTCAATTCGGAGGTCAGAGACTTGGTGAAATGGAGGTATGGGCTCTGGAAGCCTATGGGGCTGCTAATAACCTGCAAGAACTTTTAACTGTTAAATCTGATGATATGACAGGTAGGGCTAAGATATACGAAGCTATTGTTAAAGGTGAAAATGTTGCAATGACAGGTATTCCTGAGTCCTTCAATGTGCTTGTTCAGGAGTTAAGAGGTCTTGGTCTTGATATAACAATTTATGATGAAGATAATAACCCGATCCCATTGACGGAGAGGGATGAACAGATAATTGCAAGTAGCTCAGTCAAACTTGACCCGAACAAGTAGTTTAAAGGGAACATGTTTTGCCTAATGCTATCTGATGTGGATTTTTATTAAATCCAAAAAAAGAGGGAGTTAAATGAAAAACGTAAAAGAATTTTCAAAGATACAGATTAAATTAGCTTCACCGGACCTTATTAGAAAGTGGTCTTACGGTGAGGTTAAAAAACCTGAAACTATCAATTATAGAACTCTTAGACCGGAACGGGATGGTCTTTTCTGTGAAAGGATCTTTGGAACTACAAAAGAGTATGAATGCTACTGTGGCAAGTTTAAAAGTATAAGATATAAAGGAGTGGTTTGTGACAGGTGTGGGGTTGAGGTAACCCACTTTAAAGTTAGAAGAGAGAGAATGGGGCACATTGAGCTTGCCGCTCCTGTATCACACATATGGTTTTACAGAAGTGTTCCTTCAAGAATGGGGCTATTGCTTGATCTTTCAATGACCGAGCTAAGGAGTGTACTGTATTTTGAAAAATACATAGTAATAGATCCTGGCGACACAGATTTAAAGAAAATGCAGCTTCTTACAGAAGAGGAGTATATGGAGTACAGAGATAGATATGGTATGACCTTTACAGCCGGGATTGGTGCAGATGCTATTAAAACTCTGCTATCTAGTTTGGATCTAGATGCCCTTGCCCAGGAGCTTAGGGAAAAAATGATAGAGAAAGGCCCAAAAGCAGATAAAAGGCTCTTGAAGAGGCTTGAGATTGTTGAAGATTTTAGAGATTCTGGGAATAAACCCGAGTGGATGATAATGGATGTTATTCCTGTAATTCCACCAGAATTAAGACCTATGGTTCAACTTGATGGGGGGAGGTTTGCTACCTCTGACTTAAATGACCTTTACAGAAGAGTTATCAATAGGAATAACAGATTAAAGAGGCTTATTGCACTTAATGCACCAGAGATAATTGTGAGAAACGAAAAGAGAATGCTTCAAGAAGCTGTTGATGCTCTGTTTGACAACAGTAGAAAAAAGAGAGTGGTGAGAGGTCCTGGAAACAGGCCTTTAAAGTCTCTTGCTGACATGCTTAAGGGAAAGCAGGGTAGATTCAGGCAGAATCTTCTTGGAAAAAGGGTGGATTACTCTGGCAGATCCGTTATTGTTTCGGGTCCAATGTTGAAAATGCATCAATGTGGGCTTCCAAGCCTTATGGCTATGGAGTTATTTAAGCCTTTTATTATGAAAAAATTGGTGGATAAAGGAGTAGTTTATAATATAAAACGTGCTAAAACGATGGTTGAACAGAGGTCTCCGGAAGTGTGGAGTGTTCTCGAGGAGGTGGTTTCAGAACACCCCGTGTTACTAAACAGGGCACCTACTTTGCATAGAATGGGTATTCAGGCTTTTGAGCCAGTTTTGGTTGAAGGGAAAGCTATAAAACTTCATCCTCTGGTTTGTCATGCCTTTAATGCAGACTTTGATGGGGATCAGATGGCTGTTCATGTTCCTCTGTCGCTTGAAGCGCAGATTGAATCATGGATTTTAATGCTTTCTTCTAAGAACCTGTTAAACCCTGCTAATGGGTTGCCTATTGTTGGACCGACTCAGGATATGGTACTTGGGATCTATTATCTCACCAAGGATGACCCAAAAAAAGAAGGAGAAAAACCAAAGTATTATGGTTCGATAGAAGAGGTTCTTATTGCGCTGGAGAATGGTGGCTGCGATTACCATGATAAGATTTTATTAAGACATAATGGAGAAAAAATTGAAACTACTGTTGGTAGGGTAGTGTTTAATTCTATACTTCCGAAGGAGATTGGATACGTAAACTATGCCTGTGGTGAGAAAGAGTTAAATGCCCTTGTTGCGGAATCCTATGATAAAAATGGAGCTGCCGTTACAGCAAAAATGCTTGATGCAGTTAAAGAGATAGGATTTAAATATGCAACTCGATTTGGAATCACAATAGGGCTTGAAGATATAAAAATACCAAAAGAAAAAAAGGAACTTATTGAAAAAGCTGAAAAAGAAGTAGCTGAAGTTTATGAGCAGTATAGAAGTGGGTTAATAACCAATGAGGAAAGGTATAATAAAGTAATTGATATTTGGACAACCGTTAATGATAAAATTGCGGATTTTATGATGGAAGAATTGAAGAAGGACAGGAATGGTTTTAATCCTGTGTATATGATGGCTCATTCAGGTGCGAGAGGTTCAAAAACACAGATTAGGCAACTCGCTGGTATGAGAGGCCTTATGGCTAAACCTTCTGGTGAGATTATCGAACTCCCCATTAAATCAAACTTCAGAGAAGGGCTTACGGTTTTGGAATATTTTAACTCAACCCATGGAGCGAGAAAAGGTCTAGCTGATACAGCTCTCAAAACAGCAGATGCCGGATATTTAACAAGAAGGCTGGTAGATATTGCTCAAGACGTTGTGGTTACAGAAGAAGACTGTGGTACAATTAATGGAATTGAGATGAGTGCGTTGATGGAAGAGGATAATATTATTGAATCTCTATTTGACAGAATAGTAGGTCGATATACGGTAGATAGGGTTAGAGACCCTAGAACAAAGGAAATAATAATAGAAGCTAATGAGGAGATAACTGAGGAAATAGCAAGGAAAATCGAGAATTCTGGAATAACAAAGGTAAAAGTAAGAACTGTATTAACATGTGAATCAGAACATGGTGTATGTAAAAAATGTTACGGTAGAAATTTAGCGTCTAAAAAAACAGTAGATATTGGTGAGGCAGTTGGTATTATAGCAGCAGAATCAATCGGTCAACCTGGGACACAGTTGACGATGAGAACATTCCATATTGGTGGTACTGCAGCAAGGAAGGCTGAAGAAAATGCTATTAAATTAAACTATCCTATAATTGTTCAAAAAATTGAGGCTAACATAATTAACAAAAAGAATGGTAAGAAGGTTATTCCTCGTAGGGGTATGGTAACGGTTAATAGGATATTCCACCAGTACAACATAGAGGATATTGATGTTAAGGTTAAGGATGGTGATTATATAGAGCCAGGTCATGAAATAGGTATTTCGAAAAAGGATAATTTGAAAATCCTCGCTCATGAAAGGTCCAGAGTTTTAATAAAAGATGGAATTCTCTACTTACTAGGTGATCCTTACCAGATAACATTGAGAACTGGATCTGAAGTTCTGGTAAAAGAAGGTGAAATAGTAGATACTAAAAAACCTTTAACAAAGTTTGATCCTTTCTCAGAACCTATATTGACTGAATACTCGGGTACTGTACAACTTCATTCAATTATCCCTGGAACCACTATGAAGCAGGAGGTGGATGAAGTGACAGGAGTTGTAAACAATATTATTCTTGATTTCCAGGACGAGGAACTTCAACCGAGGATAAAAATAATCGACAAAAATGGGAATGAGCTTGCTAATTACAACATCCCTGGTGGAGCTTATTTAACAGTGGATGATAACCAAAAGGTAGAAGCTGGAGATATTATTGCTAAGATACCTCGTGGACAGGCTAAAACGAGGGATATTACTGGAGGTTTGCCGAGAGTAGCAGAACTATTCGAGGCTAGAAAACCAAAAGATGCTGCAATTCTTGCTAAAGTTAACGGTACTGTTAAGTTTGGCCCCATAACAAAGGGTAAACGTGTAATAATAATTGAAGATGAGTTTGGACAGGAGTTTAAGCATGTTGTTCCCCTTGGTAAGCACTTCACTGTAAGGGATGGAGACGAAGTTAAAGCTGGAGATCCTATATGTGATGGTTCCTATAACCCGCATGATATTCTTGAAATACTTGGGGAGCAAGCTCTCCAGAGCTGGCTGGTAAACGAAATACAGGAAGTCTATAGATTACAGGGAGTTAACATTAATGATAAACATATAGGTGTTATAGTTAGACAGATGTTGAGAAAGGTAGAAATAGTGGACGTAGGTGATACCAATTTTATCATTGGTCAGCAAATAGATAAGTTCAAGTTCCAGCAGGAGAATGAAAGGGTCATGAAGTTAGGAGGAAGCCCTGCTTATGCAAAACCTGTCCTTTTAGGAATTACAAGGGCTGCTTTGAATATTGACAGCTTTATATCTGCTGCTTCATTTCAGGAAACATCAAGGGTTTTAACCAATGCTGCAATAAAAGGTAAGGTTGATCATTTAAGAGGATTAAAGGAGAATGTCATTATTGGGCATTTGATTCCAGCGGGAACTGGAATTAAGAACTATAGAAATGTGCAGCTCTACAGGAATGAACCTGGGGATATAGAGATCCCAGAAGAGATAAAGGAAAAAGTTGAAGGTACAGAAGTAATTACCAAAGAAGAGATAGGTGGTGCTGTATTTTAATTTATGGTTTTATTCATTAAAATCACGGTTTTTGGTACCAGCATTCTCTGTTCTAGTGGAGCAAAATATTTTATTTTTTAATAACAGTATTTATGATTAATTAGAATACCGAAATATCAAAGAATATTTAAATCTAATTTTTTATAGGTATAAAACGAATAGGCAAAACTTGTCTTTTATTATGATTGAAAGTGTATTTACCTATTCTATAAGCATTGAATAAGGACTTTGGCTCAATAAACATTGATTAACAAAACTTTAATTAAAATATTGACTATAAGTAGTTTATAAATTATATTTCAACCAATTTTGAAGAAAGAGGTATGTATGCCAACAGTTAATCAGCTAATCAGAAAGGGAAGAAAACAGGTTATAAAAAAGACGAGTTCGCCTGCTTTAAAGGGTTGTCCACAAAAGAGAGGAGTCTGCACAAGGGTTATGACTTTTACTCCAAAAAAACCAAATTCTGCCTTGCGTAAAGTTGCAAGAGTTAGGTTGACCAATGGTATTGAAGTAACTGCATACATACCAGGTATAGGGCATAATTTACAGGAACACTCAGTAGTGTTAATAAGAGGTGGGAGGGTAAAAGATTTGCCTGGTGTTAGATACCATATTATTAGGGGTGCATTGGACACCCTTGGTGTAGAAAATAGAAAGAAAGCTCGTTCTAAATATGGTGTTAAAAAGCCAAAGGCTTAAATAAATATTTAGTTGTTTTTTTTAGGAACCTTATATATCTTATTGTCAGATAATTTATGTCTAAAGTATAGTGTTTCTGTTATATATTTGTCTTACTTCAATCCTTTAAGTTTTAAATCCTAAAGATATTAGAGGTTTTTAAATAATATTGTAATTAATAAACTAAATTGTTGCCATTTCATAAAAGATTTAGTATATAAATGGGGGTAATTCATTTAGTAAATATTTAACTTAAAATAGAATAGCAGTTAAATACGTATTATAAAAATAACATTAACTGTAAGTAACCTAGGTGAAACCACCAACATGGGTTGGATAGGTCCCTTGGTGGGGCCGGTTTCTGCGCAAACCGGCTAATTTTTTGTATGAGGTGATAAAGTGCCAAGAAGACATTATGCAAAGAAGAATTATTTAGTTCCGGATCCTAAATACAATTCGTTGCTGGTTTCAAAGTTTATAAATAGCCTTATGTGGGATGGCAAGAAGAGTGTAGCTCAAAAACTCCTATATAATGCCTTTGAAATTATTGAAGAGAGGCTTAAAAAGCCAGCGATTGAAGTTTTCAATAAGGCTATAGAAAATGTGAAACCAGAGCTAGAGGTTAAGTCAAGACGGGTTGGTGGTGCTACATATCAGGTTCCTATAGAAGTAAGGCCTGAAAGGAAGGTAGCTCTGGCGATTCGATGGATAATAGGTTTCGCGCGAGCAAGGACCGGTAAGAGCATGAGCGAGAAATTAGCAGATGAATTGTTGGATGCTTATAATAATACCGGTGCATCAATTAAGAAAAAGGAAGATACCAGGAAGATGGCAGAGGCTAACAAGGCTTTTGCTCATTATCGCTGGTAATAGTTAAAAGGGAGACAGTTTTAAACAAAATGGGTAGAATGTATAGCATAGAGAAAAATAGAAACATTGGTATAATGGCGCATATAGATGCAGGGAAAACTACACTTACCGAAAGAATGCTTTATTATACTGGAAAGAAACATAAAATCGGTGAGGTACATGATGGCCAGGCTGAGATGGATTGGATGGAGCAGGAAAAGGAAAGAGGTATAACCATCACAAGTGCATCTACTACTTTTTATTGGAAGGATCATAGGGTTAATATTATCGATACCCCAGGACATGTTGATTTTACAGTTGAGGTAGAGAGAAGCCTGAGGGTTTTGGATGGAGCGGTTGTGGTTTTCTGTGCTGTAGCTGGGGTTGAACCACAGTCAGAAACGGTGTGGATGCAGGCTAACAAATATAAAGTTCCTAGAATTATTTTTATTAATAAAATGGACAGAAGGGGCGCTAATTTTGAAAATGTATTAACAATGATTAGTAAAAGATTAGGCGCAAGGGCAGTACCTGTTCAAATACCTTTAGGGAAAGAAGAAGGGTTTGAGGGGGTTATTGATCTTGTTAGTATGAAAGCGGTTATCTGGGATGATAGTGATTTAGGACAGACATATAGGGAAGTTGATATTCCCGATGATTATGCAAATATTGCTGAGGAATACAGAGAAAAGCTTATAGAGATTGTTAGTGACTATGATGATGAGATAATGGAGAGTTTTTTAGAAGGTAAGGATGTATCTGATAAAAAGATTAAACAAGTTTTAAGAAAAGCAACTATTGCAAACCAACTTTTTCCTGTACTTGTAGGATCGGCTTTTAAAAATAAAGGTGTTCAAAAGCTACTTGATGCAGTAGTTGATTATTTACCATCACCTGTTGATATTCCGCCAGTTGAAGGAATATCGGTTAAGACAGGTGAAACAGTAATAAGAAAGGCTTCAGATGATGAACCCTTTTCAGCACTGGTCTTTAAAATAATGACTGATCCATTTGTTGGAAAATTGGCGTTTTTCAGGGTTTATTCTGGATATATTTCAGTCGGAGATACAGTGTATAATTCTGGTAAGGATAGGAAAGAGCGTATTGGTCGTCTTGTGCAGATGCATGCTAACAAGAAGCAGGATCGAAAAGAGGTCTTTGCCGGGGATATCGTTGCTGCGATTGGATTAAAAACGGTAACCACAGGAGATACACTTAGTGATTTGAAGGATCCTATTGTTTTAGAAGAGATGGATTTTCCAGAACCTGTTATATCTGTTGCGATTGAGCCAAAAACTAATAGTGATCAGGATAAACTTTCTATGGCTTTATCTAAGCTGGCGGAAGAGGATCCTACATTTAAGGTTAGAACTGATGAAGAGACAGGGCAAACTATTATTTCAGGGATGGGAGAGCTTCATTTAGAGATAATTGTGGATAGACTTATAAGGGAATTTAAGGTAGATGCATCTGTAGGAGAACCTGAGGTTGCCTACAGAGAAACAATAACATCCTCATCAGAAGTTGAAGGTAAACATATAAAGCAATCTGGTGGCCACGGGCAGTATGGTCATGTTATAGTTCGATTTGAGCCTCTTGACCCTGGGGCAGGAATTGTATTCGAAAATAAAGTAGTTGGTGGTAGGGTACCAAAGGAGTATATCCCGGCTGTAGAGGAAGGAATTAGAGAAGCCGCGGATAATGGTGTATTAGCAGGCTATCCTGTAATAGATTTTAAAGCAATTCTTTTGGATGGATCCTATCATGAGGTTGATTCTTCTGAACTGGCCTTTAAAATTGCAGCAATGAATGCCTTTAGAGAGGGGATGAAAAAGGCTAAACCAATTATATTAGAGCCGATAATGTTGGTTGAAGTTGTAACCCCGGAGGAATACATGGGTGATATAATAAAAGACATCTCTTCAAGGAGAGGAAAGATACTTGGATTTGAGGATCGCCAACACGGCAAAATGGTGGTTGCGGAAGCACCATTAAAAGAGATGTTTGGGTATGCTACTCAGCTAAGGTCACATAGCCAGGGTAGGGCAAATTATTCAATGAAGTTTTCACATTACAGCGAAGTACCAAAGAGTGTTCAAGATGGAATTATTCTTGGCATTAAGTCTAAGATAACTAATTAGAAATTGTATAATTGGTTTCTTTATAGGGTATAAAACGAATAGACAACGTTAATTTTTTAAAACATTAAATCTGATTGTCTATCTATTTATTAATAAAATTATTGAATGTTTTTTTAAAAAAACATCTGACTATAAATATTGATTATAAAAAAAATATTGATATTTTTGCTATTTTTTAGTAATTTCTTGTAGCTCTAAAACATTTTTACTTTATAGAGAAATAATTCCAAGGAATAAAGATCGAAGAGGAGGAATAAATGGCAAAAGAGAAATTCCAAAGGACAAAGCCTCATGTAAATGTGGGTACAATTGGACACGTTGATCATGGTAAAACCACACTTACATCTGCTATTACCCTGTATCTGGCAAATAAGGGTTTATCAGAGGCTAAAAAGTTTGAAGAGATTGACAATGCTCCAGAGGAAAGAGAAAGAGGTATTACTATTGCTACTCAGCATGTAGAGTATGAGACTGATAAAAGGCATTATGCACATGTTGACTGCCCCGGTCACGCTGATTATGTAAAGAATATGATCACCGGTGCAGCGCAGATGGATGGTGCTATTCTTGTTGTGGCTGCCGATGATGGACCAATGGCTCAAACAAGGGAACATATACTTTTAGCAAGGCAGGTTGGTGTCCCTGCTATGATCGTTTATCTGAATAAAATTGACAGAGTAGATGATCCTGAGCTACTTGAGCTTGTTGAAATGGAAGTAAGAGATCTTCTAACAGAGTATGAGTTTCCTGGAGAAGAAGTGCCTGTTATTAAAGGTAGTGCATTAAAAGCGATGGAGAACCCAACGGATCCTGAAGCAACAAAGAGTATACAAGAACTTTTGGATGCTCTTGATACTTATATCCCTGAACCAAAGAGAGAGATTGATAAACCTTTCCTCATGCCGATAGAGGATGTTTTTACAATTTCTGGAAGAGGTACAG
This sequence comes from Spirochaetota bacterium, assembly GCA_003645695.1. Lineage (GTDB taxonomy): Bacteria > Spirochaetota > B62-G9 > B62-G9 > B62-G9 > B62-G9. The sequence goes on along the minus strand of QNBN01000002.1, from coordinate 17,073 downwards.
TTGTAACAGGTAGAGTTGAAAGGGGGGTCATCCATGTTAATGATGAAGTAGAAATTGTTGGGATAAGACCAACTGTGAAAACTGTTGCTACCGGTATTGAAATGTTCAGGAAGATCCTTGATGAGGGTCAGGCCGGGGATAACATTGGTGTTCTCTTAAGAGGAATTAAAAGGGAAGAGGTTGAAAGAGGACAGGTTCTGGCAAAGCCAGGTTCCATAACTCCGCATAAGAAGTTTAAAGCACAGGTTTATGTATTGACAAAGGAAGAAGGTGGAAGACACACACCTTTCTTTAGTGGATACAGACCACAGATTTATATTAGAACAACCGATGTCACAGGTGTTATAAAACTCCCTGAAGGGGTAGAAATGGTAATGCCTGGTGATAATATTGAGATGGAAATAGAGCTTATTCACACAGTAGCTCTTGAAAAAGGTATGAGGTTTGCTATCAGAGAAGGTGGACGTACCGTTGGCGCTGGTGCAGTAACAGAAATTATTGAGTAGGGGTAATCATGGATATTCAGAAAATACGCGTCAAATTAAGGGCTTTTGATGCCGAATTAATAGATCAATCAGCAAAATCAATAGTAAATGCGGTAATAAGGGCCGGGGCTAAGGTCTCAGGCCCTATACCTCTACCTACTAAGATAAATAAGTTTACTGTTCTGCGTTCTCCGCATGTAAACAAAAAATCGAGGGAACAGTTTGAAATGAGAACGCATAAGAGACTTATTGATATAATAAACCCAACAAGTGAAACAATAAACGCATTGATGAAACTTGAACTCCCAGCAGGGGTGGATGTAGAAATTAAGCAGTAGTTTTCGGTAAGATATAAGCTGAATTTTGAGTTTTGATTTTTGATATCTTGTAGGATTGCTAAGTTCCTACTAATTTAAAAAATATTTAAAAAGAGCAATTTATAATTCACTTCCCCTACAAAGTAAGGTTATATGCAAGATAAATTATATAGGGGAGAATAAAACCTATAAAATTAAATATAATTTAGTAAAAAAACAATCTCTCTTAAATGTGAGTAAAAAAATGAATGTAACGTTATATGATATAAATGGTAATGAGAAAGGGCAAATAGAGCTCAGTGATGATGTTTTTGGAATCAAACCTAATAAATCAGTTATCTACTATGCTTTAAAAGCTGAGCATGCTAATAAAAGGCAGGGAACGGCAAGTACAAAAGGAAGATCGGAAGTATCAGGAAGTGGGGCAAAACCATGGAGACAAAAAGGTACAGGTAGGGCAAGGGCTGGAAGCAGAAGAAGTCCTGTTTGGATAGGTGGAGGTACGGTATTTGGACCGAAACCGAGGGATTATACCGTCAAGTTACCAAAAAAAATGAGAAGGTTGTCAATAAAATCCATACTATCTCAAAAACTTAGGGACAATAAAATAAAGGTTGTTGAAGATTTTAAAGTTGATTCAAGTAAAACCAGGGATTTTTATTCTATCGCAAATAGATTTACGAATGAAGATGATAGAAAAAGGGTTATTTTCATTGACTATAACATAAATGAGCTAAATAAGAGAGCATCAAAAAATATACCATGGGTCATGTACTATAATGCAGATACATTAAACAGCAAAGATCTTTACTATTCAACTCAGCTTATTTTGACAGAAAGTGCTGTGAAACGTATCAACGAAAAATATTCTAAGGTAACTACAAAGAAGGCATAGAAAAAAATAGATAGGTGTTAAACATGAAAAAGGGAGATATTATCATACATCCTATTATTACAGAGAAATCAACAGCAATGCAGGAAGACGGTAAATACTGTTTCAAGGTTGATAGAAGAGCGAATAAAAAAGAAATTATGCAGCAGGTTAAGGAGATCTTTGATGTAGATCCTGTATCCTGCAATATAATAAATGTTAGAGGAAAGAAGAAGAGGGAGAGATACAAGCTGGGTTATACATCATCTTGGAAAAAGGCAATAGTGACAATAAAAAAAGGCCAAAAAATTGAGCTTTTTGAAAGCGTTTAGTTAATATTAACCAGTGGAGAAATTAAACTATGTCAATAAAGAAGTATAAACCTATAACACCGGGAAGAAGGTTTTTTTCAGTAGTAGTAAAGGATAAGGTTACAGATGAAGAGCCATATAAACCTTTAACAATAGGCAAAAAAAGGATAAGCGGAAGAAATAACTATGGTCGTATCACACTGAGGAGAAGAGGTGGTGGTGCAAAAAAACTATATAGAATTATTGATTTTAAAAGAGATAAGAGGAATATAGAAGCTAAAGTAGTAACCATAGAGTATGATCCGAATAGAAGTGCGTGGATAGCACTTGTAAGTTACTTAGATGGGGAAAAAAGATATATACTTCACCCTGAAGGTCTTAATATAGGTGATAAGATTATTGCAGGGGAATCTATCAAGGTTAAAGTTGGTAATGCTATGCCGCTTGGTAGTATGCCGGTGGGTACTATAGTTCACAATGTTGAGCTGTATCCTGGGAGAGGAGGGCAAATGGCACGTTCGGCTGGGGCTTTTGCTCAAATAGTTGGAAAAGAAGGTAAGCATTGTATATTGAGGTTGCCATCCGGCGAAACAAGAATAGTAAATGAAAGATGTTATGCAACAGTTGGGCAGCTAGGTAATCAAGATCATTTAAATGTTTCATTAGGTAAAGCGGGTAGGTCAAGATGGCTTGGCAGAAGGCCTAAGGTAAGAGGCGTAGCTATGAATCCCGTTGATCATCCGCATGGAGGTGGAGAGGGAAGAACTTCTGGTGGAAGGCATCCTGTTACACCATGGGGTAAACCAACTAAAGGGTATAAAACTAGAAAGAAGAAAAAACTATCTGATAAATATATTATAAGCAGAAGAAAGAAATAGGAGGGAGTAATTGTCTCGATCGATAAAAAAAGGACCTTATATTGATAAAAAGCTTTATAAAAAAGTTATTGAGTTAAACAAGAAGAATGAGAAGAAGATTATAAAAACATGGTCGCGAAGATCAACGATATTCCCTGAAATGGTAGGTCAGACATTTAATGTTTACAACGGTAAAAAGTTTTTCCCTGTTTATGTGACAGAGAATATGGTAGGGCATAAGTTAGGAGAGTTTGCTCCTACAAGAACATTTAAAGGTCATGCGGGATCTGAAAAATCTTCGAGAGTTAGATAAAGGGGACTGAAATGATAGCTCAGGCTATTTCAAAATATGTTCGTGTTTCACCAAGAAAGGTAAATAAATACAGCAAAGTCATTAAAGAAATGCCTTTCAGAGAAGCAGATGCAGCTCTTGGTATAATAACAGCTAGAGGGGCTAGATCACTTAGAAAAGTTATTAAATCGGCAGTTTCGAATCTTATGGAAAAAGCAAAAAATATAGATGAAGAAACGATAAAGATTGAAAGCATCATTGTTAATGAGGGACCAACTCTAAAAAGATGGATCCCCAGAGCAAGGGGTAGGGCAGATCGTATAAGAAAACGGACCTGCCATATTAAAGTTGTTGTTTCAGGTAAAGAAATAGAGAAATAAAGTGGAGGATTAGATGGGTCAAAAAGTTAACCCAATAGGTCTAAGGCTTGGCATTATAAGATCATGGGAATCAAGATGGTATTCTAAAAAAGATTACGCGAAGAATTTGCAAGAAGACCTTAAAATAAGAACTCACGTAAAGAATAAGCTAAAGAATGGTGAGGTATCTCATGTTGAAATAATCAGGTATCCTGAAAAGATGAATGTCATTATACATACAGCAAGGCCTGGTATAGTGATAGGAAGAAAAGGAGTAGAGGTTGAGAATCTGAGTAAAGAGATTTCCAAATATACTGATAAAGCAATACAGATAAAGATAAAGGAAATCAAAGTTCCAGAACTTGATGCTGAGTTGGTTGCTCAAGGAGTAGCAAGACAGCTTGAAGGTCGTATTTCTTTTAGAAGGGCTATGAAAAAGGCAATATCTTCAGCTATGCAGGCTGGGGCAAGGGGAATCAAAATTTCTGTAGCTGGTAGATTGGGCGGAGCTGAAATGGCAAGAACTGAACATTATATGGAAGGTATGGTTCCACTTCATACTTTTAGGGCTGATATTGATTATGGATTTGCTGAGGCAAAAACAACCTTTGGGACAATCGGTGTTAAAGTATGGATATATAAAGGTGAAGTATTTAAAAAAGAAAAACAACAAGATGCGGGTGTTTTAATTAGAAAGAAAAAACCTGCTGCTGTATAATTTACAATCGATAAAATATTGATTATCAAATTGAACCAGGGGATTTGATATGTTACAACCCAACAGAGTAAAGTATAGAAAAAAGCAAAGAGGAAGAATGAGAGGAATTGCTACAAGGGGACATACCGTGGCATTTGGTGAATATGGACTATCAGCACTTGAGCCGGCATGGATTTCTAACAGGCAGATAGAGGCAGCTAGAGTTGCTTTAACCAGATATATTAAAAGAGGAGGAAAGGTCTGGATAAGGATATTTCCTGACATGCCATATACCAAAAAACCTGCAGAAACTCGTATGGGCAAGGGCAAGGGAATGCCTGAATACTGGGTGGCAGTAGTAAAACCTGGAAGAATTATGTTTGAGGTTGCGGGTGTAAGAGAGGATGTTGCAAGAGAAGCGTTTAGATTGGCATCACATAAGTTACCTATAAAGACAAAATTTGTTAGTCGAATGGCAATATAGAGATAGATATGGATCATAATTGGAATTAAATAGTGGAGCTTGTATATGAAAGCAAACTTAAAAGAAATGACTGTTGATGAATTAAATGAATATAGAGAGAAGTTGATTAAAGATTACAGAGTCTTTAGATTTAATAAACTAATGGGTCAACTTGAAAATACACTTAAAATAAGGGAAACACGAAGAGAAATTGCAAGGGTTAACACTATTTTAAGAGAGTATGAATTGGGAATGAGAAAAGAAAATAAATAGTATAAAATAAAAGGAAAATCTTAAATACTCTAAGGCTTTTAGAGAAATTTTGATAGATGGAGTTTTGAATTGAGTGATATAAAGGTCGAAACAAAACAAAGAATGCATTATGGGGTGGTTGTGAGTAATAGGATGGATAAAACTGTTGTGGTGGTAGTTGAAACACTTAAAAAACACTCTAAATATAAAAAATATGTTAAAAGGACTAAGAAATATAAAGTCCACGATGAGAATAATGAATGCAATATCGGAGATGTAATAAGTTTTGTTGAAACCAGACCTATTAGTAAAGAGAAAAGTTGGAAGTTCGTTAAAATAGTTGAAAAAGCCAAATAGTGTAGTTGTAAATATAAAAAATATTTTTTATAAAAAGTTAAAATTTGTTAGTGAAGATTGATATGAAAATTATCATTTGTTTTTGTTAATTAATAAGAGAATGTATCTCTAATAGAATGAAGAGGAATCAAAATGATACAAACGGAAACATATCTAAACGTGGCGGATAATAGCGGAGCTAAAAAGTTACTCTGCATAAAGGTATTGGGTGGATCGAGAAGAAGATATGCTTCGGTTGGAGATATAATTGTATGCTCTGTTAAAAATGCAATGCCGAATGCACCAATTAAAAAAGGGGATAAAGTTAAGGCAGTAGTTGTCAGGACAAAAAAGGAAATTAGAAGGACTGATGGTAGTTATATAAAGTTTGATGAAAACGCAGCTGTTGTAGTTGACAATCAGTTAAATCCAAGGGGTACTAGAATATTTGGGCCGGTAGCAAGAGAGCTTAGAGATAAAAATTTTATGAAAATTGTTTCACTTGCTCCGGAAGTTCTTTAAAGGGTGGGTAATATGGTATTTACTGTTAAAAAAAATGATAAAGTAAAAGTCCTTACAGGGAAGGATAAGGGTAGGACTGGAAGAGTACTACATGTCGATAAAAAGAAGATGCGTGTGGTTGTAGAAGGTCTAAATATCGTTAAAAAGGCAAAAAGACCTGATCAACAGAATCAAAAGGGGGGCATTGTAGAATTAGAGGCTCCAATACACATATCAAATGTAATGGTTGTATGCCCGAAATGCGGAGAGCCAATTAGGGTTAAAAAGAAGATGCTTGATGATGGTAAAAAGGTAAGAACGTGCAGAAAATGCGGTGAAATATTAGATAAAGTATAAAATCTTGATATTAGTTGAGGAATAGAATGGAAAAGTATGTACCAAGATTGCAGAAAAAGTATAAAGAAGAAATCATAGATAAAATGATTAAAGAGTTTAATTACAAGAATATTATGCAGGTTCCGAAATTGACAAAAATCGTGCTGAATATGGGTGTTGGTGATGCAATAGAAAACAAAAAATATCTAGAAACTGCTCTTGAAGAGATGATGATGATAAGCGGTCAGAGACCTGTAAAAACTAAGGCTAAAAAATCAGTAGCGGCCTTTAAAGTCAGAAAAGGTATGGAAATCGGTTGTAAGGTTACCCTGAGGGGAGATAGGATGTATGAGTTTTTGGATCGATTTATAAATATAGCGTTGCCAAGGGTAAGAGATTTTCGAGGAGTATCTAATAATTCTTTTGATGGGAAAGGAAATTTTGCTATCGGAATTAAGGAACAGATCATATTTCCAGAGATAGATTATGATAAGGTTGAAAAGATCCATGGGATGGATATTGTAATTTGCACATCGGCCAAAACTGATGAAGAGGCCAGAAAATTACTTGAAGAATTTGGTATGCCTTATAAAAGATAAGGGGGAAGAATGGCTAAAAAATCATTAATTGCAAAGGCACAAAAAACTCAGAAATATAAAAGCCGTTATTATAACAGATGTAAAATATGTGGTAGACCAAGGGGATACCTAAGAAAGTTTGAGATGTGTAGAATATGTTTTAGAAAACTTGCTAGTGAAGGTATGATCCCAGGAGTAACAAAATCGAGCTGGTAATTAACCAGTTGAGTTATTTTTATAAAAACAAATTTTTAAAAAAGAGGTGATAGTGTGGGCTTATCAGATCCAATTGCCGATATGCTTACGGTAATAAGAAATGCTAATAGAGTAAAAAAAGAAAAAGTTGATATACCTTCTAGTAAATTAAAATTAGAAATCATTAAAATACTAAAAAATGAAGGCTATATAAAGAATTTTAAACTTATTGAAGAAGGTAGAAAATCCTATATTAGGATTTACTTAAAATATACACCAAACGGAGAATCTGTAATACATGATTTAAAGAGAGTTTCCAGGCCAAGTCTGAGGGTATATAAAAAGAAAAATCAAATACCAAGGGTTTACAATGGATATGGAACTTCTATTATTTCTACATCAAAGGGTGTGTTAACTGATAAAAAGGCTAGAGAGAGCAATGTAGGTGGTGAAGTAATTTGTTATATATGGTAGATTAATTTATACAAATATATTGTTAAATAATAATGATATAATGGAGATATTTAATGTCAAGGATTGGTAGTCTTCCTATTTTAATACCAGAGGGAGTTAAGGTAGAGTATTCACCTCCAAAGATAGTTGTAGAGGGACCAAAAGGGAAACTTCAGATGGATTTGAATTTTGAAAACTTTGATGGAGAGATTAAAATATCAGAACATCAAATTGAAGTTATAAATCACAATCCTGAAAATAAAAAATCAGATGCGTTTCATGGGCTAACCCGATCATTAATAAATAATTTAATCGTTGGGGTGCATACCGGGTATTCTAAAGCGCTTAAAATAGTTGGAGTTGGATATAAGGCACAATTACAGGGTAAAACCCTTGTTTTAAACCTTGGATTTTCTCATCCAGTTAATTTTCCAGTTCCGGAAGGGATAGATATAGAAATACCTGATCCTACAACAATAATTGTAAGTGGAATAGATAAGCGATTGGTTGGTCAGGTTGCAGCTAATATAAGAAAATTTAAACCCCCAGAGCCATACAAGGGGAAAGGTGTTATGTACCAGGATGAGAGAATAAGGAGAAAAGCGGGTAAAGCAGGGGTTAAGTAAGAAGCTGAATAAAAATTGCCATTTGAGAATATAACTGATTAATAAGGATTACAGGAATGAATAAGATTGAAAGAAGATTGAGACGTAAGAGGGGAATCAGGAAAAAAATATATGGTACAGCAGAGAAACCAAGAATTACAGTATTCAAAAGTAATAGATATATCTATGTTCAGGCAATAGATGATGACAGAGGGCATACGTTGTGTACATCATCAAACTTAAAATTAAAGGAAAAGAAAACAGTAGATGGTGCCTCAAAAGTTGGTGAAGATTTAGGCAAGAAGTTATTAGAATTAAAAATTGAAAAAGCCGTGTTTGATAGAAATGGATATGTTTATCACGGTCTAGTAAAAGCTTTGGCTGACGGAGTAAGGAAAGCTGGTATTAAAATGTAAATTTATTAAATAAGGAGTATAAGTTGGCAGATTCAGTTGCAAATCTAAATAGTGTTAATGAAGAAAAAGAAGAGTTTAATGAAAAGTTAGTGAAGCTTAACAGGGTTGCAAAAGTCGTTAAAGGTGGCCGTAGGTTTAGCTTTAGTGCTCTTGTTGTTGTTGGCGATAAGAATGGTAGAGTGGGAATTGGATATGGAAAGGCGAATGAAGTATCCGAAGCTATAAGAAAGGCTGTTGAAAAAGCTAAGAGAGATATTGTAAAGATAAATTTAAAGGGTAATACCATACCACATGAAGTAATTGGGGAGTTTAAGAGCGGTAAAGTGGTAATGAAACCTGCTTCACCAGGTACGGGAATAATAGCTGGTGGTCCAGTTAGGGCTGTTGTTGAGCTGGCGGGGATCAAGGACATTTTAACAAAATCGCTTGGTTCAAATAATGCCATTAATGTGGTATATGCAACGCTCAATGGATTAAATAAACTAATGGATATAAACAATATACTTGAGTTTAGGGGAAAAACATTTAAAGATTTATTAGGATAAAGAAAATGTCAAAAACAAAAGAAGGAACGATTAAAGTAAAACTTGTTAGAAGTTTAATAGGGATACCGGAAAAACAGAGAAGAATAGTTAGAGCGCTTGGACTGAGAAAATTAAATAAAATCAGGATACATAAAGATACATCTTCTATTCGAGGTATGATAACAAAGGTTAATCATTTGGTTATTGTAGAGAGGGATAAAAAATGATATTACATCCACCAGCAGGTTCTGTAAAGACCAGGAGAAGAATAGGAAGAGGCCAGGGATCTGGTAATGGTTGTACTTCCGGGAGGGGAAATAAAGGGCAAAAATCAAGATCCGGATATAGCGAAAAAATAGGGTTCGAAGGTGGGCAAATGCCCCTTTCAAGAAGAATCCCGAAGATTGGATTTAATAATAAAAAGTTCTCAAAGGAGTATCAGATAGTAAATATTGGTGAAATAAACAATAAATACGATGAAGGTGAAGTTGTAGATTACAAGTCCCTTTCAAGAAAGAGATTAGTCACGAAAAAGACTCCTTATGTAAAATTGCTTGCAAAGGGTGAAATAACAAAAAAATTAAACATAGTTGTTTCAAAAGCATCTAAAAAAGCAATTGAGCTAGTAGAAAAAGCAGGTGGTAAGGTAGAGATTAAATTATAAAATTAAGAGGTCTAAATGGCACTGGATAGTAATATAGCTTTGAACATATTTAGAATACCGGAGCTACGAAAAAGAATATTTTTTACTTTATTGATGATAGTTATTTTTAGGATCGGTGCTTATATTCCGGTCCCAGGTATAAATGCAGTAGCACTTGAGAGGCTATTTGGCCAAACGGGAGGATTGCTGGGATTTCTAGATCTATTTGCTGGTGGTGCATTAAGAAGATTCACTCTATTTGCACTGGGAATAATGCCCTATATATCTGCTTCCATTATTTTACAATTACTTACCGTTGTTATCCCTGCACTTGAAAGACTTTCAAAAGAGGGTGAAGTTGGTAGAAAAAAGATACAGCAAATAACTAGAGTATCAACTGTAGGAATCGCAGGAATACAGGGATATGCATTGACGGTCTTTATGAAATCAAGACCGGATGTTGTCGTTAATCCAGGTATCGGGTTTACAATAACAGCGGTAGTTGCTGTTACCTCAGGTACTATTTTTCTTATGTGGATAGGTGAGCAGATAACAGAGAGGGGTATAGGAAACGGTATATCACTTCTTATCTTTATTGGTATAGTAGCTAGGATACCGGTTGCTGCCAAACAGGTTTATGATCAGATGAAGGTTGGTGAACTAAACCCGGTTACATTGATTGTATCCTTTGGGGTGTTTGTTATTATAGTTATGCTGGTCATAATAGAGCAACAGGGACAGAGAAGAATACCTATCCAGCACGCTAAGAAGGTAATAGGAAGAAAAGTTTATTCAGCCCAATCAACATACCTTCCATTGAAGATCAATCCATCCGGAGTTATACCGATTATTTTTGCTTCTTCAGTACTGTTATTTCCTGCTCAGATAGCTCAGTCGTTGGGGCCTAGAGTTCCTGCATTACAAAAACTCGCTGTTTTACTAACTCCTGGAAGGCCATTGTACCTAGTACTTTATGCACTGTTAATCATATTTTTCACATACTTTTATACACAGATACAGTTAAACCCTATAGATATAGCAGATAACTTAAAAAAGGTTGGTGGCTATATACCTGGAATTAGACCAGGGGCTAATACATCGTCATACTTACAGAGAGTTTTAAATAGGATTGTTTTGCCGGGATCAATCTTTTTAGCTACGATAGCCCTGATACCAACTATTATTCAGAGATGGTTGAACCTACCTTCTACAATGGCTTATCTAATGGGAGGTACATCGCTTTTGATTATGGTAGGTGTAGATCTTGATACAATGAAACAAATCGAATCTCATTTGTTAATGAGGCATTATGACGGATTTATGAAAAAGGGTGGCAAATTAAGAGGTAGAAATCTTTAATAGTTATCATATATTTGCTGTAATTGACAATATTTTATAAAATGATTATCTTATTGCTCAGAAAATTACTGTTCAAGCAAGGAATGTTAAATTGGTAAGCAAGATTTTTATAATTAACTAAAATTAATTGCAAGGTAAAATAAATAAACAGAGGAGTCTAAATGTCTAAAGAAGAGGCGATTGTAGTAAAAGGTATAGTAAAAGAACCTCTTCCTAATGCAATGTTCAAAGTTGAGTTAGAAAATGGACATATAGTATTGGCTCATATCTCTGGTAAAATGAGAATGCATAATATCAGGATATTACCTGGTGATCAAGTAAGTGTAGAACTATCACCTTATGATTTAAATAGAGGTCGGATCACTTATAGATTTAAATAGAAAAAAATGTTTTAAGCTTTGTTAGTATATTTTAGAAAGTAAAACTACAGGTTAATGGAGTGTAAAATGAAAGTGAGAGCTTCCGTCAAGCCAATTTGTGATAAATGCAAAGTAATAAAGAGAAAAGGTGTTGTGAGGGTTATATGTGAAAACCCTAAACACAAACAGAGACAAAAGTAAGGGAGAGGAATATGGCAAGAATTGCTGGTGTTGATATACCCAATAATAAAAGAGTTGTTATAGCGTTGACCTATATTTATGGAATAGGACGGACAATAGCTGAGAAAATTATCAAAGAGGCAAACATAAGTCCCGACAAGAGAGTTCACGAGCTATCTGACGAAGAGATTGCTACTTTAAGAAATATTATAGAAAATAATTATAAAATCGAGGGTGAACTTCGAACAGAAGTATCTATGAATATAAAACGATTGATAGATATTGGATCCTATAGGGGATTAAGGCATAGAAGAGGTTTACCAGTTCGAGGTCAAAGAACAAGAACGAATGCCAGAACCAGAAAAGGTAAGAAAAAGACGGTTGCAGGAAAGAAAAAGTAGAGGAGTTTAAAAGTGGCAAAAGCAAAAAAGACGAGAACTAAAAAGAAAGAAAAGAAAAATATTGCAAGTGGGATTGCTCACATACAGTCCACCTTTAATAATACTATAATAACAATAACCGATAAACACGGAAATGCAATTTCATGGTCAAGTGCAGGGAGTCTTGACTTTAAAGGGGCCAAAAAAAGCACACCATTTGCTGCTCAGGTTACTGCTGAAGATGCAGCAAAAAAAGCCATGGAGCATGGCCTTAGAGAGGTTGATGTATATGTAAAGGGGCCTGGTGCTGGTCGAGAATCAGCAATAAGAACATTACAGGCAGTCGGATTAAAAATTAATCTAATTAAGGATGTAACTCCGATCCCACATAATGGTTGCAGACCAAGAAAAAGAAGAAGAGTATAAAAATCTTCAATATATATATCTTAATCATTATTAATTTGATATAAATAAGATATGGATGTAGGATATTCAAAACAATTTGGAGGAATTATATATGGGAAGATATTTAGGACCTTCCTGCAGGCTTTGTAGAAGAGAGGGTATTAAATTAATGTTGAAGGGTGAGAGATGTATTTCAAATAAATGCCCAATGGTGAAAAGAAGAACACCACCAGGACAATTACCAAGGAGGAGAAGTAAGCTTTCGGAGTATGGATTACAATTGAGAGAAAAACAGAAGGTAAAGAGATATTATGGTCTTCTTGAGAAGCAGTTTAAAAGGTACTTTGAGATTGCTTCGAGAAAAAAGGGTGTTACTGGTGAAATTCTGTTGATGCTTTTGGAACAAAGGTTGGACAATGTTGTTTATAGGATGCATTTTGCACAATCCCGTAAAATGGCAAGACAGATAATTAGGCATGGGCATATACTGGTGAATGGAAAAAAGGTTGATATCCCATCATACCTTGTCAGAGAAAATGATGAAATAGAAGTTAAAGATAAAAGTAAAAAAATGATAGCGATTCTTGAAAGCTTAAAGAATGTATCGCGAATTGGTACTGTTCCCTGGATAGAGGTGGATGCCGACAATTTAAAGGGTCGCTTTTTATACGTACCAAAACGAGAAGAAATAGATCTGCCGGTAAACGAACAGCTTATAGTTGAATTGTATTCTAAGTAATCTATATAAGAAATTAGATTTAAATATTATTGGATATTAGTATTCTAAATAACCAAAAATATTGGTATTAAAAGGTAAAAGGTGGATTAGCACTTTTAAAAAAGATGCTAAAGAAAAAAAAGAACAGTAGTTTAGATTTAATATTTGGAATTTGAAAACATTTAGGATTATATATTGTAAAGAGTTTTGATTATTGTTGAATTTTATGATTAAAATGAACATTATACCATTTAACGCTTTGGATTATTGAACGCTTACTTAATTTAAAGTGCTGGAATTTGACATAATTTTAATGAATAAAACCATAAATGCTTAAGGAGCTAGTAAAAAATGCCGCATAGAAATCTCTTAAAAGGGATGAAAAGGCCTCGTTCACTTATAATAGAGCATGAAGAAAAGAATAATGAATATGGAAGAATAATAGCCAGCCCATTGGAAAGAGGTTATGGTACAACATTGGGTAATTCATTGAGAAGAGTTCTACTTTCTGCATTGCAGGGTTACGCAATAGTTGCGATAAGAGTCGAAGCTTATGATCCTGAAACAGACAGCATGAAGATGATAACGAATGAGTTTGATAATATTCCAGGAATGATCGAGGATACGATAGATTTTATACTTAATCTAAAAAATGTAAGATTGAAGCTAAACGATGAATCGGATACCAAGGTAATATCTATAGATAGAGAAGGGAAAAATGAGTTAAAAGCAGCAGATCTTCAAGTTGATAACAATGTAACTGTGCTTAACCCTGATCTTCATCTCGCAAGTTTTGCAGAAGACAGTAAAGTCCATATTGAATTACAGATAAATCGAGGGAGAGGGTATGTTCCTGCTGAGAAAAATATGGAAAATATCGAAACCATAGGAACAATACCTATTGACGCAATTTTTACACCAATTAAAAAATGCAACTTCAGGATAGAGAATGCGATGGTGGGACAGCGTGGCGACTATGATAAGCTTATCCTTGAAGTATGGACAGATGGTAGTATTATGCCGGAAGATGCTGTTGCCGATGCTGCAAAGATCTTAAAAGATTATCTTATGCATTTTATAAACTTTAATGAAGAGTTCGAGGATGAGGAAGAAAGTGTTGATGAAGAGCTCGAAAAACTTAAGACAATATTAAATACTCCTGTTGAAGAACTTGAGCTTTCTGTGAGATCCTCGAACTGTTTGAGAAACATCAATGTAAAAACGATAGGTGACCTTGCGATGTTGACTGAGGAAGAGATTTCAAAAACTAAAAATTTCGGAAAAAAATCATTACAGGAAATCAAAGAAAAGCTTGCAGAGTTTGGTTTAAGCCTTGGGATGAAAGAGTACTTAGAAAAAAAATTGTCTAAAAATGAAGTGGAGTCATAAAAATGAGACATCTAAAAAAGGGAAGAAAACTTAACCGTGATAAAGAGCATAGAAAAGCAATGTTTTCTAATATGGTAACCTCGCTTTTAAGACATGAAAGAATTAAAACAACTACTCCTAAAGCAAAAGAGCTCAGAAGGTATTGTGAAAAAATAATTACAAGGGCAAAGGAGAATACTCTTCATAACAAAAGAATCGTTATGAAAAAAATTAAGGATAGGGATATTGTAGCAAAACTATTCGACGAAATTGCTCCCAGATATAAGAATATAAATGGGGGTTATACAAGAATTATTAAAATGGGAAATAGACTTGGGGATGGAGCTGAAATGTCTATTATAGAGCTGGTTGAAGTTGAGGAGAAAAAATAGAAAATAATAATAAAAAAATTATCACTCCATTATCTATTATCATTAATACTATTATATTCGCATTATCCTCGCTAATTATTAAAAATATCCTGATCATTTTACTAGAACCTGTAGTAATTTTTTGCTCTTTTCTATTTATAAAAAAAGTTACGTGCAGAGGTCTATTTAAAAGATTAATAGCAATAATACCTTTGATATTGTTTATTATGGTAATAAATTTCATGCATGGAAGCGGCAAGATCCTTTTTAATATTGGACCCTTCTATTTTATTATGCAGGGACTAAAGAGAGGTGTATATTACTCAGGCATTGTTATTGAATTATACATTATGAGTTTTTTACTAACAGAAGGTTTTGATGAAAAACAGATAATCTCTGCACTGAAGAGTTTAAAGTTTTGGAGAAAAGATTTATTTGGCAAGAAAGAAAAAATAGATTTTATCCTTCTAATTTTTTATGTGTTTAAACTGTTTAAAATATCATATGCTAATATGAAAATCTTTTTTAAAGGAAGAAAATCCAATTATCAAGAGAAACTTAAGAGAAGAATTGTAAGGTTTCTTGTAAATTCATTGAAAGAATCTCAGAAAGAAATAAATAGGATCAGAGATATCAATATGCCAAAAGTTAATTTACATCGATATGATATGCTTATTATAACATTACAATTTATTGTAGTAATTTCCCCATTAATATTTAGCTCCGCAAAATTATTTATTATTTGAGGTTACCTTCAATATATTGAATAATATAATTATCTTTATTCCCAGAAATTATTTGTTGCCTTATAAATTACTTTTTTATTTTGGTCTGTAAAGATTAATAGGCCTCTAATGTTGTTATTCTTTAGAAAATTAAAACCCTTATCCGGACCCATTACAAAGACGGCTGTAGCCACTGCATCGGAAAAGGAGGTCTCCTCAGATATTATTGTAACACTATGCATATTAAAGGGAGGATAACCAGTTTTTGGATTAAGAATATGACAATATTTTTTATCGTCCTTAATAAAGAAGTTTTCATAATCTCCGGATGTTACAACAGAAGAGTTCGTTATATTTAATATGCCTGAATATTTATCTGGGTTAAATGGATCTTGAATAGCAATTTTCCATTTTTCTCCCTTTTTGTTAAAGCCGCTAACAAAAATATCACCACCAGCATTAATTAAAAAATTTGTAAACCCTTTGGATTTAATATATCTACTTGTCAAATCTACAATGTAACCTTTTGCAATTGCGCTTAAATCCAGTTTTATACTGGATGGTTTTGTAATTTTATAATTTACTATCTTTACTTTCCTATAATTCACATTCTTTAATGCCCTTTTTATTTCATCGACTGATGGTAATACCGGATGCCCATCATCAAAACCCCACAGTTTGACAAGTGGATAAATTGTAGGATCAAATGCACCATTGGTTAATTTTGCAATAATTATAGATTTTTGAATAAGATTGAAAAGTTGTGGAGACTTTTCTTTTTCAATTATGCTATCTCTATTAAATCGATTTAAATCACCCTTTTTTCTGTAATCAAACTCAGCATCATATTTTTTAATTTGTTTAAAAGATTCATCAATTACCGAATTGGCCTTTTCCTCATATTTAATATTAGTTACAATATCAATCTGAACAAATGTCCCCATTGAGAGGGTTGTTCTGGTTATCTCTATCTTTTTTGATTTGCACGATGAAAAAAAAAGAACAATAAAAAATAGAATAGTTATTAGTATTAATTTCCATTTTAAATTTTTTAAGCAAGTAGGATTTGTCATTTTTTAAAAAACCATTTTATGATCAAGTTGTTGAGTTCACCACTTTTTTCAAGCAGATTGATTGAAGAATTGATCTTTTTTAGAAGTTCCTGGTTCGATTTATTAACAGCTATTACATACTCTTTTTTTGTTAATGGGATATTGACTATTTTAAATATACCTTTGTACTCATCATTGTAATATACAAACTGGGCTGCAATTGGTAGATCTGTAACAACAGCACTAATCTTATTTCTAGCTAAATCTGTAAAGGCATTTGATATTCTTTTATACTTTGTAATCTTAATTTTTGGATATTTTTTCAATACTTCTTCAGCAGTCGAGTTATTTTTAATTCCTACAGTTTTCCCCGTTTAATTAGAGATCCCTTTAAAATTATAGAAATCTTCAGATATTACTATAACGTCACCTATTTTGAGGTATGGTTTACTGAATAATACATCAGGATACTTTGTTTTGAGTTCTGTTGAAAATGTTATTCCTGATATAACAATGTTGTAAGTTCCATCAATCAATCCGTAAATCAAATTCTCTTTAATTACAGGAATTATATTGATGTCAAAATTAGATTTCTCAGATATGAATTTAATTAAATCAATATCAAAGCCTGTTATTTTATTATCCTTCGTTATCATTTCCATGGG
>QNBN01000001.1 GCA_003645695.1 Spirochaetota bacterium | reverse complement strand
GGATTAGGGGATTGTTTCGGGTGGTGTAATGAAAAAGAGGATAAACTATCTGCAAAAACCATTTACGCCGGTAAGTCTAGCAAAAAAGATAAGACAAATTAAGGATAGGGCTGAGGGTTAGAAAGGATTATTATGGGAGAATTTATAAATATATGAAAATACCGCTTACCCATGTATCTATTCACTTTGATGAAGATGTAGTTATAGCACGCAACAGGGCAAAAGATATAGTTAAACTTATAGGTTTGCCACTTCAGAATCAAACAAAATTCGTTACTGCAGTCTCGGAGATAGTCCGTAATGCTTTTCAGTATGCAGGTAATGCAACGGTAAAGTTTCAGATTAACTTTAAAAATGCCAGGAATTTTATAGAAGCTGTTGTTGAAGATAACGGACCGGGTATTGAGAACATTGATGAAATATTGAGTGGCCGATATAAATCAAAGTCCGGTATGGGGCTCGGTATATTGGGTACTAAAAAAATAGTGGATTACTTCAAAATTGAAACTACTCCCGGTAAAGGAACAAAGGTTACTATTGGAGAACTCTTACCTGATACCATTAAAGTAGATACTAAAACTGTTTCTCAATGGAGAGAGAGCCTTATAAAAAAATCTCCCTCATCATCCTATGAAGAGCTATTGATGCATAATCAGGAACTTATGGAGTTAATTGAAGAGATAAACCGTAAGGATAAGCAGCTCCAGGAACAACTTGAAAGGTTAGAATTACTGAATAGGGAGTTAGAGCAGACAAATGAAGGAATGATTGCCCTTCATTCAGAGCTTGAAAAGAAGAATAAATTACTTGAGGAGAAAAATCGTCAGCTGATAAAGGAGATTGAAGATAGAAGAAAGATTGAGAAAAAATTAAGAGAATCTGAAGAACTATACAGAAGTGTTGTGGAAAATGTACATGATGGTATCATGCTTCTCAGGGATAGAAAGATTATTTTTGCCAACAGGGGATGCGAAAACATTTTTAATTTACCTGTAGATAAAGTCATAGGCAGGGATTTTTCAGAGTTTGTTACTTCAGAGGATAAAAATCTTTTAGATAAAACCTTTATTAAAGGAGATAGAAATGAGTGTGTTCTCGATGGTTGTGAATTCCGTGTGCTAAATATAAAAGGTGAGGTAATTTCCGTTGAGCTCAGAGTAAGAGAGATGAAAATCAAAGATGGAAATACACATCTTCTGGTTTTAAGAGACATACGAACTAGGAAGATGCTTGAGGAAGAGAGATTAAAAACAAGCAAACTTGAATCAATAGGCATTCTAGCAGGAGGTATTGCCCATGATTTTAATAATTTGCTAACAGTGATACTGGGAAACATTACACTTTCTAAACTTAAGCTTGGAGAGGATCATGAAGTGGTTCAATTTTTAAATGATGCGGAGAAAGCATCATTAATGGCCAAAGACCTTGCCTATAAGTTTTTAACATTTTCTTCTGGTTCTCCCCCCATACAGAAGGTAGAGAATGTTAAAGATGCAATAAAGGATACCGTTCGTGTAACATTTAGTGGTTCAAATATAAAAACAGAGGTAAAGATTCCTGATGATCTCTGGAATGTGTACTGTGACATAACCCAGTTTCAACAGGCTTTGACGAATGTATTGATAAACGCAAAAGAAGCAATGCCAAATGGAGGGACAATAGAGATTACAGCGGAGAATATAGAGGTATCTTCTTTAGAAATGCCTGTGCTTCCCAGTGGTAAGTATGTTAAAATAACTGTGAAAGATGAAGGATGTGGGATCTCAGAAGAAAATCTCCAGAAAGTATTTGATCCCTACTTCAGCACAAAGGAAAGGTCAACTCAGAAGGGCATGGGCCTTGGTCTAACCATTACCTATTCGATTGTTAAGAATCACGGTGGTAACATAGAGATTAAAAGTAAAGAAGGAGAAGGGACTACAGTGGTTATGTATTTTCCTGCTGTCGAAGTAATGCAAAAAAAGACAGAGGAGGAAAAACTCGAAATAAAAAAGGGAAGAGGCAGGATACTTGTTATGGATGATGAACCTTTGGTGAGGGGAGCGGTTAGAAATATGCTTGAAACACTGGGGTACACTGTTGAGCTTGCTTCAGATGGAAATGAAGCTGTTAAACTATATAAGAAGACTCTCGACAGGGGTAAACCTTATGATCTTGTAATTTTAGATATCACTGTTCCCGGTGGGATCGGTGGTAGGGAAGCTCTTTTAAAGCTAAAAAGTTTAGATCCTGATGTAAAAGCTATTGTCTCAAGTGGTTATTCAAATGATCCGATAATGGCACATTATAAAAACTATGGTTTTGCCGGAGTAGTATCAAAACCTTACAAAATTGAAGAGGTAAGCAGGATAATTAGCGAAATTCTTGACCAAAATTAAATTGCCTTTAATAAATGACACATTACATAATTCAATAAGAAACTGCCCTTGAATTTAAGTAACATTCACAGAAATGAAAGTGCTTTTTCTTTGTGTAGTGGGCTTACTGTTTTATAACGCAACATGTACTGACGCAGAGAGATTGGATTCTCAATAAGGACAGTTACCCCCCTTCGTATTTTGGGAGTATTTTTGCTCATAGGGGGTGTAATCCTTATTCGATTATTTTAAATTTATTTTCCTTTCATATTCTTTAGATACTTAAAGAAATCATTATCTGTACTTATAATAAGCCAGCTATTCTTTGTAAGGCTCTTTTTGTATGTTTCCAGCGTTTTTATAAATGAATAGAACTCAGGATCATTGTTATAGGCTTCAGCATATATAACTGTTGCATGAGCATCAGCTTTTCCCTTTATTTCCTGGGCCTTTCTGTAAGCTTCAGAAGTAATTCTTTGCAGCTCTTTTTCCATTTGCCCCTCAATCTCAGCCTTTTTTCCCTGCCCTTCGGATCTATACTTTTCAGCTATCCTTGTTCTCTCAGATATCATTCTTTCATAGACTTTAGTTCTTACTTCTTTAACGTAGTTAATATGCTTTATCCTAACATCTACCAGTTCTATTCCATATTGGGGTACTATCTTTGAGGCCTTCTTAAGGATTTGGCGGGTTATTTTATCTCTTCCCCATTTAATCGGAGCCTTGATATCAGCAGCCAATTCAAGCTCATTCTCGGCAGTTTCCATTTCCCTATTTGAGTTTCTTACAACTTCCAGTAAAACGTGAGAGGTTATATAATCTCTCGTAGCCGCATCCAGAATATCGTCGAGACGAGCCTGTGCTCCCATCTCATTTCTCACAGATTGATAGAATTTTAGTGGGTCGGTTATCTTCCACCTTGCATATGTATTTACCCAGATATACTTTTTATCTTTTGTCGGTATTTGGTTAGGATCTCCGTCCCATTCGAGAATTCTCTTATCAAATCTTATAACCTTTTCTACAAATGGCCTCTTTATATGAAGCCCGGGGGTTTTCACCGGTTTGCCAACGGGTTTTCCGAATCTTGTAATTATTACCTGTTGAGTCATCGGTACAGTATAGAATGTACTTGGTAGGACAATGATTAGAAAAATTATTACTACTATGATGGCAGTTATTTTGCCTTTCATTTTTTGCCTCCCATCTCATTTAGATTAAGCAGTTGTAATAACCCCTTCTGGGAGGAATCAACAATATACTTTTTCTCAATCTGTGGATAAATCTCATTCATTGCCTCGAGATATAAACGCCTTTTTGTAACATCCTTTGCTCTGTTATACTCCTTCCAGATGGCTAAAAACTTATTAGCATCCCCCCTGGCTCTATTTACCCTGTTTAAGCCGTATCCTTCAGCCTGTCTTATTGTTTTTTCAGCTTCCCCTTTTGCTTTTGGTATGATCTTATTGTAGGATTCCCATGCTTCATTTACCATCCTCTCCATTTCTTGCTTCGCTTCGTTTACCTCATTGAAAGCAGGTTTGACGGGATCAGGTGGATTTACATCCTTCAATTCAAGTGTTACAATATGAATACCAGCTCCCATTGAATTTAGCATATCTTGTAGTTGATCCTTTGACTCCTGTGCTATTTCTCTTCTTGAAAGAATAATAACCTCATCAACACTTCTATCTCCAACTACCTTCCGCATAACTGACTCAGAAGCATCTCTTATAATGGAGCGCACGTTTCTTATGTTATAGAGATAATTAACAGGGTTTCCAATCTGATACTGTACAATCCACTCAACCACCGCACTGTTAAGATCACCTGTGAGCATAAGAGATACATCCTCATCCCTGCCTTTTATATATTCAGTTTGTATTCCAGCTTTAACTGTCCTGAATCCAAACTCTTCCTTTTGGACTCTCTGCACAGGTACTCTTACAACTTTATCGATACCCAGAGGAACCTTAACATGTAAACCTGGTTGAGTTGTATCAATATATTTTCCAAACCTTGTAATTACTCCGACAGAATCGGTGTCAACCTGATAGAACATAGTCGATAGAATGATAATCCCAAATATTCCTGAGATTATTCCAATTATCCAGCTTTTTTTTACCTGTGGATTACTACCTCCACTTTTTTTCCATTGAAATACCTGCATTATTTTAATCCTTTTATTTATTTTAAAAATAGTTTCATGTAGTGCTTAACTGCTGAGAGAAATCTGAATTGATTTAGTCATCCTTCGAGATGGTTGATTTACATTAAAATAACGATGTGTGACTTATTTTATTAAGGATAATCAATAATTACAAAACTCTCTCTATATTTAAAATCAATAAAACTATTTTTGAATAGTAACCTAGACATTAATACTATTAATTGTATAAATCAAGTCAATTATAAAGCGGTCAAGATGGTAGAAATCTTTTAATAAAAATGAAGGGCATTTTTGGTTTTATCCAGCTTATTAAATTTTTATAGTTACCATAACCGAAGAGAGTATTTGCGTACATTTCGAGGAGTTCTTTGTTTTTAAAAGCTGCAGGAATGGTAAACCAGCTATATCGATAGATATAGTATGAAATTCTTTTTGAGTATGCCAGATTGGGAATTATAAACTTATTGCATAAATCGTTATAACTAACCAGACAATCATTTGAAAAATTCCTTTTTTTAAAGCACTCTACTGCTGTTAATGCTGCAAGTTTTCCAGATATCATCGCATATCTTATACCTTCGCCCGTGAATGCATCAACAAAACCTGCTGCATCTCCTGTTAACATTATGCCGTCATAAACTAGATTGTGGTACCCATCGGAGGGCGGAAGAAACCAGCTTTTAATTTTTGATTGAGCTTTCAGATGATGTAAGGCAAGAAAATTAAAAAATGTGTTTTTTATACTTTTTGGGGGTCTAATAAATGATCCGAGACCTGCTGAAATATGATTTTTTTTCGGAAATATCCAGGCATACCCGAATAATCCCGGAATATAATGAACGGATACACTTCTGTTGAATCTACTGTAAATTTCATCTCTATCCATTGGAATAGTGGCCTCAATGGCTATAGGTGAGTCTTTAACATTTAAGCTGATCCCAAGTGTTTTTCGTACAGTGCTAAAATATCCATCAGCAGCAATTAGAATTTTTGTCCTGTATTGATCCTGGGATGTAGTGATTATAAGCTGGTCATTTTTGTATTTTAGATCGATTAGTTTTTCCTCTTCCTTGAGTTTTGCCCCCATTTTTATGGCTTCTTCTGTTAAGAACATATCAAATCTACTTCTTTCAACCATATATATGGGTTCCTGTATTTTCACTATTCTCCTGTATCTTTTATAGCTTAGTTTAATTTTATCACATTTATTTTCTATAAGATCATCCGGCAAATCAATATTGCAGAATCTTAAACCTGCAGGAATAACACCACCGGCGCAAGCCTTTACCCTTGGAAGCTTTTCTTTTTCAATGATGGCTGATTTTAGTCCTGCTTCGCTGCAAAACCTTGCCGCTGTTGAACCAGCAGGACCAGCCCCTACCACAATAACATCGAATTTTTTCATTTATACCTTGAATTTATTAGTTCAATTATTTTCTAAGAGATTCAAGACAGCTTTTTCAATTTTTTTTGTAAAGTTTATATGGTTTTCTTTACAATAGTGTATAGGTTTTCCTATATTCACTGTTACATTGCTTCTATGTGGTAAAATTCTACCCGGAGAAAGCACATTATGCATGCCAAAGATACCCACAGGAATGACCGGAATACCTGTATTTTTGGCAATGTCCTCTATTCCTCTTTTGAAACTTCCCATTTTACCCGATTTTGATACCTCCCCTTCTGGAAATATTAGTATCCATTTACCTCTGTCAACTATTTCGCCACAGAATTCAAGACTTGGTTTAAATGCTGTTATTTGTGGAAAAGGAAAAGTTTGGAATAAGAATGTAATAATAACATATGCGATTTTTTGCAGAGCCCTTTTTAATCTATGTGAAATATTTCTTTGTGGATCTTCTCTTAGCCTATTTTTTTGGACAGATGTATGTGAGAATTTGGTGAAGTAATAGTGAAATCTGTCAAGACCCATTGCAGGAGAAATCCGATTTCTAAATTTAAATGGTAAAGCCGATAAAATGGCGAGTGGATCAAGATGCGAGGTATGATTTGCTGCAATTATAAAAGGCCCATGTGTTTGTTTTAAATTATTCAATCCTACTACATCTAAGTGAATGAAAGATCTGAAAATTGGTAGAATCATAAGATTCAAGCATAAAATGCGCAGCAAACCTATAATTTTAAAAAATGTCCAGCGAGGCATTGGTAGTTCCTGTTTAATATGCGGCTCGGCTAAGATTTTTTCAAGTTCATTTACCGTTGTTTCAGGGGTTATTATTGCTTCATCGATACTCACTCCCAACTTTTCCTCAACCTTGCAGGAAAGTTCTACCATATCAAGTGAATCTAGTCCAAGTTCAGCAAGAGAGGTTCCAGGAGAAGCTAGAGAATCAGGGATAATCTCTGAAAGAATATGATTATGGTCAACTATTTTTTGTTTTTTTTGCATTACCCTGCTAATGACTTCATATCGTTTGACCTTTAGGGTAGGAGTTCGTGGAAAATCTGCTTCATTCCATACTGTAAAATTCTTAATCCTCTGATATGGAAGCAATTTTTGATTGGCTTTTTTTATAATTTCTTCTGCAGAAAAACCTGATTTCAGAAGCAGTACTGCATGTACACTTTCTCCTGTTTTGCCTGATAGACCAAAAACTACAGAATCCCTTACACCATCGATAGTTGAAAGAACCTGTTGTATATCTTCAGGAAAAATATTATGGCCATCTGTTGTAACTATTATATCCTTTTTTCGTCCTTTTATGTACAATTGACCTTTTTCATCAATAGCACCAATATCACCTGTATGGAACCATTTACCCTCAAATACTTCAGAAGTAGCATCAGGATTATTATAGTACCCACTCATGATGTTATCACCACTTACAAGTATTTCTCCATCTGGCGCAATCATTATTTTTTGATTCGGGAATATCTTGCCTACAGATTTCCTGTTATCTTTAAAAGGATTAAACATAGTTATTATGGGAGCTGTTTCTGTAAGGCCATAACCCTGAAAAATTGCAAATACTAATCTTCGCCAGAATTCATGGGTTTCATCATCAAGAGCTGCTCCCCCAACGATAAAGGACCAGAAACTCAACCCTATTATTCTATGGATTTCAGTAAAGAAAAGTACACGAATTGGATATGGCAGTTTAACCCATCGGTCCCATCTTTTCATGAATCTTTTATATGTCCCTCTTGCCTTAAGTATTCCCACAACATGATTTTTAATGAGTGTTAATGTTCTTGGTACTGCTATAAGGGTAATGATTTTGTCGCGCTTGATACGACGTATTATAGCTGAAGGTGATAAATCATCAGTAAAGTATAGTGTACTTCCCAATAGCATTGTTAGAAATATACCAATAGATTGACCGAACATATGGCTGAATGGTATCGAGCATAGAATATGGAAGGGAGTAAGTATTTGGATAAGTTTTATTCTTTTTTCAATACCTTCTTCAATAGGGGTAAGATTTGTGATTATATTTCTATGAGTTAATACTACACCTTTAGGATGTGAAGTTGTTCCTGATGTAAATACTATTTCTGCATAGTCATCCGGTTTTGATGGGGATGCTTCTACTGTATTTAGCTGTTTGGATAGGTTACTGTCAATATTTGATATTTGAGAAAAATCCATATATATAAGAGATAAATGTGAATCAATAATTTTTTTTGATCCAATAATTAAAGTTGGTTTTACAAGGTTACAAATCTCATTTAGATAATCGTCAGATGCACTCTCATCTAGAGGAACTACTATTCCTCCTATCCGCAGGATTGCAAAGAATGCTACTATCCATTCGGGAGAAGGACTTCCCATCACAATAACTTTATCATTATATTTTATGCCTTTAGTTTTTAGGATATAAGCAAAACTCATAATTGTGTTGTATACTATTTCATATGTCCACTTTATTTCACGATATCCTTTATTACCAACGAGGAATGTACGTTTCTTCCATTTTAAGAGGAGATTAATATATTCTCCGAGGTTTTTATGTTTGAGGGACATTATTACTTTAACTCTCTAAGATTAATAATACCATTTATAGCATAAAATTTCTAAGTGTCATATGATCTAAATCAGAAAACAGTTGATATAAAAAATAATCAGGTTGCTCTTAATAATAATACTCCTCTCAGTAATGGAGTGTATTTAGAACCTCATCTAAGTGGTTTTATCTTCATTCTGTTTTAAATGTTGGTACAATGGGTTTAAGTGATTTCATCAATTGTTTTTGTAATTTTTTTAGATTTTTCCTTCGGACAAAATTAATTTATATTTTTCTTTTATATAAATTTATCACTGAATGTAATGCTTGGCAAGAATACTGTTATTTTTAGAAAAAGTAGTAGTTTGGTTTTTCTTATTATCCCGGTTTTCGCCTTCTCTGATGTTGCAATCGGTGGGGCCTTTTTTAAAAATGGTTCCGATTTAGGGAGTGGCTCTCTTTTTGAAAATGTTATATTCGGTGCAAATGGGAGATTAAAGTTTGGAACACTTCAGCTTGATGCGCTGGGTCTCTACAACAGTAGCTCGCCAGGCAGTGTGGACCTAATAATAGATGCTGAAGGGCTTTTTACTTTCTAAAACTTATTTTATTTTTATGGCTTTGTTCAGCGATAAACTAATATTCAGTATATCATAGTGGTTTCATCAAAGGAAAGAGAACAACATCCCTTAGATTCTCCTGGTTGGTTAATAGCGCAACAAATCTATCTATTCCCATACCCCATCCAGACATTGGTGGCATGCCGTGTTCCATAGCAGTTAGGAAATCTTCATCCATTACCATCGCCTCTGTATCTCCCCGGCTGTGCAGTTTTGCCTGCTCTTCAAGCCTCTGCCTCTGATCTACCGGGTCAATTAATTCGCTGTAGGCATTTACTATTTCCCATCCTTTAACAATGAGCTGAAACCTATCGGTAATTCTGGGATTTTTGTCGTTCTTTCTTGCAAGAGGTGAAAGTTCTATTGGATGATGAATAACGAAAAGAGGTCCCAGTATCTTAGGCCTTGATACCTTTTTAAACAAATTATCAATAAGCGTTCCAAAACTCATTTTTTCAATGTCCTGAATTTCATAGCCCTTCTTTATAATATCCTTTCTCATAGAATCTGCATCTTTGTACTGATAGATATCTATACCAGTGTCATCCAAAATAATTTCTTGCAGGTCTTTTCTTTCCCATTCACCACCAAAGTCAATTGTATCTTCACCATGTTTTAGGATCAATGAACCCTTTACCTCCTGCAAAACGTTTTTTATAATGAGTTCGGTAAAATCCATATTATCCTGATAGTTCCAGTAAGCAACATAATATTCAAGCATTGTGAAATCCTGTAGATGTGAAGGATCCATGCCCTCGTTCCTGAAACTTCTTGCAAACTCGTATACCTTTTCAAATCCTCCTGCTATGCACCTTTTAAGGTATGTTTCAGGGGCAATTCTCAAATAAAGGTCTATATCCAATGCGTTGTGGTGGGTAACAAAGGGGGTAGCGATTGCTCCTGAAGGTTTTGTTTGGAGTGCTGGTGTTTCAACCTCATAAAATCCATTGTTATCAAGAAAGCTTCTTATACTTTTTACGATTTTTGTACGAGTAATGAAGCGATCCATTGTCTCTTTATTCATTAGCAGGTCAAGGTATCTCTGCCGGTAGCATAGTTCTTTATCTGAAAGGCCATGCCACTTTTCTGGTAGCGGTCTAATAGTTTTAGATAGCAGTTCGTAGCTCTCCGTGTCTACAGTTATTTCTCCCATCTTTGTTTTAAAAATACTGCCTTCTACACCAATAAAGTCACCAATATCTACGTATTTTTTAAAAAACTTAAAACGATCTTTTCCGAGATTCTTTTCCTGAAGTGCAATTTGCATAGTGGAGGAAAAATCCTTTAATGTGGCAAAAATTAGACGACCAAACATTCTGATGGCCATAACTCTTCCTGCAATCCTCACGTTTTTAGTTCCAATTGGAAGCTCTTTTGCTTTGGCCATGCTGTGAGTTCTTTTATATTTTTCTTTATAGGGATTCTCCCCAATCTCCCTGAGTTCCTTTAGTTTTTGTAATCTTACATCTCTCTCATCAATTCCCATTCTTTGTCCTCTTGCCTTTTATAATAGATTTTATTCTGGACATTGGTTCAAGTTCCAGATTGTGTATTTTGCCTTCAAGGTATTTGTGATATGCAAGCCCTGCAACCATTGCTGCATTATCCGATGTAAAACGAGGATCGGGAAAGTATGTTTTCAGTCTTTTTTCTTTTTGAAAAATTTTCCTTATTCTTGAATTATTTGCTACTCCCCCTGTTACAGCAACCCTGTTTACATTAAGATCCTTCGCTGCCCA
Source organism: Spirochaetota bacterium (assembly GCA_003645695.1). GTDB lineage: Bacteria > Spirochaetota > B62-G9 > B62-G9 > B62-G9 > B62-G9. The sequence goes on along the minus strand of QNBN01000001.1, from coordinate 42,643 downwards.
TAAGGCTTTCGTTAGTATCACATCGGTGGCTGCAGCTTGAAAAGAGGCTGCAATATTCTCTGCAGTCTCATTATATCCCGGGTTTAAAAATTTGTGCCTCTGGTTTATAACAGCATTTTTTAATCCACTATAGCTAAAATTGTATCTATCTCTACCTCCATTGAGAATAACCCTGGGAAAGCTATATGCGTTTTCATCACCCTTTTTTGCAGCAGTTTCAATCGCAGGGCCTCCCGGGTAGCCCAAACCCAGATATTTTGAAACTTTATCGAAGGCTTCACCAATAGCATCATCAATTGTACTCCCCAAAATTCTATAATGCCCTATTTTTTCAGATATAATAAGAAGAGTATGGCCCCCAGAAAGCACAAACCCTATTATAGGATATTCCACATTGTTGGTAAAATGGATGGAGTAAAGATGTGCCTCAATGTGATTGATTCCTATAAGCGGTCTTTGTAATGCAAAGCTCAAGGTTTTTGCCACAGTTACACCAACCAGAAGTGAACCAATCAGACCTGGATAGTATGCAACTGCGATAGCATCTATATCATTAAAATTAATACCAGCTTCATTTAAAGAATCTTCAATTACGTAGTTTATTACCTCCTGATGTCTTCTCGAAGCTATTTCTGGAACTACTCCTGCGTATTTTTCATGAAATTCGAACTGTGTTGCAACAACATTACTCTGGACTCCAATTCCATCCTTTACAACAGAAACCGAAGTTTCATCACAGGTTGTTTCTATCCCCAGAATAAGCAAACCTTCTATCTCCCATACTTTTCAGATAAGGATATAGATAAATGGCCTAAAAGTCAATTATTAGAGGAAAGCACCTCTGATGCGAATGCAAAATGAAATCTATATTTTTCTATGTTGTCATACATTGAGTTTAGTACTCTAATAGTTTGTATATTTTGTATATGCCCAATGCCAATGGCATAACCTCTGGATTCTGCAATGCCGATTAATTTTAGAAATTGAGATTTTATGTATCCATAATCATTTTTGTTATCCAAAAAGATATCTCTCTTTAAAGCAGGGACCTTTAATTTAATAGCTTCTCTATAGGCACATGAATTTTTTGTTGTAACACTATCTATAAAAAAGAGATTATTTTTCTTTAATGTTTTAAGAATAATACTCATTTTTTTGCAATCTTGTGTGAGTTTTGAACCCATGTGGTTGTTGGCTCCTATGGCCCATTGGTTTTCATCTATCATGCTTTTAATTTTTTCATTAATTGTTTGTACATTATCTATTATAAATAAGGCACCGGGTCCTGGATTAATCTTTGGGTAATTTATTGGTTCCATAGGTATATGAATCATTATTTCAAAACCTTTTTTATTTAATTTTTTTGCATACTTTTTAGTCCCTGGTAGATGAGGTAAAACGGAAAATGTTAATTTTCCTTTGAAATTTAGATACCTGTTAAAAGCTGAAACCGGATATCCGACATCATCAATAATTACAGCAATTCTTGGATAGGGAACTATGGGCCTTTTCTTTGCCTTTATGATCTTTTTTCTTTTCTCTACCTTTCCAACATAAGGGGTAGGAACTATCTTTTTTTGCTTTCTATGATAAATAATAAAAATTATAACTACTAAAATAAGTATAAATATTAATGAAGATATTAATTTTTTTGATAATTTGCCTTTTATTTTAACCATTTTTGTTATATCTAATAATTTTTAGAATAGCGTTAAAAGAGATAAAAATTTGCTTGAATTATTTTTCAATTGCGCTATTATTATCAGTAAAGAAAGTATAACTTCAATTCAAAAAGTAACCAAATAATTTTTGTCGGCAACGGAGAAATTGATGATAGAGGATGTTAGGGGAAACTTGAACTACAACTATAAAATAACTGCTAATAAATTCAGAGAAACTTCAATGAATGCTGAGAGGTTTGGCACTCCACAATTACTGTTTGATTCATCTGACAGGAATATAAAAACTCTTGAAGATTTAATAACAATTGTTAGGGAATTAAAGAAGGAAAAAAAATACAGCATTGTAGATTCTTATCCCGAGAATAATGCAATAGTTAAATTGGAGGTAAAGGCTGAAAACCTTATTAGAGAGATCAAAGATAAAGGATTGATGTATGTCGAACTAAATCCACAATTTTTAAGAAAAGCAAGAGAGATTTTTGACCTGTATGATAAAGAGTTGAGTAAGATGAAAAAATAAGCAATTAAAATTTTGATTGTGCTAAAAACCTTATTTTTCTATCCGTTATTCCTACCTTGGATCAAAATTCTATAAATGTAACAGGCAAGTAAACTTCCAATCATAATAGAAAACTTTATATTTATTGATAAACGATAGTTGTTTTATAGATTATGACAATTCTTTTAATCCTTTATGAATTTCAGGCCACAAAAATTACAAATAAAATGATTTATAATCATACGGCAAAATTGTTGAGTGATGCATATAAAATCATTTTATTATTATAATTCAGAATACTGTAATATTGAATGCTGAAAAGTTTTATACAGGTTCTATTTTATTTTCTGGGTATCATCTGCAAATATGGTCAATCATGGAATATTTTATTAAGTTAACTCTGAAAGAAGAAACTATATAACGTGAAATAGCCATGGAATTATTGAGGAAGATAAATAAAGTATTCGAGAAAAAGTTTGATTTAAGTGAGATATTAAAAAGAATTAATGGTAATGTGTTAACAGTTGAGGGCCTTCCCGGTTCAAGCAAGGCTCTATTTTTAACATCACTATTCAGAAGGATAGAAAGTAGTATTTTTATCATGGTGAAAAATAATAGAGAAGCATCAGATATTTATGGAGATATAAAGGCATTTGCAGAAGATATTGAATTACATATTTTACCATCGAAAGAGACTCTTCCCTATGATACATCTCCTCCTCATAAGGAGTTAATAGCAAAGAGGGTTGTTGCGCTAAATGTGATGCTTTCAGGCAAAAGATCAATTTTTGTTATACCGGTAAGGAGTCTAGTTGATTATTATATTCCGATAGAGAAATATAAGGCTTCTATCTTCGATTTTAAAAAAGGTGATACATACAATTTTAGCCTGATAGCTGAGAAATTAACTGCCCTCGGATATGAAAGGGTGGATAGAGTTTGTGACTATGGTGAGTTTTCAATAAGAGGTGATATAGTAGATATTTTTATACCGGGAAATTATCTTCCATATAGAATTGAGTTTTTTGATACAGAGATTGAGTCAATCAGGACCTTTTCTCCTGAAACTCAGCGATCGAAAGATGAGATAGACAGTGTTTTATGCATCCCTGCAAGTGAGATTATAATTGATAGCGAGGTCGAAGATAGAGTAAGAACAATGTCAGGTGCTCTGCCTGATGAAGTTATAGATGAAATTATTGATTTTAGATTATCCAATGTGGCAAATGATAACTTTATGGCTATACTCTATGATTCACCTTCAAGTCTTCTTGATTATATATTCAGTAGTAACAAGGAAAATCTTATTATATTCAATTCATTTGATGAGTGTAAAAGACAGGGAGATTTCTATTTTAATGAAGCAAAGAGGATATATGAAGAAAATAAAACAAGATATCTTACAAGGCCAGAAAGTGTAATTGTGCCTATTGAAAGGGAGCTGGGAAAGCTTAAAAGTTACATCAATATAGTTAATCTTGCCTCTGATAATATCAACAAAATAGATTTTGGTTTTCTTGAAAAACGAGGATATATGGGCAGGTTAAATATATTTAAAGAAGAGATCTCGAAGTTTCTAGAAGAAGGATACACTGTTGTTGTTGGTGCAAACTATGAAGGCCAGACGGAGAGATTGAAGGAGATTTTAAAAGTTCCTCTGAAAAAATACGATAAACTGCATGTTATAACGGTTGATTTAACTGAAGGATTTTTATCCAGGGATATGAAACTATTAGTAATCCTCGATAGGGAAGTTTTCAACAGAAAAAAAAGAAATAAATCCGTCTTTGTAAAAAGTAGATCAATGCCTATTGAAGGTATTATGGATATTAATGAAGGGGATTACATTGTTCATATTGAACATGGTATCGGTATTTATAGGGGGATTGAAAGGTTGAATAGTGGAGGTACTGAAAAAGATTTTGTAAAAATAGAGTATAGGGATGGGGATGAAATTTTTATCCCTGTTGATCAAATAAATCTTCTTCAAAAGTATGTTGGTTATCAGGGCAGGAAACCAAGGATTGATAAGATAGGTTCTGAAACATGGAAAAAGGTTAAAGACCATGTTAAAAAATCGGTTAAGAACCTTGCTAACGAACTTCTGGAAATTTATTCTGTTAGGGAATCGCTGAAAGGACATGCTTTTTCAAAAGATACTGAATGGCAATACGAGTTTGAATCCGGCTTTAGATACGAAGAAACCCCTGATCAGATAAGAACTATTCAAGAAGTAAAGAGAGATATGGAGAGTGAAAAACCAATGGATCGACTTATTTGTGGAGATGTGGGATTTGGAAAAACAGAAGTTGCCATAAGGGCTGCGTTTAAGGCTGTTATGGATGGAAAACAGGTGGCAGTTCTTGTACCTACTACAATACTTGCAGAGCAACATTTAAATACATTTAATGAGAGATTTTCACTTTATCCAGTTAATATTGAAATGCTGTCGAGGTTTAGAACCTTAAAAGAGCAAAAGCAGATAATTGAAAATCTTAAAAATGGACTTATTGACATCGTAATCGGGACCCATCGATTAATTCAGAAAGATATACAATTTAAAGACCTTGGCCTTGTTATAATTGATGAAGAACAGCGATTTGGGGTAGAACATAAGGAAAGATTTAAACAGCTCAGAAAACTGGTAGATGTGATAACAATGACAGCAACTCCCATACCCAGAACTCTGTATATGTCCATGACTCAGATTAGGGATATGAGCATAATTGAAACCCCTCCCCAGGATCGGGTTCCGATTGAAACATATGTTGTTGAGCATAATGACGATATTATTGTACAGGCCATCAGAAGAGAAATTGAAAGAGGAGGTCAGGTTTACTATGTTCATAATCGGATTAGAACTATAGATGAGAAGGCTGAACATCTAAGACGACTGATGCCGGAGGTAAGTTTTGAAGTTGCCCATGGGAGAATGGATGAGGATGAATTAGAACAGGTTATGAAATCCTTTTTTGATATGGAATTTCAGGTTCTTGTATCAACAACAATTATTGAATCAGGGCTCGATATTCCTAATGTTAATACAATTATAATTGAAAGGGCTGATAGATTTGGACTGGCTCAACTCTATCAACTGAGAGGGAGGGTGGGGAGATCATCGAGGAAGGCTTATGCATATCTACTATATCCTCCGGGAAGAATAATTGGAGAAAAAGCTGAGAAAAGACTCTCGGTAATAAATGATTACACAGAACTTGGCTCTGGGTTTGCGATTGCAATGAAAGATCTTGAAATAAGGGGAGCGGGTAATATATTAGGTAGAGAACAGCATGGCGATATTCTTGCGGTTGGGTTTGAAATGTATGTTAAGTTGCTTGATGAAGCAATAAGAAAGTTGAAAGAGGGGGAAGCGTATCAGGAAGAGATAGAACCTGTTTTAGATTTAAAATACCGAGGATTTATTCCCAGGGAGTTTATACAGAGTGAGAAACTAAGGATTGAGATCTATAAAAGATTGGCCTCTGTGAGGAACTGTAGTGAGCTTAATGCTTTAATTGAGGAAGTAATTGATAGATTTGGTAGGATACCTGAATCTTTTGAGAATCTAATTGATGTCGTTAAAATAAGAATTCTATGTAAGGAAGTTGGGATAAGGTATTTGAGGGAGAAGGAAAATGAAATACAGGTCACCTTCGAAAAAAGCAGAATTAATATTTTAAATCTTATTAAAAAGATTAATGAAGATAGGAGTATATTCAGTATCTCACCAAAGGACTATAATACACTCTATATTTATAAATCAATCCCTGATAACAGGGCTAAATTCGAATTTTTAAAGGAGCTGTTTGATTATGAAGAAGATATATGAATTGCCAGATGAAGAATTGCCTGAAACTCCCGAAGTTCCTGGTGAGGAAATTGAAAAAAGAATAGAAAAACTTATCAGAAACATGGAAAAAAACGATGTTGATCTTTCGATTATTGTTCATAATGTTGATAGATATTACTTTACGGGTACAATGCAAAATGGGGTCTTGCTGGTATCAAGGGAGAAAGGCGTAAAACTCTTTGTTAGGAGAACATTAGAAAGCGCGGTCGAAGAATCACCTCTGAAAGGTATAGAACCCTATTACGGAACGAAAACAGTGTTGGATTACATAAAAAATAATGGAATTAAAGTAAAAAAGTTGGGGCTCGAATTGGACGTTATCCCTGCATTTTTGTTTCTAAAATTCAAAGACCTCTTTTCTCAATCTGAGATACATGATATCTCAGTGGATATAAAAAAGTTAAGAATGATTAAATCTGAATTTGAAGTAGAACTGTTGAGGGAAGCAGGAAAAAGAGTTGATGAAGTTATGTTTAAGATGAGGGACTTGATTAAACCTGGTGTAAGCGAAAAGGATTTACTTCCTGAATATGTTAAATTAATTGTAGAAAGAGAATCGAGCCCGTGTATTAGAACAAGACAGTACAATATGGAGGCAATCCAGAAATACATACTAAGTGGCCCAAGTGTGTTTAGGCAGTCCTATATGGATTCACCTTCAGCTGGTGGAACGGGGGTTACCTATGCATTTCCGGGTGGTGCAGGAGCAAGAAAAATCAAAAAAAATGAGCCGATTATGATAGATCTGGTAATGAATTATAAAGGGTATAATTCTGATTGTACGAGAGTGTTTGCAATTTCTAGTTTAAAGGACAAATTTATCAAAGCCCATAAGATTTCAAAAGAGTGTCATAAGATCTTCAAGGATATGTCTATAAATGGTGCAAATGTACAGGAGATAACAAAATCCATCCGGAGTTATGTAGATAAGAGTGAATATGCGAGCTATTTTATGGGTGGGGTTAAGTTTATCGGCCATGGTATAGGTTTAGAATTGGATGAGATTCCCGTAATTACTGATAGGTTTGATGAAACTATAAAATCCGGTATGGTAATAGCTCTTGAACCTAAGTTTATTTTTGAGGATGGAGCTGCAGGATATGAGACAACCTACCTGGTGAAAGATGGTAGTATTGAAGCATTAAATAAATATCCTGAGGATATTGCTATTCTGTAGGCTAAAAATTATATTGTTTTTGAATATATAAGTAATTAGATTAGTTAGTAATAAAATTAAATATTAAAGGAAATAAGATGAAAAAGTGGTATTATTTTTTATTTGCAATGTTTTTTATTTTAACCGGTGTCTTTATTGATAGATATGTGGTAACAACCAAAACTGCTATGGCCAATGATTCATTTGTTATTGCACAGGCCACGAATCAAACAAAGTCAAAAACTAAAGGCAGAGGAAGTACGAGAACATGGGTTGTTAAAATTGACAGCACTATAATTACTCTGGATGAATTTGAAAGAGAATTTTCTGTCCATGTATATTCATTACCTGCTGATCCCAAGCAAAAGGCACAATATAAAAAAAGTGAAGCAAATAAAAAGAAGTTTTTATCGAATCTTATAAATGAGTATCTGATCTATAAGAAGGCTATAGCAGAAGGATATGATAAAAAACCTTTTGTAAAGGATCTTTTAAAGGCTGTGACAAGAAGGGCAATTATACAGGTTTATTTAAATGATAAGATAGAACCAAAACTTAGAGAACCATCTGACCAGGAGATTGAGGCGATATACAATCAGAATAAAAAGCTATTTACAGGTGTTGATATTGATGTAGCCCGTCAGCAGATTAGAATGCAATTGTTGCAGCGGCAGTACAACCAGTATTTAAGCGAGCTTATAGATGAACTAAAAGGAGCTGCAAAGGTGATAAGAAACGAAAATATTAACCTGTAAAGATTTCAGGTTAGTTGTATTTCGATGTCTTACCCCAAAGCTTGAACTAATTAGAGTGGGAATAATTTCTTTTTATCATGAAAACCCAAGTATCGATTGGTCAGGTAATTCAAGGTTTTTTCTGCAATCTTAAAGTTTTCAGAAAAGTAGTTCAATAGATCGTGCAGGCCAAGCGTGTAAGCAGTCTCCATATTTGAAGCCTTCTGGTAATAGTAACTACCATAATTTTCAAATCCAATTTTTCTTATTTCAGGATGTGAGGCAAGCCTTCTGTCTCCAAAGGAAAGCGGCCACTCGTGTTTTTCAATATACTCTGGGAAAATACCAAGTATAAACAGGCAGATATCTGCAACTTTTTTAAATGGCCTGAACCTTAGTTTTTCATCTATTGTTTTGCTGAATCTTATCAAGCTATCTATATCAAAATCGCTGTACTTCAACCTTCTCCATATACCTTTCCTTATCCTGTGCATAGTTGAGAAGCTGTGGATCCTTGTAAAAGAAACAAGAAGTTCGGTTAAATAATCAAGGGCTTCCTCTTTTTCCAGAAAATTGAAAATATCTTTTGCGTCAAAGATAGCCACACTTTCTCCATCTTTATTTTCAAAGGTGTATGGATGTTTTTTTACCTCGTCTCGTATATGTCTCAAAAGTATTGAGAAGAGTAATGTAGGGGATATTTCCATATATGAATTTGAATTGCTCATTATATAAACAAATAAACGATTATCAGAGAGCATTTTCCTGAGAATTTCTTCATCTTCCAGAATTGTTTTATGAAGCTTTTCTCTATCTCTATAATTTGGAACGAGAGTTTTACTTATTATTTTTAAATCATTTAAGGTAAGGTGGTCTGATAAATAGTTCATTTTACCGATTACCTTATAAATAAAATCTTTTATTTATACTATACTACATTTTTTATTTAAATTTAAAATTAATTTTTTACAAATGGCAATAGATTGATACTTTAAATATGCAATTTTTTAATTGCCAATCAAAGAGAGATTGGATAAGTTTTCTTAAATTTTTTATAACAAACTAAAATCCAAAAGATAGGGTAAAATTCCTTGTAATCTATAATACAAATCTAAGAAGTCTGAAGTTGGATTTTAAAATTGTAGATGTGTAAGCTCACAGAGATTTTGAACAGTGTCAATTTTTGTTTAGAAAAGCCATTAAATCCAAAAAATATTGGAAAGAGAGATATGAAGGTTAATTTTAAGCGAAATATAGCAGAGACAATCAGTTTACTTACAAAAATTGAAAAGGAAAAGATAGAATCCCTGATTGAAATTCCTCCGAATCCTGAACTTGGGGATTATGCAATTCCATGTTTTCAATTTGCCAGGGAATTAAGAGCAAATCCAGTGGAAATAGCAAAAAATATTGAGGATTCTTTTTACTCTTCAAGTTTGGAGAATGAAAGAGCAAAGGTCATTCAAAAGGTAGAAGCAAAAGGTCCTTATATAAATATTTTTTTGAATAGAGAGATTTCGATCAATGACATCTTAAAAAATCTCATTGTTCATAACTTTAGCGGGATGGAAAAATATGGGAAAGGAAAAACGGTTGTCATTGATTACTCTTCACCAAATATTGCAAAACCTTTTGGTATTGGGCATTTAAGGTCAACCGTAATAGGAAACTCACTAAAGAAAATATTCAATTTTTTAGGATACAATGTAATCGGAATAAACCATCTGGGTGACTGGGGGACACAGTTTGGTAAATTGATAACGGCATATAAAAAATGGGGCGATGAAAAAGAATTAGATAATGAACCTGTTAAATATCTATATTCATTGTACGTTAAATTTCACAAAGAAGCTGAACAGGATCCCGAGCTTGAAGAAGAAGCAAGAAGATGGTTCGCTAAACTTGAAAAGGGAGATCCAGAGGCAATAAGTTTATGGGAGAAATTCTGTAAGTTAAGCCTGGGTGAATTTAAAAGAATATATAAACGACTGAATGTTGAGTTTGAATACTATATGGGTGAGAGTTTCTATAGCCCGATGCTTGATCAGACAATAGAGGAAATTGTAAAAAGCGGGATAACAAAAATAAGTGAAGGGGCATTGATAGTACCTCTGGGAGATGATATACCACCAGCTCTCTTGAGAAAGAAGGATGGTTCAACACTATATATAACAAGGGATCTTGCAGCAGCTATATACAGGTATAATCGTTTTAAGTTTGATCTTATGCTTTATGTGGTGGGAAGCCCACAGGCGTTACATTTTAAACAGTTGTTTAAAGTACTAGATAAAATGAGCAAAAAGTGGGTTAAAAACTGCCACCATGTTCCGTTTGGCCATATATCATTTGAAAATGAATCTATGAGTACAAGAAAGGGAAATATAATTCTACTTGAAGATGTTATTAACAGAGCGGTTGACCTTGCAAGGAAAACAATTGAAGAAAAAAATCCAGAGATAGCCGAAAAAGATAAAGTTGCTGAGGCTGTGGGTATTGGTGCTATTATATTCAATGATTTAAAAAATTCCAGAATTAAGGATATAGTTTTTGACTGGAATGAAATTTTAAATTTTAATGGAGAAACAGGTGTATATCTTCAGTATACCCATGCAAGAATAACAAGTTTAATGAAGAAGTTTGAAGCAAAATATGAAAAAATAAAGTTTGAAGAGGGATTAAAATATGGACAGGAACTTTTTCCATTTGTTATGAAATTAAATGATTTTGAAGATGTTGTGTTGAAATCTTCAGAAAACTTTGAACCTTCAATAATAAGCAGATACCTTCTGGATCTGGCTTCTGAGTTCAATAGTTACTATAACAGGTACCGCTTCATTACAGAAGATTATAAACAGTCCCTTTCAAAAATAGTAGCTGCCTCAGCTGTTAAATCAGTAATTAAGAAAGGGCTTAATCTCCTTGGTATTGAGGCTATAGAAGAGATGTAAATAACAGAGATGTTAATTAATTTTATGTAAACTTTTACATTATAAATCTTCTCATAAAAGGGTAGGGTAATCTCATATATTATTCAAAAAGACGTTAGATTATAAAAATGGAGTTTAGAATATTATGCAGACAATGGAGGATTTCTTATGAAAAGCTATAGAAAAGAATTGTGGTTTAACACTGAAAAAAGATACCAGCTTGTCCATATCACTCCTCAAGTTGAGGAAGCCCTCAGGGAAAGTGGTATTAAAGAGGGTCTCTGCCTGGTTAATGCCATGCATATTACTGCCAGTGTTTTTATCAATGATAACGAACCAGGGCTTCATCAGGATTATCTCGAATGGTTGGAAAAATTAGCACCCTATAGCAGAAATGGCTATAGACACAATGTAGGTGAGGATAATGGAGATGCTCATTTAAAAAGGCAGGTTATGGGCAGGGAGGTTGTTGTAGCCGTAACAGATGGAAAACTTGATCTTGGTCCGTGGGAAGAAATCTTCTATGGGGAGTTTGATGGTAGAAGAAGAAAGAGGGTATTGATTAAAATAATTGGTGAGTAATAAAAAAAATTAATAAAGATTTAAGGGAAATCTGCCGAAATAGGTAATGAGAAATACCTTAAATATAGAGTAATGGTTTTTGTTTTTAACTAAAAACACGGAAGTTTTTAGAATCCTATCTTACAAGGAGGTGATATACTTCAATTTTCACTCCAACTTATTTATCGTAAGATTAGATTTTTTATTAACGAATTTTTTTTTACTTTTTTGAAAAAAATTACAGGCAAGGACGCCGAACAACATTCAAGGAGGAGCTTATGATTATCAATCATAACATTAGTGCTATCTTTGCTAATCGGGTTCTCAAATTTAACACTTGGAACATCAACAAAGATATCGAAAGGCTATCATCAGGACAGAGGATTAACAGGGCAAGTGATGATGCTTCAGGGCTGGCTGTTTCAGAAAAAATGCGTTCTCAAATTAGGGGTATGAGACAGGCAGAAAGAAATGCAGAAAATGGCATCTCATTTATTCAAACAACAGAAGGATATCTCCAGGAAACGCAGGATATTCTTCAAAGAATCAGGGAGCTTGCAGTTCAGGCATCGAACGGGCTTTATACAGACGAGGATAGGATGATGATTCAGGTTGAGATTTCACAGCTTGTGGATGAAGTGGACAGGATAGCATCCCATGCACAGTTCAACGGTATGAATATGCTTACCGGGAGATTTGCAAGACCAACCGGAGAAAATACTCCGACGGGATCCATGTGGTTCCATATTGGTGCAAATATGGATCAGCGAACAGAGGTATTTATTCAGACAATGACTGCTAAAGCACTTGGTTTACGACAGCCCTCAACAGGTTCTACAATTACGCTTTCTACACCTGAAAAGTCGAATAGGGTGATTGGTATTATAGATCAGGCTCTTATGAAAGTTTCTAAACAAAGGGCAGATCTTGGTGCCTATCAAACAAGATTGGAGTATACAGCAAAAGGTTTAATGTCAGGTTATGAAAATATGCAGGCAGCCGAATCAAGAATTAGAGATGCCGATATTGCAGAAGAGATGGTAAGATTCACAAAGGATCAGATACTTGTGCAAACAGCGACAGCAATGCTTGCCCAGGCAAATGTACAGCCACAATCGGTGCTACAGTTGTTTCGTTAATCTACTTAAGATGGAACTTTTGTAGTGCATATGTTCTTTGACATATATCCACCCCCCAAAGAGAGGTGAACTATACAACCCATCCTTGATGGTGATTCCCAGCATCTAATTTTATGCCCCACATTTGTAGGGTATGTTAACCCAAAGGGGGCATAATTTTAGTTGTTGGTTTACATGGGAACATCGATGCTTGAATGCTCGAGCTAAATAGTATCGATGATAGGGAATAAAAGTGGCGCGCCTTATGTATTCCTGCCCCCATGAGAATCTAATAACTATAGTTTTATTTTCATTTCAAGGAGAAAACCTTGTAAAAAATCCCGTGCAGGGAGGCAAACATCAATCAAGGAGGGTAGAGTTATGATCATTAACCACAATCTTAGTGCTATGTATGCAAACAGGATTCTGAAATTTAAAACTCAGGATCTGGATAGGGACATAGCAAAATTGTCATCAGGTGAACGTATCACAAGATCGGGGGATGATGCATCAGGTCTTGCAGTGTCAGAAAAGATGAGGTCTCAAATCAGAGGGTTAAGACAGGCAGCAAGGAATATCGAAAATGCGGTGTCTTTCATTCAGACTACAGAAGGGTATCTGCAGGAGGATCAGGATATTCTACACAGAATTAGAGAGCTGGCTGTTCAAGCTGCAAACGGGATTTATACTGATGAGGACAGGATGCAGATTCAAGTTGAGGTGTCACAGTTGGTCGATGAGATCAACAGGGTTGCATCTCATGCTCAGTTCAACGGCTACAATATGCTAACCGGCGCATTCGCCAATCCGAGTCTTGGTGGTACACCTACAGCATCCATGTGGTTTCAGGTCGGTGCTAATATGGATCAGAGGGAGAGGGCTTTTATCGGCACAATGACAGCTGAAGCATTGGGTTTAGTAGCAAACGGAAAGTCTATAAGTCTATCAACGCCGGGTACTGCAAATCAGGCGATAGGTATTGTAGATGAAGCTCTTAAAAAGGTGTCCAAACAGCGGGCCGATCTCGGTGCTTACCAGAATAGGTTTGAGATGGCAGTTAAAGGAGTGTTAATCGGAGCTGAAAATATCCAGGCTGCTGAGTCACTCATTCGTGATGCAGATATGGCTGAGGAGATGGTTAATTTCGTGAAAGATACCATTTTAGTCCAGTCTGGTACTGCTATGCTGGCCCAGGCCAATATGAAGCCTAAATCTGTATTACAGCTTTTAACATAGCTCTTAAAATGAGCAGGATGCTCTTTAACATGTATCTCTTGGGGGTGGTATTGGAAGCCTAATCCGTGTGTCATCATGATGAAATCATGCGAAGACGGCAACCCCTCTGGGGAATCGTGGTATGGGAAAGAGGCAGTCTAAGTGGTCGGTGCCTCTGATACGCCTCAAGTACCATACCTCGATTGGCTGAAAAATGGATTTTCAGCTACCGTATCTCTATGGAGGGAGGAGATAGTATGATCATTAACCACAATCTGTCCGCTGTCTTCGTAAACCGTATACTCTCCCAGACGGAGAAAAAAATATCAAAGTCTATTGAGAGATTATCATCCGGTTTACGGATAAACAGTGCTGCTGATGACGCTTCAGGATTGGCAGTTTCTGAAAAACTGAAAGCCCAGATAAAGGGCTTAAAACAGGCTCAGCGAAATACAATGATGGGCATCTCTCTTGTTCAATCTGGAGAGGGCGCCCTGAGTGAGATACAATCGATTTTGCTGAGGTTGAGAGAGCTTTCAGTTCAAGCAGCTAACTCTATCTATACGAAGGAGGATAGAGGCTTAATTCAGGTTGAAGTTTCACAATTGGTTCAGGAAATTAACAGAATTTCAAGTGGAACTCAATTTAACAAATTAAAGCTATTTGATAATGCCAAACATGAGTTTGAGTTTCAGGTTGGGCCGAACAAAGGTCAATCCTTAAAGTTTGAAACAAAAACCATGACGGCAGGAGCTATAGGTGTATCGGGCCTGTCCCTTTCTACCGCAGAACTTGCCAATAAGGCAATAGAAAGGATTGATAAGGCCATGAGCCGAGTTTCTTTGGAGAGAGCATCGCTTGGTTCGATCCAAAATCGGCTTGAATATACTGTATCTCGCCTCAGCGTTGCAGAGGAAAATCTCACAGCGGCCGAATCGTATTTGCGAGATACTGATATTGCATCAGAGGTTGTTAATTTCATGAGCCTGAAGATAATTGAGCAGGCTGGTATAGCCATGCTTACTCAGGCCAATCTGAAGCCTGAATCAGTATTAAAATTATTGGATTAGGCAGTAATGCACCGATCACATTCCTGCGGTGCTATCAGCACCGCAGGTTAATAATATTTGTATAGAAAAGGTAAGGTTTGGAGGTGATGTCAATGAAAATAGATTTATTAGGGGGGTACAACAATGACGTGAGACAGGGGAAAATTATTGTTTCAAGTTCTAAAACGGAGGTTAATACTGGAAAGCAGATAGAAGAATCAATAAAAAACTCTAAATATAACAAAAATTATGTAAATGAAGCTATTAAAAAGTTGAAACAAGCTGGCGATATTTTCAATAGGCGTCTCGATTTCAGGGTGGATGAAGCTACAAAGAGGATAGTGGTTAAAGTAATTGATACTGAAACCGATAAGGTTATAAAGGAAATACCTCCAGAGCAGCTCATTCGCCTTGCAGCGAGAATACAGGAGATGATAGGTCTTTTAGTTGACGAAGAGAGGTAGTGAGCAATAAAAAGCCTGATTGTTTATTGAAGAAGCCCTGGGGAAAGTTTTACTGAGTGGAGCTTTTGTAATGCCTCAGATATATAATCTTCCAGGCACAAGCAATAATATTGATATAAAGGGAATAATAGATAAGCTTGTTAAAGTAGAAAGCAAGCGCATTGATACATATAAGATAGAAAAAGATTATTTAAATAAAAAGAAAAGGGCCCTTGTTGAACTTAACAATAAACTTAAATCCTTGGATGAAGCAGCGAAAAATCTGTATGGATTTAGGTCTCCTTTCGAAGATAAAGTAGCAGTATCAAGTGATGAAGATGTACTTACCGCAACAGCTGCAAGAGTTGCTGTTCCCTCGGAAATCAACATTAAAGTTTTGCAATTGGCTCAGAATGAAAGGATTGTTTCAGATCCTGTCCCGGATGACAAAATATTAAAATCCCTTCCCATTCACATAAACGTTGGAAAAAAAGATGTAGAAGTCGATTTTGAAGGAGGTACTATATCCGAACTTGCTGATTCCATTAATAAGCAGGCAAAGGATTACTTAATTGCAAAGATAGCAAAGAATACGGAGAATTCTTCAGTTCTAATATTGGAAACGAAAAATACAGGTGAGAAGTATAGATTATCTGTTAATGATAATAGCTCATTGGAACTATTTAAAAAAATTGGGCTCTTTTATGAAAGGAAGGGTTTTTCAATCCAGACAGGTTTTACCGCTGACAAATTTACTCCAATAACGCCGGGAAATAGGCATGTAGTAAAGGATGGCGTATTGTTATTAAATCCTGGGTCTAAGGTATACTATAATTTTGATGAATCCATACCTATAAAAGATTCTATTTATGTTTCTGTAAAAATCAGGGTTAAAGATTTAGCACTTAAGGAACAAAAAGTATTTGAATGGCCCGAACTCTCGGGTATAGGCAAAGTAAAGATTAAGGATATTGAAATAGAAGGGGGAAAACCATTAAGTACCATAAAGGAGAAAGAAGTAAAAGAATCTCAAAAACCAGTTATTGATAATGGGGTTTTGGCTGTAGATTTAGATGGGAAATTACAGAAAAAGATAATTCCTGATTTATCTGAGGAGTTTAAAGAGTATAAGTTTAAAATTACCGATTTGATACAGAGCAGGCCATCGATAGATAAGATTGTTTTTTTAAATGATAATACAAACAGAGAAGTAGAAATAAAAGATTTAAAAGTAATTGATACGGAGGCAGGGGGTGGTATTTCTCCAAAGCATATAGTTCAACAGCCAAAGAATTCAATAATTGATGTTGATGGCATAAGAGTTGAGCGGGATAGTAACGAGATTAAAGATGTTATAAAGGGAGTTACATTAGACTTAAAGAATACTTCAAAGGACCCAATACATCTTCAGGTCGATCGTGACTATGAAAAAATAACTAAAAAGATAGTTGAACTTATAGAAAAGTATAATGATGTATTGAAGTACATAAATGAAAATACAAAAATATCTGCTACAGGCCGTCTTACCGAGAAGAATAAAGCTGGAATCTTTTCTGGTGATATGACTGTTAGTGGAATAAAAACAAAGCTGCAGCTTATTATGATGAATCCCTATCCTACTGATAGGGGAAAAAATCTAAATCTGCTTGCACAGATCGGCATATCTATGGGAAAGACTGGTTCAAGCTGGAATGAAATAAAAGGAGGCTATCTGCAGGTTGATGAAGATAAATTTATTGATGCATTCAAGCGATTCCCCGATGAAATTAAGCAGCTATTTGGGTCTGATACGAACAATGACATGGTAATTGATAATGGAGTGGCCTATTCTCTGGATAAAACATTAAAAGGATATACCCATCCTCAAACAGGTATTATTACATATAGGATAAAAAATACCGATAATGAGATAAAGTATCAGGATAAAAAAATAGATGATTGGAATCAACATCTTGATGATTACAGAAAAGAGCTTGAAAGAAAGTTTACAGTTATGCAGGAAGCTTTGCATGAGCTCGACAGCAACAAGAGAAGTATTGAGAACTTTAATAAACAACTTGGGGGTAAATAAATGAAAATTTTAGTAAATGAAAAGAGTATAGATTTTACTCTTGAGAATGAGAGCAAACTTGGGGATGTAATCAGAAATCTGGAAAAATGGATAGCTCAAAGTGATAATGTAATACGTTCAGTAAGAGTTAATAACAGGGATTTGAATCTTGATAATTTTAACAATGATGTTAATAATAATGAGAGTAATATGAAAATAGAGGAAATTAAAACTGTTGAAATAGTAACAAGCAATAAAATTGATCTTGCTTTTGATGCAATGAGCACAATTGACGAGTTTAGAAATAATATCTTGAGAATATTTGAAACTGGAATAGAAGAGATAATAAAGAGGAATGATGAAGTTCTTGAAGGGATAGGGCTCATTATTGAAGCCCTGCAATTATCATTAAAAATTCTTAATATAAATGCTGAAGTTGTAATTAATAGCAGAAATGAGAGGCTTGAAAACATATTAGGTGAATTGAACAAGATTAAGAAGGAATATGAAAGAAAGTATTTGGATGAGAAAGCTGTGGAATCAATTAGTAGTGTAATGAATCGTATGGATGAGTATATAGTTAAAATATACAAATGGGGAATTGTAAAGAATTATCCAAAGCTCAAATTAGATACAACAGGAGAAATCCCTTTTATTGCTGAGATTTTGAAGGATATTTTTAGTGTATGTAAAGATACAGAGAAGAAGTTTGAAGATATTGGAACTAATATCCAGGTCGGGGAAGATCTAAAAGCCTACCAGGGTATATATTCCCTCGTTGGTATAATAAATGAGATTATAGATTTATTCAAGGTTATAAAGGGCGAAATTTACATAAACGATAAAGATCTTCTTGAAAATTTTGGAATTGAAGGTATCTTTGGAAAAATTACGAAATACCTGAAAGAAGTAGAAGAATCTTTTTATAATGAGGATCTGATTACAATAGCAGACGTTATCGAATATGAGTTGAAACCCTTGTTTAAGAAGTTAACAGAATCAATAAAAGAAATTGGTAATTTTATTGAGATAAACTAATTTTACTATTGACAATATAAGGTAAATATCATAACTTAATAGTGTAACCATTCCGTATGTCTACGATGAAGTGGCCTCTGTTTTGTACTACAAGGTCTGATCTTAAATAGAAGAGTATGGGAATTTTAAATAGGTATTGTTAAATAAAATATATGTTTCTTCCGAGGTTAAGGGAAGAAACTAAAAATTAAATTAAAAAGTTTTCTAGCGTTTGCGAGAAAAATCCAAATTGAACTGCTTTGTTTTCTTCTCAATTTTGATAAACATAGTTAACTGATTTTTAGAATAGTTTAAGTAATGGGTAAAAAATTAGAAATTGTAGAAGTTATTTAGAAGTGCCTATTCGGTTGATGCCTGAAATTATAATTTATTTAGATTAAGTCATTATTTAGATTCTTGATATTCAAAATGATATCAAATTCTGGTGCAGAAAAACTTTATTACTAATATATGAAACCTTAATTTTTACCTCCAAGATATATCAGATTTTAATTAATGAAAAGATTTAAGCCAGTTAATACAGATTACTATTTGTTTGGAGCCTCATTAAGGAATAAAAATCGGGAAATAATAATTATTTAAAGTTAATAGACAAGTAAACTTTAGATTAAAGCAAAGAAATTAGTTTGCCTATTCTATTTATAACACAAAAATGGAAAATTAGCTATGATTTAATTTTCTAATAAATCTTGAGTATTACAGATACAATAAATTGAGCATTTATCAATAACACGATAGCTTTATTTATTGTTTTAATTATAAAATTCTATTTATAAAATTCTTTAAATAATATTATCAAAGTAACTGGAAAGAAATTGTGATGTTAATATCAATTGATTAAAAATTGAACTATAAAAGTATATAAACATAAACAAGAGGTGATGAGAAAAATGGAAGATATTAATGAAATCCAAAAAATTGAAAATGAAGAAAAAGAAGAGAGTGGGTTAAAAGTTGAACCAGAAAAAAAGATTGAAACTATCGAAGAAACCAAAATTGAGGAATCATTGCCCAGCAACGATAACACGAAAGTAGCTGAACCCATTTCCAAGCTGCCCGTAAAAACAGAAGAAAAAGATTCAGAATCAGGTGAAGAAGAAAAACAGACGGAAAAAACTGAAAAAATAACCATTGTTAAAAAGACAAGGAGAAGAAACGAGGATAAACAGAAGATAAACTTTGCTAAACTCAATATTAATGAGCTTGCGAATATGAGCATATCTGAACTCTCAGCTCTTGCCAGGGAGTTCAAAATTGAAGGTACCAGTAGAATGACTAAACAGGACCTTATTTTTGCTATACTGCAGGCACAAACCGAAAAGCATGGACTTATTTTTGCAACTGGGGTTCTTGAAATACTTCAGGATGGATATGGATTTTTGAGATCTCCGAGTTATAACTATCTTCCCGGACCTGATGATATATATGTTTCACCCTCACAAATAAGATTATTTGGATTGAAAACGGGTGATACTATTTCGGGACAGGTAAGACCCCCAAAGGAGAATGAGAGGTTTTTCGCACTACTGAGAGTAGAGGCAGTCAACTTTGAAGATCCTGAAGTCGCACAAAAAAGGATCTTATTTGATAATCTTACTCCTCTTTACCCAGATGAACGTATAAACCTTGAAACAACTTCTGATAATATTTCAATGCGAATTGTAAATCTGTTTACTCCAATTGGTAAAGGTCAGAGGGGGCTTATTGTAGCTCCTCCGAGGACTGGAAAAACCATCCTATTACAGCAGATTGCAAACTCAATAACTACAAACCATCCTGAAATTATACTTATTGTGCTTCTGATTGATGAAAGGCCTGAAGAAGTTACCGATATGGAGAGAAATGTAAATGGCGAAGTAATAAGTTCAACCTTTGATGAACCGGCAACAAGACACGTTCAGGTTGCAGAGATGGTAATAGAAAAAGCAAAGAGATTGGTAGAACACAAGAAGGATGTGGTTATTCTCCTTGATAGTATAACCAGATTGGCAAGGGCATATAATCAGGTAGTTCCAACATCCGGAAAGATACTCTCAGGTGGAGTAGATTCAAACGCCCTGCATAAACCTAAAAGATTTTTTGGAGCTGCAAGAAATATAGAGGAAGGTGGAAGTTTAACAATTCTTGCTACTGCTCTGATTGATACAGGAAGTCGGATGGATGAAGTAATTTTTGAAGAGTTCAAGGGAACAGGAAATATGGAAATACACCTTGACAGAAGATTGGTTGAAAGGAGGATATTCCCTGCAATAGATATATGGAAATCCGGTACGAGGAAAGAGGAACTTCTCCTGACAGAAGAAGAACAACAAAAATTGTGGATTTTACGTAAGGTCCTGCATCCTATGGATGAAGTTGAAGTTATGGAACTCCTTATCGAAAAGATGAAGGCAACAAAAAATAATGCAGCTTTTTTGAAGTCAATGAATAACTCGATGAGCAACACATCACTTTAGCATTTAGTTTAAAAAAGGTTGCACCTTTATTTTTTATTTATTATATTACTTTGGTATTGGTTAATCTTATAAGAGTCAAAGAGGAAACAAATAATGAAAAAAGGAATACATCCAGAATATAAACCGGTTGTTATAACTTGTGCATGTGGAAATAAAATTGAGACAAGATCAACTGTTAATATTACCCACGTTGAGATATGCTCTGCGTGTCATCCCTTTTTTACTGGAAAGCAAAAGTTAGTTGATACTGCTGGAAGGATTGAGAGATTCAGGAAGAAGTACAATATAAAAGAAACTCCGGCTGAATAATAGTACCTTCATGAATATCCAAATCAATAAAAATGTTCCAGGTAAAAACATTTTTATTAAAATTTCATAGTATCTGGATTACGTATATATTACATATTTTTGATAAAAGGTGATCAATATGCCTGTGTTTGGAACATTTAAATCAAATAAGGTAGAAGCGGATAAAAAAGGCGAAGTAAAACCCCATATTGGCGGCCAAGCTGTAATTGAAGGGGTGATGATTAGAAATAAGGATATTTATTCTATAGCTGTGAGAAACCCCGATGGTAATATAGAAGTAGTCAAAAAGGATATAAATACACCTGTAGAGAAGTATAAAATCCTAAAAGCACCCTTTATAAGGGGAATAGTTGCTCTTATTGAAAATCTTGTATTAGGTATTAAGTCCCTTCTCTACTCAGCGCAAATAGCTATGCCTGAGGATGAAGAGGAAAAAAAGAAAAGGAAGAAAAGCGAAAAAAATAGATCTGATATCTTTATTTTTCTCAGCATGATACCAGCGATTATTCTTGGAATAGTTCTATTTATAGTTATTCCAAATCTTGCAACACACTATATTGGAGTGGTTGAAAAGACTCACCCCTTTGTATTTCACTTAATAGCTGGTTTTATTCGCCTAGCTATGTTTATCCTGTATATTTTAGTAATTTCGTTGCTAAAAGATATCAGAAAAACCTTTCAGTATCATGGTGCAGAGCATAAATCAATTTACTGTTATGAAGCAGGAAAACCCCTTGTTGTAGAAGAAGCCAGGAAATACAAAACTTTGCATCCGAGATGTGGTACTTCATTTCTATTCTTTGTTTTCTTTATTGCACTTATTATTTTTCCCATTATAACTGTTACTATCGAAACGCTATACCCTGATTTTGTAAACTTTAACCTTGCATTGAGAAAAATAATATTGATCCTTTCTCATATTATAATAGCCCTCCCGATTATTGCTTCTGTTTCTTACGAACTTTTAAAGATAACGGATAAAATGAAGAATGTTATTTTTATGAAAATCCTCATAGCTCCAGGTTTGTTTTTACAAAGAATTACAACCAAGGAACCCACTGATGATCAATTAGAGGTAGCAATAGAAGCTGTAAAGGCAGTTTTGTAGTATGTTTTTTTAGAAAAGTATAAAAAAGTATACATAAATTTATAAACTAGTATACACCTCCATCATTAAGATATATTTTATCGGAATTATTTACAACAACTGCATAAATTCTCTATTTTTTTATTGTTTTCCTATTTCTATTTCTATTCCTATTAGCTATAGATTAATTAATTAGTTATTTTCAAACCTTTTAACCTCCAATGTTTACAAGTTTAACCCATAATACACTCTATAGTAAGCTTTTTTATGTCTTATAATAGCACATTTCCCTTAAAATTCAGGTAAAAAACTCATTTTTTTTAAAGAAGTTGTGTTTTTTAAAATATATTTGTTCCTTTATGTTTTATGATTGACATAATGTTATAAAAATTCATACATATTTTTTTATTAAAAATTATTATAAATTAACGGCTTCTTAATTGCATGATATACAGTTAATTACAATTTCGGTATTGATTATATATCTGGCATATATATTGCTTATTTGTACTGGAGTGGTGCTTATGAAAATAAAAGAAAAAAACACATTTACAGAATTAAAAGATAGCCTGAAAGATTATCTTAAAGATATCAACAAGGATAAACTTTTGTCTGCTTATGAAGAACAGGAGCTTTCAAAAAGGATATTAAATGGCGATAAAACTGCCCGGGAGAAACTTATCAACTCCAATTTAAGGCTGGTTGTTAAAATTGCAAAGGCCTATGCTACCCGTGGAATGGACTTGCTCGATCTTATACAGGAAGGAAATTTGGGGTTGATACGGGCAGCTGATAGGTTTGATTTTAGAAAAAAGGCGAGGTTTAGTACATATGCATCATTCTGGATTAAGCAGAGTATTGCGCGTGCCATTTCAAATAAGGGGAGATTCATAAGGCTTCCGCATAGGAAAGATGAAAAACTCAGGAGGTTATCAAAGGTGCAGAATATAATATCTAGGGAGAAGGGAAGACATGCAGAGGTTTCAGAGCTGGCAAGAGAAACCGATCTCTCTGAAGATGAAATAAAAAATATTATGAATTTGCCTGATAATGTTATTTCTTTTGAGTCAACTAGTGGCAAGGAAGAAGGTAAAGATCTTTATAATCTTGTAAGTGACAACAAGTATGACCCTGATCGCATTGTTTTAAAGAACTATTTGAAGGAAAAAGCAACCGAAATTCTCAGAAACTTGAGCGAAAAAGAAAAAAAGGTACTGTACATGAGATATTCCTTTTTTAGCGGTAAAAAGTATACATTAAAGCAGATTGCCGAAGATTTAAATACATCTCCGGAAACTATTAGGCAGATTGAGATACGTGCACTAAAAAAGATAAGAGAACAGTACAGTGATTTAAGGGAGTTTCTTGAAGAAATATAGGAGCTAAACTCTTAATTCTTAATAGCCTCGTGATAATGCTCTATTTTGGTCTTTTTTGTATAATTCAGCATAGTAGTAACCTCTATTTTTCAGCATTTCTTTTAATTCCTGTGGGAATGGTATATATCTCCAAAAGATTTCTCTAACATCTTTGTGAAGTTTTTGCAGGCCTTGTGACTCATACTTTATCCATAGTATGTAATCCTGAATGAATGATTCTTTTAGATCTCCCTTTATTTTGTTGCTTTGGATATAGTCATAGTAGTGGCCAGTAAGACCTTCCTCCATCCAGTGGTGCAGAGCTTTTTCTTTAGCTATTTGCCATCTTAAATCGCCAAGAGCATATAAAATAGCTGTTTTAATATCCCTGGGAAACATTGGTATTGCTAATCTACCTTTGCTGGTAGCCCTATTAATCCTTTCAAATGGTTCCCAACATATACCAAAATCCCCATAAGAAGGAACAATAATGATATGCGGAACTATCCTGTGTTCATTTTTTTTATATCTTCTTATAAAGATACCTGGATCTATTCTTTCTACCTCGATGAGAATATTATTTACGGTTTCCTTGTCTCCAACATCCCTGATGTTTTTAGGCATATATGATTTTATTAGAAATGGAAAATGATTACCCTGCCTACCTGCTGTCATCTTAATCATCTGTCTTACTGTCATAAACTCTTCTCTTACAGTTTTTGTATTCAGCTCCTCAACAACTTCTCCTGCTTTCTGTTTCAAATCTCTAATCTCATCTTCAAGATACCTAATTTGTCTATATATTCCCTCTATTTCTCTGTCAGATTTCAACAGATCTTTAATAATATCCTGCATTTGCGATAATGCTTTTTTCTGTTCATTTGTATAAGGTGCGATAATATTACCATATTCGGATAATCTTTCATGGTTTAAAATAATAGAAACACTACTCTTTAAGCTTTTTTCAAGCATTTCATGCTGTTCTACCTTTTGCTTCAGGTTTGCTAATTCTGCTTCTTTGGATCCCAATTTCCTCTCAAGTTTCTCCCGAACAAATGAAGGTGACTTTTTCTTCATTTTTATGGTCTCATCTACCGCACTCTGTTTTATAGTCCCATTTCCAACCATAAGGAGCCATTCATCAATAAAATAAAAATCCGGTATTTTAGGATTTCTATTTATGTGAAGTAAAACCTCTTTTTGAGTATCATCGATGAATGAAGATTTTAACAGGCCATATCTAAACAGGGCTTGTTTTTCATCAGTTAAGTAGTCGAAGAGATTATCGATTAGAGCAGCTAGCATATTCCAGTAGGCGGGAATCAGCTTTTCACGATACATAGATTTTTCATCTTTATCAACCGATTTTGTGTACTTTATTAGCAAATTATGAAACCTTGCACCGTATTCACCAGCTTCAGAAATTATTCTGTTGTATGCACCAGAATCTTTTAAGATTTTGGTTAGATCTATTTCCTTAAGTTCCTTTCTGTTTATAGGCTTACCGGTATCTGAGAATTCAATCGGTTTTTCTTCTGGTTCCAGAGATATTCCAAGCAGTTCAGCAATTTCAGGATCGAGGTCGCTATTATCGTTACTCAATTAATCAATCCTCCCATTCAATAAATAAAATTTAACTTTAATTATACACCAGTACTAAAAAATGGTAAAGAGAAAAGCTTTTTTGATAAAATTGATATAAGCTGTGGTTATTCATCTTTAATATTAATTTAATATATGATAGAGCATGTCTCATATCTGTTTCCCTGGGAGAGGGTAACAGATTAAGGATGGTTATCATAAATAAAAATTTATGTTATCGTGATATTTTTATTTTTAAAATTGTGTGTTTCCTTTTAATAACAATTATTATTTTTGTTAACCGTACAGAATGATAAAATAAACACTAAATTTAAAAGATATAAAACACATCGTGAGTTTATAAAAGATTGATGGAGAATAATGATTGAAGATTGGAGTTTCTAATTGCAGATATTCTTGTAGTACTGAGATTAACAGTATTGGGAGAATTATATCATAAATCTGTAGATTATACTGCTGTTTTCTGCGGGTGGATTACTATTGGAGATGGGGGGATTCGAACCCCCGACCCCTTGAATGCCATTCAAGTGCTCTCCCAACTGAGCTACACCCCCATGCAATGTTTTCCATCGGTAAAGTAATAAACAAAGTTATAATATGTCAAGCCCTAATTAATTGTTGACTTTTGAAAATCAGCATTTATTTTAAATTACGTTTTTCAGTTTTAGATATTTATAGTGACTAAAATCTCTACTTATACTACTTTTAATAGCAATAAAAATGAAAGAAAAAAAGAAGTATTGTGCCAATTGTTCCCATTGTATAGTATTCAAAAAGCCAATTGCAAAGGGAAGATACTATGTGCTTCGTGTCAGATGCGATATGGGAATGTGGAAGAAAAGATTATCTAAGGAGGAGAAGATCTATAAGTACTATACACTTCTTAAAAGAAGAGTAGATAATTGCCCATATTATGATCCCATGGGAGAAGAGGAAAGCTTTATTAAAGATTTAAAAAAAACATTGCCTGTACAGGACATAGTATATGCCTATGAATCCATTTGATTTATGGTTTAAGCAGAAATAACCAATCAGGGAATCGTACAAGTCCTGAATTTAAGTAAAGGTTAACATTTCGGGTTAAGCCTAAGACGAGGAGTAGGTAAATAAACTTTAAATCAAAATTTATAGTATTAGTAACAGCATTTATGTGACTATTTGTTTTTTTACCTATAATGTGATACTATTATATACTCAATTTAAAGAGTTAAACTTTGGCAGTATTTTTGGTATTAAAATCTTAATTAAGTTTTTAGCGATATATAAAGGAGTTTATCTTGAATAAAATATTAATTGGAATCTTAGAAAAATTGGATAAAGGAATTCCAGAGAAAGGGTTATTACGTCTAAATAGGATTGCTCCTCTGATCGTGATTTTGACCATTTTGATGTTGATTGTAGTTTCATGTGCAACGAAACCACCGGTGTTATATAAAAACGATAAACCGTTATCAATTGTCGAGTATCAAAAAATTGCCCAGAAGGAATATGAAGAGGGTAATTATAATAATGCTATCCTTGCATACAAGGCTATAATTGATAATTACCCTGACAATACAAAAGCAATAACCTGGGCAAATTATGAGATTGGTTACTGTTACTATATGAAAAAGGAATACGATAAGGCAGAAGCCTACTTCAGAAAAGTAATAAATGAATTTAATGAGCCAGCAGCAAAAAAACTGTCAAATGAAATGTTAGATAAAATAAGTGAACAGAAAAAAAAGAAGAAAAAATAGAATTAGGTATTTCCTGTTAGCTCTTCTGTCAATAATATTAGTTCCTATTATACTTGCACTTTTACTCAACTTTCCAGTGCTTTTCTCTGCTTATCATAGTTTAAAAGAAACAATGATCTTTGCGCTTAGTGGCTTTGTGTTTTTTACCATTTTTTATTATGTAATTGGCCAACCAGTAAGAACTTATATTATTGCCCATGAACTTACTCATGTAATTTTTGCCATTTTAACCGGAAGGTCTGTAAAGAAAATATCCTTTAAAAGAAGTAATAGCTATGTTAAAACTTCTGGAACTAATGTTTTTATATCATTAGGACCTTATGTCTTACCTCTATATTCAATAATCATAATTTTAATATACAAATTATTATACATGTTCAATGGTTCTTCTAGATTGATATCTGTTATTTGTTACTTCATCGCCGGAGCTGGATATTCTTTTCATATTCTCTCTACATTGCATTATTTAAAGTATGACCAGCCTGATATGAAAAGATACGGATATTTTTTTTCTTTAACATTCGTAATTATTTGGCTAATAATCATTTCTTCATTCTTATTCTGGTTAATGTTTCCCGATGTGGATTTAGGGGGGTATCTATTAAATGTGTTGAGAGATACTGCAAGGATATACCAGCAAATTATTGGAATAAAAGGCCTATAAAATAATAATACTTTTTAATCTGATCTACAAATTAAGTATAATTCATATAAATTTATTTTAGACAATATTTTAATTCAGTCTATTTAACTTTTTATATAATTTCTATTGAAAAATTAACGAAAAGTGTAAAATTTTCATTAAAAATATTTAAAAAAATCTTGACACATATTTTAAGATAATCTATAGTATATTTAGATTGTGAAATTATAAACAATCTTTTTAATGATATAATATACCCCTGAAAAATTAACTAAAATTAAATATTGCAATTATAATTGATCAGTGCTGTAGAATTTCTATAAACCTGATTTAATATAAAAAAAATAAGTTTTATTAATAATATTTATTAAATATCTATATATGAAAATATATAAATGTTATATTATTTTAATAGCGATTTCATAGTTTAAAATAATACTATTTATGGACTGTTTTATGAAGAATTAATACTTAGAAGGAGGGTTAAAAGTGGAAGAAAAAGTTGTAGAATACCCTGCAGTATGGATTGCAGGAGCCTCATGTTCTGGCTGTTCAGTATCTTTGCTAAACTCAGTGAGCCCTGCAGTGCAAAATTTGCTTGTTGATCCTATTATTCCGGGGAAGCATGTTTCGCTCAGATTTCATGCGACCATTATGGCTGGTTCGGGAGAAGCAGTAATACAGGTGTTGAGAGAAACATCAGATAAGCTCCCCGAAAAATTTATTCTTATGGTTGAAGGCTCAGTACCAACAGGGGAAGATGGGCTTTTTTGTACACTTGGGGAAATTGACGGAAAAGAAGTTACGATGAAGGATATGGTAAAAGAGTTGGCATCAAAAGCTATGGCGGCTATTGCTGTTGGAAGTTGTTCTTCCTTTGGTGGCATTCCTTCAGGTGCCCCAAATCCTACAGGTGCAAAATCACTTAAACAGTTTTTAGAAGAAGAGGGAATTAACATTCCTTTAATAAATGTTCCGGGGTGTCCGCCTCATCCTGATTGGATAATGGGGACAGTGGCAACTGTTCTCCTCAGTGGGATTCCTGATCAATCTCAACTTGATGAGAAATTAAGACTTAAAAGTTTTTATGGTACCCTTATTCATGATAATTGTCCTAGAAGAGGATTCTTTGATGCTGGTATATTTGCGGAGAAGCCGGGAGATGAGGGATGTCTCTATCAATTGGGGTGTAAAGGTCCATATACCTATGCGGATTGTCCTATAAGACATTGGAATAATGGTGTAAACTGGTGTATTGGGGCTGGTGCTCAATGTATAGGATGCGTTGAACCTGATTTTCATGATATGTACGCACCTATGTTTGAAAAGATCAAGGAGAATGATTATGAAAAATTTAAAATAAGAATAAAAAGTGAGTAATTCTATATTTGAAGGTTAAGGAGGTATTTGATAATGAAGAAAATTTCCATAGATCCTATAACAAGGATTGAAGGACATATGAAAATTGAAGCATTTCTTGACGGAAATATCGTCAAAGATGCGAGATGTTCGGGTACTTTATACAGGGGATTTGAAACAATTCTAAGGTATAGGGACCCAAGAGATGCTCAGCGTATTACTCAGAGAGTATGCGGTGTTTGTCCGGCAGTTCATTGCACTGCATCTACATTGAATCTCGATAGTGCATTTGCCGTTTCTGATAAAATTCCGGACAATGCAAGAATTATGAGAAATCTTGTGCTGGGATCAAACTATCTTCAGTCCCATATTCTGCACTTCTATCATCTAACAGCACTTGATTATGTAGATATTACAGCCGTAGCTAAATACAATGGAAACGATCCTGGGTTAAAATCTGTAAAATCCTTTATTGAAAGGGGAAACCTTGCACCTTTTGTTCCTCGATATGAAGGAGATTATAGATTTGATACTGAAACAAACCAGGTTCTCGTAAAACATTATCTTATGGCGCTGGAAATGAGAAAACTTTCACATGAGATACTTGCTATATTTGGTGGTAAGATGCCTCATAACGCAACGGTTGTTCCAGGTGGAATAACCGAGAGGCCAACGGTTGATAAAATTACTGGTTTTCTATGGAGACTGAATAAAATAAGAGATTTTATTAACACTATATATCTTCCTGATGTGTTGGCTGTTGCTACAACTTATCCAGATTACTTTAAAATTGGTCAGGGGCCGAATAACTACCTTTGCTATGGGGCATTTGATCTGGAAAGTGATAATCCTGATTATTCTACCAGGAAAAGGCTCTTTCCACAGGGTGTTGTAATGGGGATGAAGGAACTCCAGCCCCTGGATACGGATAAAATCACCGAAAGTGTTAAACATTCCTGGTATGACGGGGAGGATTCCGTTCACCCATCGAAGGGAGTAACCATACCAAATCCGAGAAAAGAAGATGCTTATAGCTGGATAAGATCGCCAAGGTACAATGGAACAGTCTGTGAAGTAGGACCTCTGGCAAGGTGGGTAGTGGCATACTTTTCTGGTGATTCGTACGTAAAGAATGCTGTAGATAAGTTAATTTCGGACATAAAAATTGATATCAGTAGTTTAAATTCAGTTTTGGGTAGGCATGCTGCCAGAGCACTTGATGCCAAGTATGTTGCTGATAAAATGGCTGAGTGGGTATTACAGCTTGATCCGGATGGTCCTGCGTTTGTGGAATATGAAATACCTGAGGAAGGGGAAGGTATGGGTATTGTTGATGGACCCAGAGGTGCTCTTGGCCACTGGATAAGGATTAAAGAAAAAAAGATAGATAAATATCAACTCGTTGTTCCTACAACATGGAACGGTTCTCCGATGGATGAAAACGGACAGCATGGCCCTATGGAGCAGGCATTAATAGGGACGGAAGTAAGGGACCCGTCGAATCCTTTTGAACTTGTAAGAATTGCAAGGTCCTATGACCCATGTCTTGCTTGTTCTGTACATTCTTTAGATGTTAATGGTAATAATATAGGGGAGCTTAAAGTTGTCTAAAAAAAGGATTGCAGTTGTTGGTGTGGGAAATATCCTTATGGGGGATGAGGGCTTTGGAGTTAGGGTGATACAGTATTTGAAGGAAAAGAGTATCCCGAATAACGTGTCGCTTATAGATGCAGGTACGTGGTTTTTTAATATTGCTGGTTCATTGACTGATTTCGACAGGGTGATTGTTGTTGATATTGCAAAGGGTGGGAAAGATCCCGGTACCATCTATCGGTTTTATGAGAAGGATATAAAATCTAACAGTGAGGAGTCCATATCTCTACATGATTTTGGTGTTATTGAATCATTAAATCTCGAAAGATTGGTTAGAAAAATGCCAGATGATATTATTTTTTATGGCATAGAACCTGAAAGGATAGAGCTCTCCATGGATCTTTCGGATAAACTTAAACCTCTTGTACAAAAAGTTGCTGAAGAGATAATAAAAGAGGTTAAAAACTAAAATTGTTATAGTTATAAATGAAAAAAAATGAAGGAGGAACTATAGATGGTAGTAAATATTCCTAAACCTGATGCAGAAGTCCTTGATTCGCTTAATAAGTTTAAAAATATTTTCATCCTTGGATGTGGTGGATGCCCGATAGGCTGTGATTCCGGGGGTGAAGAAAGATTAAATGAGCTTGCCGATCTACTTACGGGGAATGATAAAAAAGTTACGGGTAAAACTATAATCGATTTTCTTTGCAATAAGGTACTTGTCGCCTCTAGATTAAGGGATTATTTAAGCAATCTTCAAGAGACAGAGGCAATACTCGTAGTTTCCTGTGGCATTGGTGTACAATCCACAAATAAGATGGTTGATTTACCCGCTTTACCTGCAAATGACACTGTTTCAAGCCAGGGCATGCAAGGATTGTGGCCATCCACCGAACGTTGTGCTGGATGTGGTACATGTTACCTTGCATATACAGGAGGTATATGCCCTATTACGACATGTTCAAAGAGTTTGATTAATGGGATGTGTGGTGGGCAGCATGATGGAAAGTGTGAAGTGGAAAAGGACAGGGATTGCGGCTGGTTCTTAATATATAACAGATTAAAGGAGATTGGTCAATTGGACAATCTTAAAAAGATACCAAGACTAAGGGATTATAGAAAAGAAGATGTACCAGATTTCGAAAGGGTAACAACCCGTTGGGCTGTTGAAAAAGAGGTAGCATATAAAGCTCCAAAACCATCAAACGCTAAAAATGAGGGGGAATAAGAAATGAGTAAATTGCAGCAAAGCCTTAAAAAAGGTCTATTTACAATAACAGGTGAAGTAGGTCCTCCCAAGGGAGTAAACCTTGAGCATTGCATGGAAAAAGAGGTAGAATACATAAAGGATAGAGTAGTTGCTATAAATGTTACGGATAATCAAAGTTCTGTAATGAGAATAAGCTCTCAGAGCGTTTGCTCCCTACTGGTACAGAAGGGCCTTGAACCGATTTTACAGATTACCTGTAGAGATAGAAATAGACTCGCAATACAATCGGATATCTTAGGGGCATATGTTCAGGGTATTAGAAACATTCTTGCCCTGACCGGTGACCACAATACTGCAGGTGATCATCCTGATAGCAAACCTGTTTTTGATCTAGATTCAGTAAGTCTGCTTATGACAATAACCTCCTTAAAAAACGGGAAGGATCTTGCCGGGCAGGAACTGGATGGAGTACCAGAAGATATTTTTGCAGGAGCAACCGTAACACCGGGGGCCGATCCCCTTGAAATGCAGTTGATAAAGATGGAGAGGAAAATAGAATCTGGTGCCCAATTTTTCCAGACCCAGGCTGTTTATGATCCAGCGGTTTTTGAAAACTTTATGAATAAAGCACAAAAATACAAAGTCCCAGTGTTGTGCGGTATTGTAATTATAAAATCGCCAGGGATGGCCAAATACATGAATAACTTTGTACCTGGGGTTTTTGTTCCTGACAATATGATAAAACCACTGGCAGAGGCATCAAAGGAGGATAGACCAAAAAAAAGTATAGAATTAATGGCAGAGTTTATTAGGAAAATTAAACCAATGTGTCAGGGTATTCACATAATGGCTATGGGTTGGGAAAAATATGTACCGGAAATGCTTGATATGTGTGATCTGTAAAAAAGAAAGTATTGTTTCGAGGCTCTCTGCTGGAAGGTTACATTTTTTTAAATAGATAAGAATATTTTATTATTGGAAAATGAAAGAAAAATGAAAACTCCGGATTAATCGAGGGTAAATTTACGCTTTATGAATGATATGATATTTCAGATTAAGCCTTGGATGAATCCGAGCTTTATGAATGGGATCATTAATAATGATAGATAAAATTCGGGCTAGTGAGATTTGAACTCACGACCTCACGGTCCCGAACCGCGCGCGCTACCAAACTGCGCTATAGCCCGAAAGAATGCGGGAGCGACGGGACTTGAACCCGCGGTCTCCGGCTTGACAGGCCGGCGCGATAACCATCTTCGCCACGCCCCCTTGAGCAGAAACAATTTACTTCAATTTATTTCCAATGTCAAGTTTTAATTAATACTATAAAAGCATAAGAATTTATAAAGTGTATAATTTGAAATTTTATTAGACTTAATTACTTTAGGACATATACCGATTAAATAATAGGGGCCATTTAAAAATATTTAGATTAGATATTTATTCTTTTTAAAAGGTCGGTAGTGATAAAGTAAAAAATGTAACTTCGGTAGACCGGGAAAAAGCTGATACAAAAAAATATAGTTTTAATAGATTTTAATTTTTATGAATAAAAAACATAGTTTGAATTTTAAATAATTAAAAGTGAGAACTTAAATTGAAAAAGGTATATGTTTCATTTATTGTAGTAATATTACTAATATTGGTTTCCTGTTCAACTATGAATAATGGACCAGGTGGGAAACCAAGTACTGGTAAAGCTGGATATGTTAGGGGAATCTGGCATAAAGTTGAGGAAGGCCAAACATTATGGAGAATAGCTAAAACCTACAGCATTCCACTTGATGAAGTGAAAAGGGCAAACGATATTGAGGATGTTTTACATATATCTCCAGGAACCTGGATTTTCATCCCTGGGGCAAAAAAACATCTCTATGTCCAGGGTTCTATTACATCCGGAACAACGTCACTCGGTAATTTTAGCCTCCAATTACCTGTAAAAGGAAAAATTATAGGAAAATTTGGTAAGAGGAAATATGATTTTAACTATGGGATTGATATAAAAGTATTGGGATCTAAATATATAATAACACCTCAAAATGGTATTGTAATCTATTCAGGATTTATCCGTGGTTATGGTCCTGTAATAATAATTGACCACGGAAATAATTTTTACAGTTTATATACAAAGGATATTGACCCGATTGTTAAAGAGGGGCAAAAAATAGAAGCAAAAACCATCATTGCTAAGACGATTAAAAAAAGAGGGTCAGATTTTCCAGTTATTCATTTTGAGCTATATTATAAGGGTAAGCCTGTTAATCCTCTCTACTATATACGATAAAATAGGTAAACCAATAATTGGGAATTTATTAAGCTGACTGGTTCATAATAAAATCATGTAATGTTTTTTATAAACATGGAAAAGATATTATATTTTAATTAAATTATGGTTTTATTCATAAAAATTGTGGTATTTTGTACCAGAATTTGATGTTTAATTAGAATACTAAAATATTCAAGGCCACTTAAATATAATTTTTTATAGGTATAAATCGAATAGGCAAAGTAAGTTTTTTATCATGATTGAAAGTTCACTTGCCTATTCATTAGATAAAATATAGCCTTTGTTTATAGCTTCCTTCTGATTTATTTTTAAAAGTAAAATTAAAGTTGAATTTAAAAAGTAATTTTTTATCCCATACATCGCTTATTTTTTAAGGAAATTAACAAATCTATAATATGTAAGCAGCATTTGTTCTGAGATGCAGGTAAAGAATTAAAGTTAGCAATTTTGTATTGGAGAGAAAATTATCTTATGGAATTTGATAAAGAAGATTATGGTTTATCCCACAATGAGTATTCAGAAGAAGGGGATGATCCCCTTGCTTACTATTTGAAACATATAAGCAAAATCCCAATGATGAAACCTGATGAGGAGAAGAACTGTTATATAGAAATAAAATATCTTAAAAATAAATTAAAAGAACTGGAAGAGTTGTATCACCAGAAAAAATTAAATAAAAAGGAGTATTTATCTCAAAAGAAACAATATGAGGATAAACTAATTAATATTAAAAATAAAGTTGTAAATGCTAATTTGAGATTAGTAGTTAGTATTGCAAAAAAGTATCAACATAGAGGTTTGAGTTTGATAGATTTAATTGATGAAGGTAATATTGGATTAATTGAAGCAGTTGATAGGTTTGATTATACTAAAGGGTTTAAGTTTAGTACCTATAGTACATGGTGGATAAGACAATCAATTATAAAAGCTATTGCAGATAAAGGAAGGTTGATAAGATTGCCTGTTCACATGCTTAACACCATTAAAAAGTGCTATTTTGTATCGAAGCAATTAACACAGAAATATGGGAGAGAACCTACCCCAAATGAACTAGCTAAATATCTTGGATTACCAAAAGATAAAATAATCAGTATATTGAATATAGATCAAGAACCTGGCTCAATAGAGTCACCGGTTAACCTTGACGGTTCTTCAGAATTGGGAGACCTAATTGAAGATGTGAAAGGTTTGGAGTATGAAGAAAAGATATTTTTTGCATCACTTCAAAAAATGATAAAGCAGATATTGAATAAATTGAGTTTAAGAGAAAAAAGAATAATAGAGCTCAGGTTTGGGCTCGATGGAGAGGGCCCCTATACTCTTGAAGAGACGGGTAAAATCCTCGGAATAACCCGGGAAAGAGTGAGGCAAATCCAAAAAAGTACGCTTCAGAAATTGAAGAATTTTCAACTTACCAATGAGCTTAAAGAATTTATTTCAGACCAGTAGTATCTTTTTACGACTGCCTTTTATGCTAATGTTGTCCTTGTTTATAAGTTAAAATTACGGTTGATAGAACCTGTGCGGTTAAAATCATTTTTCTATTCAAATATTACCTTTTCTATTTGAATATGATTATTTATAAAGAATTGCATAAAAAAAATACTTCATTTTAGCTCAATTTTCTATATTTTTTTGTTTTCCAAAGCAGGATGTGGCAATATTATACATATAAAGTTATAGAAACAAAATAGTGAAAGGAGTATAATTTAATATGAATCTTAAAGAGTACATTAGAAATGTCCCAGATTTCCCCAAACCAGGTATTCAGTTTAAAGATATTACAACTCTATGGAAGGATAATAAGGCCTTTAAAGAATCAATTGATCTTTTATACCAGAGATATAGGGATAAAAAAATAGATAAGGTTGTTGGGGCAGAATCGAGAGGGTTTATAATTGCGAGCCCTCTTGCATATTTATTAAATGCTGGTTTTGTACCTGTCAGAAAAAAAGGAAAATTACCGTATAAGAAAATAAATGTTGTGTATGAACTGGAGTATGGTACAGATAGCCTTGAGATGCATGAAGATGCAATTAAACAAGGGGAGAATATCCTCGTAGTGGATGATCTTCTGGCAACAGGTGGAACAATGGGAGCTATCATTGAATTGGTAAAAAAATTAGGAGGAAATATAATTGAGGCGGCTTTTATTGTGGAACTTGAACCTCTTAACGGTAGAAAAAAAATAGACGCTCCGGTTTTTTCACTTGTTAAATATCAAGATGCTTAGCTTCTTTTGTTGAAGCTTATAATTTGATTTTATTATAAAGCCTTAATTAAGCTCGGTGTCAGATATTATTGAAAATTTTGGTGTTTAAGTTATATATGAGTCCATTCTAAAAAGGCCTTAAATTGTTATTTTTTATAATTTTCACATAATACATGATATATAATTGCTTATATACTAAAGAGTTATCAATTAGACCTTTTTTTTAAAAAATGATAAAAATAGTTTTTAGAACGAACTCATATATAAAATTTCAATACAAAGAACCAAAATATTACTAATAGATAAAACCTAATTAAAGAACTGAAACCGAGTAACCGATAAGTGTATAAGAGGTAATCTTTTAAGGGTATATATTTTGAAATAGGCTAAGCTGGGACGAGAAAAAGTAGCTTAGCCATTTTTATTAATATTAAAATTTTTGAATTAAACATAAATAATGTGTATAATTAAGTTAAAGGATAATTATATTGACTATGATTTCTTATGCAAATATAATTTCTTAATTCAAATGTAAGGAAACTACAGTATGATTACTGAGTATTCTCTTAGCTCAATCACAATGGCTACACCTGAGACTGTAAAAGGAGATGTTAGTTTAAAAATATCCAACGGTAGAATTAAAGAGTTTAAGAAGTCCTCCCAAAATGATTTTACAATAGGTGATGGGTATTTTCTATTTCCAGCATTAATAAACATCCATGATCATTTATTTGGAACTTACTACCCGAAGATTGGTAATGGACCATACATCTGCTGGCTTCCATGGGATTATGATTTAAAAAGTTCACCCATATATGAAGAGAGAAATAAAAATAGTGCATATGAAATTTATCTTTTAGGGTCATATAAGAATTTAATTTCAGGTGTTACAACTGTTCAGGACCATATTCCCCATAAGGTAAATGATCCTTTTATTGAAAAATTACCAATCCGGGTTATTAAAGATTATTCTCTTTCTCATGAGGTTTCTGTTTATGATTTAAAATGGGGAGATGGTATTGATGTAGAGTACAAAAAGGCGGTAGAGAATGATATTCCTTATATAACCCATGTGGAAGAGGGATTTGATGTAGAATCCTTAAAAGGAATAGAAATCCTTGAAGAGCATGGAGCTTTGAGCGAATATACAATCCTTATTCATGGAATTGGATTTAATGAAAATGATATTAAGCTTGTGGCGAAGAGAAAAGCAAACTTTGTCTGGTGTCCAGGTTCTAATATGTTTATGTTCAATCGTACTGCAAAAATAAAGGATATTCTAAAAGAAGGAATTAATGTTTCTATAGGAACAGATTCTCCTTCCTCCGGTGAGATAAATATTCTTGAAGAGATAAGATTTGCAAAGAAGGTTTATTATGAGATGTATGGAGAAGAACTGGATGACAAAGAGGTTGTAAGAATGATAACGGTAAATCCAGCAAAAGCCCTTAGGATACAAAAAGATCTGGGGTCGATTGAAAAGGGGAAAAAAGCTGATCTATTGCTAATATCGAAAACTTATGATAACCCCTACAGTTCTCTGGTTAATGCAAAACTCTCAGATATTGCTCTTGTAATAATGGAAGGAAAGCCCATTTATGGAGATGAGAACTTTGCTCAATTATTCAATGCTTTGGAAGTAGACCATGAACGAATAACCGTTGATAGTAAAAATAAACTAATTGTAGGAAGCCCAACAAAACTTATGAATGACATCTGGAAAAATATTGGGTATAAAAAGAAGTTACCATTTTTGCCTATACAATAGGCTATCAGACATTTAATCACAATAAAAATCTTGATTCGCCTATTCGTTTTACGTCTATTTTAAATTTTACATTTATAATTAGAGATTTACCTATTAACTAAACCCTATGATTTGATAGGTCAGTATTTAAAATGCGATATTATTAAAATAAATAAACTTTATTGGGATTAGAAAGTGCCTGGGATCTTAAGAAATTATAAAGCTGGATCGATCATCTATTTTGTTGGTGATATAGGAGATCAGATCTATATTCTTAAATCAGGGGCTGTAGACCTAGTTTATCATTCGATTGAAACCGGAGAAGAGGTCAGGGAAACGCTTAAGAACGGAGAATTCTTTGGCGTTAAATCAGCTCTTGCGAGACGGCCCAGAGAGGAAACTGCAGTAGTAGTAAAAGATTCACAGGTTCTGGTTTTAACTACAGAAGAATTTGAGAAATTAATTACTAAGAATATAAAGATAATTACAAACTTTTTAAGGGTGTTCAGTAATCAATTAAGAAGGGTTGGTAAACTGGTTCACAGCTTTCTTGATCATTCTTCGGGTGGGGATAATGAAACTGAACTATTTAATATTGGTGAGTATTATCTAAAAAATCATAAATATAAACAAGCAAAGTATGTTTACGAAACCTATCTTAAACATTATCCAAATGGCTCATATGCAGCAAAGGCAAGGGATAGGCTCGAAGCTGTTATGGATGC
Source organism: Spirochaetota bacterium (assembly GCA_003645695.1). Lineage (GTDB taxonomy): Bacteria > Spirochaetota > B62-G9 > B62-G9 > B62-G9 > B62-G9. The sequence goes on along the minus strand of QNBN01000001.1, from coordinate 3,991 downwards.
TATGGATGGTAAAAGTATATCCTATACCGATATATCAAAGGAATCACCCTTAGAAAATAATCAGAGTGAAAAGAATCAGGAGGATAAGTCTCAGGGAATAGGAACGGTTGGAGGAAAAAAAACAGGTGAAAAGTCTTCATCAAAAAAGGTCGCAGATATTGACATAGATACAAAATTCTACGATGCTGTTAGTTTATTCTCACAGGAAAAATATGAAGAGGCTTATAGATTATTTAAAGCTCTGCATAGCTCAAGTTCCTTAAACGAGAAAGCACAGGAATATATACCCAAGATCGAGTTTGAAATGGGAAGATGCCTACTAGCTATGAAAAAGTATAAAGAAGCAATTCTTGTATTTACAAATCTTATAAAAAGATTTCCAAAAGATGAAAACCTTAAAGATGCCCTCTTTAATATCGGTATTGCCTACAAAAAGTTGGGAGATACTGAAAAGGCAGCATCCTTTTTTAATAAAGTTCTTAAGATGCTACCTGAGAGTCCGATAGACAGAAGAGCAAAAAAAGAGCTTGCTAGTTTAAAAAAATAGTTTTAGAGGTAAAGCAAAACCATGGATAATGGTATGTTCAGTAAATTTGGAGTTACATATCAGCCAGGAGATATAATATTCTGCGAATATGAGCCGGGTAATGAATTTTACCTATTGCAGGAAGGCAGGGTTAGAGTGACAAAAATAGTCGGGGATATGGAAAAAACCCTGGATATTCTTCAACCCGGTGATATTTTTGGGGAGATGGCTATTTTAGAAAATCAACCACGAAGTGCAACGGCTGTAGCTATTGACAAGGTAAAAGTATTAAAGTTTAATAAAGAGAATTTTAACTTACTACTGCAGGCGAACCCCCAGATGGCTGTTAAATTGTTGAAAATATTTTCAAACCGTATATATGATGCCAAGAGACGTTTAATGATACTAACTCTGCCTGATGTTGAGTCAAAAGTATGTGATGTTTTTTTAATGCTGGCTGAAAATCAAGGTATTTCTCCAAAAACAACGGAACCTGTTACGTTCAATAGTACAGTAGAGGAAATAGCTCATTGGTGCGGGGAAAAAGAAAATAAAGTAAAAGAGGTACTTAGAAACTTTGCAAACGCCGGGAAAATTCAGATATTTGAGGATAGAATAGTAGTAAAAAACCTCTATGAGATGTACAGAATTGTGAAGAATAAGAGAAAGAAACAATCCAATCAAGAGTAAAAAATAAAACTTCAACTTTTAAACCATCATTATAGTTGTATAGTGCTAACACCAGGTAAAATAAATTATTTTATTGATAGTAAATGTTGATAATAGGGTTTTCACCTTTTTTTATTCCACTCATCTGTTGAATATTTAGTTTTTGCAAGATAGTGGGCTAATTCTTCCTCTTCATCGGTGAGTGTACTGTCGAACAGTGGAAAGTAGTGAGAAAATCCTCTTTTTAATGCATGAAGCAGTTCACTCTCGGATATTTTTTTACCTGATACTTCAGCAATCGCCGAGGAGCTTTTAATAGCCCCAGAATCCTTGTTTAAATATCTATCTATACGTGAATATGCTGTAGTAATGGGAATTGCACCATGTTGAAGCATTACACCATCTTTTATAACCTGAGCACTTCCTATTAATTTTTGCTTTTCTGGTGTTTCAATTTCATACTGTGCCGGAGAAGCAAAACAGTTCGCTGATTTTAAATCTCCCCTCGATTTTTCAGCCATTTTTGCATTTACTCCAAGCTCCTCCAGTGAAGCAGTCAGAGCTTTAGCTATGTATTGGAACATTTCCTTTTTTTTAAATGGTGAAAAATCATCTTTGGTGAATATAATACTGTATGTAAGTTCTATATCGTGCAATACTGCTCTTCCTCCTGTAAGTCTTCTTACCACCAATATTCCATCTTCTTTGCATCTATCAAAATTGATATCCTCTGATTTTTGAAAATAACCAATTGATATTGTAGGAGGGTCCCACTTGTATATCCTCAATATAGGAAGACTTTGGTTTTTATGAAGCTTTATCATTACTGCTTCATCTATAGACATGTTTGTATAGCCGTCTGAATAACCTGAATAAACAAACCTTACCTTTCTTTTATTTAAGTAGGACATTATTTCTTCCTTGAATCTATGGATTTGAATTTAAGTCAGTATTGTTTAAAGATTCGCCGTTCTGGGTATCTGTGGATTGTGCTCTATTGTTGTTCGCTTCACCATTATTTTGAATATTATTACTTGTATCTGAAGGATTAGTTTCATTCTGGATTTCCTGCTCCGGATTTGGTTGATTTGGTTCATTTCCTTTCTGTTGATTGGAAAGATTTGTGTTTTCTTCTGTTGATTTTTGTTTCTCAGAAGACTCGTTTATAGGTGCGGTTTGTTCTGGTTGGTTTCGTGTCGTTTCTTCATTATATTTTTGTTGATAATTTTCTTCCGGTAAAGGATTATTAATAATATTATCCTGATTTAGAGAATTAGAGCCTGTCCCATTAAGAGATCTATTAAATTGAGTGTTATTTTCTTTATTTTCAGTTACTGATGAGTCAGGGGTTTTGGGCTTAAGACTCTTTTTAAAAAAATTCGTGGTTGATGATTTTTTCTTTTTAAAGATGTTCAGATTAAAAGATTCATTTCCTCTTGATGGTTTACATTCATTGCAGTATTCCGTTGGAACAGTACCGGGTAAAAAGTATTCTGTCATAACATCTTTGCAATACTTTGTTGGGAGAAGTCCGGATTTTTTGCAGATTTTTACAGCGTAAATTCCCTTTGGTCTTTCAAACCATGAAGGAGGCTTGTCTTTAAGTGCATCTCTCATAAACTTTGCCCATATAGGTCCGGCTACAACTCCTCCTGCCTGTCCTCTCCCAAGTGATACACTGTTTCTATCGAATCCAACCCATACACATGTTACTAGATCAGGCGTAAATCCTGTAAACCATGCATCTTTCCAGTTTTGAGTGGTTCCTGTTTTTCCTCCGGCTGGCCTATCAAACCCATTGCTATGAGCTGCCCTGTATCCTGTTCCTCCGGGCCTGAGTACATCTCGCAACATATCAGTCATTATAAAGTTGGTTTGTTCAGATATAACCTGACTATTCTCCTTTAGCTGTTTTTCCCTTAACTTTTCTTCAAAGTTGTCAATAAGATTTCCGTTTCTATCAAGGACATAGAGTACAGATATGGGTGTAACAGCCTTTCCTCCGTTTGCAAAAGTACCGAAACCCCTTGCCTGCTCAAGAGGTGAGAGTTCAACAACTCCCAGGGCGATTGAAAGCACACGGGGAAACCTTTTTTTTACCTCTTTTGGATCAGTAATACCGATAATTTTTGATGCGTACTTAATAACAGTATCAACTCCAAGTCTATCAACAATTTTTGCTGTTACCACATTTATTGATTTCCTTAGGGCATCTCTTAATCTCATTTTACCATGATATATTCCACCGTAATTCTCCGGGATCCATTCTTTTTCTCCATCATAGAATACCACAGGGCTATCCATAATAATAGAAGCAGGTGTAAAAATTTTTGTATCTATTGCAGCAGTATAGATGTACGGTTTAAAACCAGAACCAACCTGTCTTCTTATTTGAACTGCCCTGTTTAATTGATTGTCCGGTGAAAATTTTCTTCCACCTACCATTGCGGTAATGTATCCGGTCTTTGGCTCTATTGCAATAAGAGCCCCCTCAACTTTCTGAAACTTCCCCGTGGTTTTTCCTATTTTATAGGAACTCTCCAATATTCTATTAAGAGATTCTGTATTAAACATGAATGAAAGGATGTCAAGGGGTGCAATTATATTTGTTTGAAGATAACTTAAAACTCTTTCCTCATTTTTGTATTGTCCTATGTTTACCTTCTCAAGGTTAAATAGGGTTGATACCATATCAAGCGAATCAAGTATCTTCTGATTTAGTTTCTCTCTTACCCTGGACATTATTTTTTTATATATTTCATCCTGCCTCTGCAACCCTTCTCTCAGGTATTTCTC